>JBBDMR010000093.1:0-18484 GCA_040878225.1 Acidimicrobiia bacterium
CTCATAGACGGCCCCCTCGACCTCGCCGGTGCCCCTCTTGATTGCTCGCTCGATGTTGTCGTTGGGCATCGACGCACCTTTGGCCTTTTCCACCGCCGTGGCCAGCGTCGGGTTGAACTCTATTGCTCCCCCGCCGTCACGGGCGGCGACTTCGATCGCTTTGGCCAGTTTGCCGAACAGCTTGCCGCGGGCGGCATCCTGGCGCCCTTTACGGTGTTTGATGTTCGCCCATTTGGAATGACCTGACATGACCTACACCATATCCAGAAGCATCTGATGGATCCTGCTGTCACCGGTCAATTCGGGATGAAACGACGTGGCGATGATCTTGTCCTGACGGACCATCACCGGGTGTTCCGCCACTGAGGCCAACACCTCGACCTCCAAACCCACCTTCTCCACCCAGGGCGCCCGGATAAAGACCGCCTCGAACGGCTCGTCGAGACCTACGACGTCGAGTGACGCCTCGAAGGAGTCGTTCTGACGGCCGAAGGCGTTGCGCTTGACCACGACGTCGAGGGAGCCGAGCAGCGGCTGGTCACCGTCAGTCAGCGAAGCAGCCAGGAAGATGAGACCGGCACAGGTGCCGTACGTGGGAAGCCCGTCGGAGATGGCCAGACGGAGCGGCTCGATGAGACCGAAGCGAACTGACATCTTGCCGATGGTGGTCGACTCACCTCCGGGGATCACCAGTGCGTCGACGGCTTCGAGGGCGGACGGGGTTTTGACCGGTGTCGCATCGACTCCGAGATCCCCAAGGAGGGCCAGGTGCTCCCGGAAATCCCCCTGGAGGGCAAGAACACCGACCGTCGTCATCTCACCAACCTCGCGAGGCCAGACGTTCGGATTCGCTCAACGTGTCGATCTCGATACCGGGCATCGCAGCCCCCAGGCCGCGGGAGACCTTGGCAACCACTTCGGGCTCGTTCCAGAAGGTGGTGGCTTCGACGATCGCATGGGCGTAACCCTTGGGGTCGTTGCTCTTGAAGATCCCGGAACCGACGAAGACGCCGTCGACGCCGAGCCCCATCATCAGGGCAGCGTCGGCAGGCGTGGCGATACCACCGGCGGCGAAGTTGACCACCGGCAGCGCCCCGGTCTTGGCGACTTCACGCACGAGGTCGTATGGAGCGCCCAGGTCGCGGGCTGCACTCATCAGCTGGGCTTCGTCCGTGGTCGAAATCCAGCGGATCTCGTTCGTGACAGTCCTCATATGCCGGACGGCCTCCACGACGTTCCCGGTGCCCGCCTCGCCTTTGGTCCGAATCATCGCGGCACCTTCGCCGATTCGACGCAGCGCCTCACCAAGGTTGCGGGCTCCGCAAACGAAAGGTGTAGTGAAAGCCCATTTGTCGACGTGGTGCTCATCGTCGGCCGGGGTCAGCACCTCGGATTCGTCGATGTAATCGACCTCGAGTGACTGGAGGACCAGGGCCTCGGCGAAATGGCCGATCCGGCACTTGGCCATGACCGGAATGGTGACCGCAGCCTTGATCTCCTCAATCATCGAAGGGTCCGACATCCTGGCGACGCCGCCGTCCCGACGGATGTCTGAGGGGACCCGTTCCAGGGCCATTACCGCAACTGCGCCGGCCTCTTCGGCAATACTGGCTTGGTCGGCGTTGACGACGTCCATGATGACGCCGCCCTTCAACATCTCGGCGAGGCCCCGCTTTACCCTTGTAGTTCCTTGTTCCACTTTTTCTCCTTGGGAAGGCTTCATGGTACCGGGAATCTTCGATCTACCTGTCAGCCATCGCGTCGGCGTACGCCTGGCGATACATGTCCAAAACCATTGACCAGTCGTAGGCCTTGACCGCCTCTCTTCCGGCCTCGCCCAATCTGGTTCGCTCCCTCTCGTCCTCGAGAAGACCCGCCATCTCCCGGGCAAGAGCCGCAACATCTCCGACCGGAAAGAACACTGCGTTGTCGCCTGCGACAGCCCGGAACGCTTCGAGATCGGAAGCGACCACAGCACAGCCAGCTGCCATTGCCTCGGCCAGCACAATCCCAAAACTCTCACCCCCGGTGTTGGGGGCGACATAGATTGCGCTCGAGGCCAGCATCCGGTGCTTCTCACCCTCGGTTACGCGCCCCATGAATCGAACACCGTGGATTTCCTCGGAACGGTCGGCCCCCATGACCATCAGCTCGGAGTCGGGATGCTCTTCGTGGATCAGCCCAAAGGCTTCGAGCGCGATGTCCAGGCCCTTCCTCGGGTCGTCGCGGCCGAGGAAGGCGATCCGATGCTTCACCCGGCCGACGGGCAGGTCGTAGCCGGCGACATCGATCGCGTTCGGGATGATCCTCACATCACCCCAGGCGGGGGGAATACTCCGTTTGGCCGCCTCGCTTACCGCCGTCAAAACTGATGAACGCATTCGCTCCGCAACAAAGGGCGCCCGCGCGTACACCCTCCGCGCCCAAGCGGGAGCATCAGCATGGAACGTCATCACGGTTGGCTTATCCGTCTTCAGCGCTGCCCAACCGGCTAGGGGCATCATCGGCTCATGAATGTGGACGAGTTCCACACCGTCCAGTGCATCACGCATTCTCTTCCACGACATGGGTGACATCGTCAGCGGTACGTTCGAGGCGTTCGCCCTGATCTTGACCGCTCGCCCCACCGGCACCGTAGCGTTTCCCGTGCCCGGTCCTCCCTGCAGCCGTATCGATCCCACACCGATGAGGATGGAGTCGATGCCTGACGATCGGAGGTGTGAAGTCAGTTCTTCACAATGCTGTTGCACGCCTCCGTATTCTCCCAGATCGTAGGGGCAGACAATGCCGACTTTCATCAGCTCTCCCGATCGGACGGCCAGTTCGGCTGGACCAGATGCCACTGGGTCGGCGCCTCCCGGATGATGGCCTCGAGCTCATAGGCCAGATCCTGGGTGATTTTCTGGATCTGTTGCGTCCTCGTGCCATCGGCGGGCATGGGGATCGGGTCTTTGACCACAACGTGGTGCCCGTCGTCGGTGAAATAGCACCCACAGGGAAACAACGGGGCGCCCGTGCGCAGCGCAAGAGTTGCCGGCCCGGGAGGCAGCGTTGTCATCTCGCCGAAGAACTCGACCTCCACTCCCCTGCCTCTGAGGTCCCTGTCGGAGAGCAACGCCACGGCTTTGTTGTCGGCGAGTCCGGACTCGAGGGCGCGCATGACTGTGGCGCTCCCGGTGGCGAGAACGATCTCGATCCCGAACTCGGCTCTCATCGCAGTGAACCAGTCGGTTATCCGCTCATTGGCAAGCTTCTCGGCGACGGCGAGAACCGGCACCCCCACATCGACGGAGACCGGGGCTGCAGCCTCCCAATTCCCCATGTGGGGCAGGGCGTAGATCATCCCGATCCCCTGCTCCCGGGCGTCGATGAGCTTGTCGAGACCGTCCACGGTGGTACTGGCCATCATCTGGGGGACACGCCGGGACCGGGCCCAGAGGGCCTCGGCCCAGTACCGGCCGTATGACATCATCACCGCTTTGGCCGCAGCCCCGGCGTCGGCATCGGGGCCGAGCACGCGCCGCATGTGTCGCGCGGCCATGGTCCGGCGGCCGGTGGCGCACCGGTGCCAGATCCGGCCGCCGAATTCACCCAACGACCGGGTCAGGCCGGCAGGGAGCAGTCCGACGAGTCCGACCCCGGCCCGCAGGGCGAGGTATGCAAGGAGATGCTTCACGGAATGGAGCGATAGGTGGTGGCGAACCGGTAACCGGCGGTGAACCACACCGTGACCACGAAGATCCAGAGCATCGGTTCCACCTGTCCGATGAGGATCCCGACGGTGAAGAGGAGGACCCGCTCGGCCCGGCCCATGAGCCCACCCTTGCCTGCGACACCGTGACCTTGGGCCAGCGCCCGGATGTAGGGCACGAGCATCGCTCCACCGACAGCGAGAACAATCAAAAGCAGTGAGCGGGGCTCTCCGGCGCTGGCCACACCAAGACCGGCGAAAGCGGCAATCTCACCCAGTCTGTCGAAAGCCGAGTCGAGAAAGGCTCCACGAGCCGACTCCGTGCCGGTCACCCTGGCGATGGACCCGTCGAGACCGTCGAGCGCAGACCCGATCAGCACAACACCGGCGCCGGTCTTCAGGTAGTTGTTCGCGATCAAAACTGAGCCGAAGACGGTGATCGATAACCCGAAAACGGTCATCATGGCGGGGGTGATCCCTACTGCTGCGAGGCCTTTGCCCATGGGAACCAGGAACCGGGTGATCCGAGGCCGGACCTTCATGTCGATCATGAAGCCCCGAAACTAGCAGGCACAGACCCCGATACCCCGATCGTCAGTCGCCATGTCTGAGCAGTTCAGACACGTCGGCATTGTCAGCAGTGCGTTGCGCTGCGAGCGATGCCAACCATCCGACGCCGACCGAGAGCACCATCAGGATGGCGATCAGGTCGATTGTGCCCGCCCACAACGGCCCGGGTGGTGTGGAGGGCAAGGCGTCCAGGGACCGGAAGATGGTGCGCGCAGCGAGGTTGGCGGTGACAGAGCCGACGAGAGCCCCGGCCACGACCAACCCGCCGATCTCGATCAGCCCGGCACGGAGGTGCTCTTTGCGGGTGAGGCCCATTCGCACGGCAAGGGCATACGAAAGATTCCGGGCTCGTTGCCGGGTATCGGCGTAGAGCAGGATGGCTCCAACGACGATGATCCCGGCGAGGGCAGCGTAAAGCTCGAGGAAATCGAAGGTCCAGATGATCACCTGGAACTTGGTGAGGTCGAGCGTCTCGTCGATGGTGGTAGTGAAGGCAAAGCCGATGTCGGCCTCACTCAGAGCTCTTTCGACCTCTTCATCGGTGAGCTCGGCCACCCAGAGCTGGGGCACTGTCCCGTCACCCGTAGAAGGCAGGTCGGCTTCTGTCACGAAGCTCTCGTACGCCCCCCGTCCGACGACGATCAAGGGCCTCTCGGCCCTTGCCCCGGGAAAGCTCGACACGAGGGCTTCAACTGCTATCGGCACTTGCAGCTGGCCGAGGTCGATTGTTCCGGACTCCAGGCCGGGCCCGGGGTTGGCCGCAATCGCAGGCAGCGGAGATTCAACGTCGTCGACCAACCCGACAAGCTCGTTCAGGGACCGGTCGGAGAATCCGGGGTGCCAGAAGGCCCCCAGGGCGAAGGTCGCAGGGTCGATGACGAGGAAGTCGACCGGGGTCCCGTCCATGTCGACCCTATCCGCCCGCCTCACATAAGTCGATTGGCCGGCCAGCGAGGGCGGAAGGGGATCGAGGCCGAACACCGGCGCTCTCACGTCCGACCCGATGAACACCTTCCCTTTCGCCTCGATTGAGACCTCGGCCGAGCGGGTCAGCGCTGCTGAGTAGACAAGGGTCGCAATCGGGATCAGTGCGCCCGCGAGGAGAACGATGACCGGTCCCGGACTCGAGACCAGCCGTCGGCCCGCCATATAGAACGAGTGGCCGCTCCAGCGATCCTTGACCTTCGGAAGGAGGAACAGGAGCAACTCGGCCGCGAACAGCCCGGCGGCTCCAAAGATCAACAATGGAAACAGCAACACAAGAGGATCAACCGAACCCACCAGCTCGTTCTCCCCGAAGACCACTGCCTCATCGCCAATGACACCACGCAGCCAATACGCCCCAACGATTGCCCCGGCTGCCAGAGGGAGGGTCCACCACCGGGAAGCCCTGCGGTGACGCCCCGTCGACAGCAAACCCCTGGCCCGCAGCGCAGCCACCACCGCCACCAGGATCAGCGCAGCCAGGGTCGCCGGGACCGCAAGAACCAATCCGTCCCGTCTCGCACCCGCCTCGATACCACCCCCGGGGCCAACCCAGACTGCTAGTGGAATCGACCCAAGGGCCCCGACACCAGCACCCACCGCAATCGGAACCAACATCTCGAGGAGAGCCTTGAAGCCGATGGGAACAGGCCCGATACCTATCGCTGAGAGCAAGCGCAACTCATCGTGCCTCCGATCAACCCAATAGCTCCCCGCCGCCGCCACCAGCTCGAACGCCACCAGAACCACGACAACCCCCATCGCTTCAACCCGACCCGCAACAATGCCCAGATCAGAGCTGATCACATCGGGGTTGAAGAAAATCGATCTCGATGCCTCCAGGAAGATATCGAGGATTTCCCCGGCGGTGGTCAGCGTCAGTCCCCTGTGCTCAACGGGCAATTCCCAATACTCCTCGAAACGAAGGTAGTGGGCGTCATCGTTTGGATCGGAGGCGTCACCGGCAAACACGTCGAGGCCCACCAGGCCGACCGGCTGCTTGCGGTCACCTCCCGGGGTGAAACCGATGAGATTCTCGACCCCGCACCAGTAGTGACGCGACGCGAGCTGGGCATGATCTTCGGTGATTGCAGTGACCGGGAGTTCCTTTTCCACCACAGGCAGCTGCTCAGCGGCAAAGGCGTCGATTGTGCTGTATACGACCACGTCGCCGATTTCCAGGTCGAATTGTTCGGCGGCGTACTCATCGATCCAGACCCCGCCACGTCGGCCATCCCCTTCCAGGATCTCGAGCCGATCTTCGAATCCGTCGCGGTAGAGGAGGACCATCGGAAACGCATCATCTGAGCCCTGTTTGGTCGCCTGCCCCGTAGGACTGACGATCGTTGCCCGCGCAGCGGCCAGGTTCGACTGGCCAGTGACTTCGTCTGCCAGGAGCTCCCGGTTGGGCTCGGTTACCGCGAGGCCGAATCCCCCTCGAAACGGCGAGGGCCGCATTGATCCGTTGTAGCTGGCATCACAGCGCCCGCCCAGTTCTCGCTCCAGCGCTTGGGAGGTCGCAGACGAAAGGAACTGGGGAATCAAAGCGACGACCAAACCCAGGATCACTGCAGCACCGAAGACCGCTGCAAGCACCACCCGATGGCGGAACAGGAGGAGCGGCGCCTTCAGGAATGGCGGGTGCGAAACATCGGCCGGGCCGTCGTGTCATTGCAGGTTCAACCTAACGAGGGAAACCCATCGATTATCAGCAAACTCGTTTACACACGAGAATCTCTCCTCGCCGAAACCCATGTCACCACGTGGCATTAGGATCGGGCTGTCACCTAGCGAGGAGGTTTCCTGTGCAACCCGAGAAAGTTCGCAACGTCGCACTGGTTGGACATGGAGGTTCGGGTAAGACCACGCTCGGCGAGGCCATGCTCTATGTAGGTGGTGCGACGAATCGCCAGGGCTCGGTCGATCAGGGAACCAGCCTCTTCGACCACGAACCCGAAGAAACCGACCGTCGCATCTCTCTCGGCCTCGCGGTGGCGACTGTCGACTGGAACGGCTACCGGATCAATATCATCGACACCCCGGGACGCAGCGACTTCGCCGGCGACGCCCGCGCCGGCCTCCGCGCTTCCGATCTTGCCCTATTTGTGGTCTCCGCTGTAGACGGCGTCGAAGTCCAGACGGAAAACCTCTGGGAGATCGCTGGAGAAGAGGGAATACCCCGCGCCGTCGTCATTTCGAAACTCGACAGGGAACGGGCATCCTTCGAGCGCACCCTGTCCCAACTCCGTGAGTCGTTCGGCAACGCGATTGCCCCCATCCAGATGCCGATCGGTGTCGAAAGCGACCTCCGCGGGGTGGTCCGCATCGCATCCGAGCGTGCCTACGAGTATGAATCTGGTTCGCCGCGCGGCAAGGAAATCGACCTGCCCGCCGACATTGCGGACCAGGTCCACGCCACCCACATCAGCCTGGTCGAATCGGTCGTCGAAACCGATGACGCGCTGATGGAAGCCTACTTCGAAGGTACCGAACCGACCCGGGAACAAATCGTCGACACGGTCCACGCCGGGATCCTCGCCGGCACCATGGACCCGGTCCTGGTCACATCTGCCGAGAGGCTGGTTGGCATCGACCTGCTCCTCGAATTCATCACCGACTACGGGCCGAACCCGCTGGAACGGACGATGCCGGAACTCGAATCGGGCAGTCCGGTCGATCCGGTCCTGGACGGCCCGGTGGTTGCCTACGTGTTCAAGACCATTTCCGACCCGTTTGTCGGGAGGATTTCCCTGTTCAGGATCTTCTCCGGAAACGTCAAAGCCGACCAGAACCTCGAACTGGCGCGCGGTGGACAGGTACGCCTGCACAACCTCTACAAACTCCAGGGAAAAGAGCACAACGAGGTCTCCGAGCTTCCCACCGGCGGAATCGGTGCCGTTGCAAAACTCGAGGAGACCCGGGCCGGCGATACCTTGCGCTCCCCCGGCGCCGATGCGGTGATCAAACCGGTCGCCTACCCCCGACCCGTCGCCGAAGTCGCGATCAACCCCCACTCCAACCAGGACGAGGAGAAGCTTTCGACTGCCTTGCACCGCATCGAGGAAGAAGATCCCACAATCAAGGTTTCGCGGCGCGCTGACACCGGGGAGACAATTCTTGCCGGGCTCGGCGACTCTCATCTCGAAGTCACTTTGGAGAGAATCAGACGGCGCTACGGAGTTGAGATCGACTCCAGCCTTCCCAGTATCCCGTATCGGGAGACCATCACCCGCACCGCGGAAGCCGAAGGCAAACACAAGAAGCAGAGCGGGGGACGTGGCCAGTTCGCAGTTGCCTCGGTCCGTTTCGCCCCGCGGCCGCGGGGAGCTGGGTACGAGTACGTCGACAGCATCAAAGGCGGGTCCGTGCCCCGCAGCTTCATCCCGGCGGTCGACAAAGGCGTGCAGGAAGCCCTGGAGCGCGGGATCGTCGCCGGTTTCCCCATGGTCGATGTGACCGCTGAGCTCTTCGACGGCAAGTACCACCCGGTCGACTCCGACGAGCTCTCGTTCCGGATGGCCGGGATCCAGGCGCTCCGGGCCGCGTCGGACAAAGTCGGTGCGATCCTCCTCGAGCCGGTGATGAAGGTGAAGATATATGTTCCTGCCGACCACATCGGAGATGTGATGGGCGACATCAACTCCAAACGGGGCAGAGTCCTGGGCATGGAAGGTGAAGGCAGCCTGCGCACGGTCGAGGCCGAAGTGCCGATGTCGGAGATCCAACAGTACGCAGCTGAGCTCCGGTCGCTGACCTCAGGGCGGGGCAGCTTCGAAGTCGAGTTCGACCACTACGCCGAAATGCCGCACAATGAGGCAGACAAGGTCACTAACGCAGCCCGCAGCACAGAGATCTGAGGGCTAAGAAGGGAAAACAGATGTCTGACGCAACGCTCAGGTACGGAGAAGAGGAGCTGGAACTGCCCGTTCAGATCGGAACGGAGGGTGACAGCGCCATCGACATCAGCCAGCTCCGCAGCACCCTGGGTCTCGTGACGTCGGACCGCGGCTTCGCCAACACTGCGGAGGGTGAGTCAAAGGTCAGCTACATCGACGGCGAGAAAGGGATCCTCCGCTACCGCGGATACCCCATCGAGCAGCTCGCCGAGAATGCGACGTTCCTCGAGGTGGCCTACCTCCTGCAGTACGGGGAACTGCCCACCACGGCCGAATACGAAGACTACGTCGACCAGATCACTCGCCACACCCTGTTGCGTGAGGATGTGAAGCATCTGTTCGAGGCGTTCCCCCACGCCGCCCACCCGATGCAGATCCTGGCGTCCGCCACGTCGGCGCTGGCCACTTACTACCCCGACGCTCTCGACCCCCTCGACGAGGAGGCGGTCGACATCAGCTCGAGACGGCTGATCGCCAAGACGCCAACGATGGTTGCATGGTCATACAAGTACGCGGTTCACCAGCCCTATGTGTATCCGGACAACGACCTCGACTACGCGTCCAACTTCCTCAGGATGATGTTCTCGGTGCCGGCCGAGGAGTACATACCTGATCCGGTGGTCAACAAAGCCCTCAACATGCTCCTGATCCTCCATGCCGACCACGGGCAGAACTGCTCGTCTTCGGCTGTGCGCCTGGTCGGTTCGGGCCATGCCAATATCTTCAGTTCGATAAGCGCTGGGATCCACGCCCTTTCGGGCCCGCTGCACGGAGGTGCGAACCAGGCGGTGCTGGAAATGCTCGACATGATCGTCAGCAATGGCGGCGACACATCGACTTATGTGTCGCGAGCGAAAGACAAGGACGATCCCTTCCGCCTGATGGGGTTCGGGCATCGCGTCTACAAGAACTTCGATCCCCGGGCTCGGATCCTCAAGCAGGCTGCCGAGGATGTGCTCGACGCCCTCGGCGTCGACGATCCGTTGCTCGATGTGGCGATGGAACTGGAACAGGTCGCACTCAACGATGAGTATTTCGTCGAGCGGAAGCTGTACCCGAATGTCGACTTCTACTCGGGCATCATCTACCGGGCCATGGGCTTTCCCACAGACATGTTCACGGTTCTGTTCGCCATTGGCAGGCTCCCCGGGTGGATCTCACAGTGGCGGGAGTTGTCGGCCGACCCCCAGTCCAAGATCTTCCGCCCCCGCCAGCTCTACACCGGTCCCGCCGTCCGCGACTATGTCGCCATCGACGACCGGTAGATCCGGGTTCAGACTCCGGGAACGTCCTCGACATAGACATCTTCAGCGACGGTGCCGTCGACAGCGTCGACAACAACGAGTGCGCGCCGGTCCGGAGGCTCGCTGGCCGAGTAGAGGATCATCGCCCACCGGGGTCGTGAGCGCCAGCCTTTGAAAGTCACCGCTCCGGAGGCGTGGCCCACCGGGAACGGAACCGCCTTCCCGGCCACCTGCATGGCCTGGTGCTCGTCCACGTTCAGGGGCCAGGCAGAGGCGAATTGCCAGCAGGCGAGCAGGACCAGCCCGATTGCCGGCAGCCAACCTCCGTCGACTGTCAACGCGACGATGCCGGCCGCGACCAAATAAACCCATCCGGCCGAACGGCGGCGTGTCGGTGGCGGAAATCGGTACGGGCCGACGACATTCGCGTCGAGTTCCTCTTCGATGGCGACCGAGCGGGCCAGGTCCTTCTCGATGTGGATTCCACTGCGGTCGACCCGCTTCTCTTCACTCAAAGGTCAGGCTCCGCCGCCATGGTCGTGAGGCGGGAGACCACCTCGGCTAGCGGCACACCCCGTGTGTCCTTCTCTTCGCCGTAGAGGCGGAGGCCGACTGTCTCCGCTTCGACGTCGTTGTCGCCCACGACGATCACCGCAGGGTGCTTCTGGGTGATTGCGGTACGGATCTTGTCGCCAACGGTGTCTCCCGAATCGTCGATCTCGACCCTGAGCCCGGAAGCTTCGAGCGCGCGCTTCACGGTCCTCGCATAGTCGATGTGCCGGTCTGCGACCGGGACGATCGTGGCCTGGACCGGTGCCATCCACATCGGGAAGGCGCCGGCGTGATGTTCGATGAGAACACCCATGAACCGCTCCAGCGAGCCGGCCTTGGCGCAGTGGATCATGTACGGCTGCTCGGCTTCGTTGGCAGCGGAGGTGTACTCGAGCTCGAAGCGCTCCGGCAACGTGAAGTCGAGCTGGATTGTCGAAAGCTGCCATCTGCGACCTATCGCATCTTTGACATGCATATCGATCTTCGGCCCGTAAAAGGCGCCTTCGCCCTCCGCCACCTGATACGGAATCCCTGACGATTCGAGTACATCGGCCAGGGTCTTCTCGCTGAAATCCCACCGCGACTGCTCACCAACCGACTTTTCCGGCTGCGTGCTGAGGTCTGCCTCGAATTCGCTGAAGCCGGCGTCCCGCAACCAGGCGACGACAAAGTCGAGGTGCATCCGCAACTCAGAATCGAGCTGCTCGCCGGTGCAGAAAACGTGGGAGTCGTCCTGGGTGAAGCCGCGCGCCCGGAGCAGTCCGTGGACGACACCAGATTTCTCGTACCGGTAGACCGCACCGAGCTCGGAGAGCCGGATTGGCAGGTCGCGGTACGACCTCGCCCGGCTCTTGTAGATAAGGATGTGGCCGGGGCAGTTCATCGGCTTGACCCGATACTCCTGGTCGTTGTCCATTACGAGCCCGGGATACATGCTCTCCGCGTAATAGCCGAGGTGGCCCGAGGTCTCCCACAGGTCGGCTTTAGCGAGATGCGGTGTGTAAACGAACTCGAACCCGTAGCGCTCGTGGATGTCGCGGCTTCGGTCTTCGATCACCTTGCGGAGCATCCCGCCCTTGGGATGCCAGACGGCAAGACCGGAGCCTAACTCGTCAGGGAAACTGAAGAGGTCGAGCTCGGCGCCCAATTTTCGGTGGTCGCGCTTTTCGGCCTCCTCCTGGCGGACGAGGTATTCCTCCAGCTCCTTTTTCGACGGCCAGGAGGTTCCGTAGACCCGTTGCAACTGTTCCCTGGCCTGGTCGCCCCGCCAGTAAGCGCCCGAGGTTCTGAGCAGCTTCACCGCCGGGATCCGCCCGGTCGATGGAAGATGGGGACCCCGGCAGAGGTCCACAAAACCATTGTTTCTGTAAAGGGTGACATCTTCGCCATCAGAGACCTCGCTCGGGTCGACATTGGCGATGATCTCGCGCTTGAACGGATGGTCGATGAAGATCTCGAGCGCATCGTCCATGGCGGCGGAGTCTCTGACGAAGGGCTGGTCCTCAGCGATGATTTCTTCCATGCGGGCTTGGATCCGCTCGAGGTCTTCCGGAGTGAACGGATCTTCCACCTTGAAGTCGTAATAAAAACCATCCTCGATCGCCGGTCCGATTGCGAATGTGGAACCCGGATAGAGGTCGAGCACTGCCTGGGCGAGGACATGAGCTGAGGAGTGCCTGAGGACGTGCAGTCCGTCCGGGTCGGCCAGCGTCACAACGGCGAACTTCCCCGACTGGTTGATCGGACGGCTGAGGTCGCGCAATTCTCCATCGAGCCGGACAGCCACGGCAGCGCGGGCCAGTCCGGAACCGATAGAGCTGGCCACTTCCAGGCCCGTCACGCCTTCCGGGTGCTGGACAACGTTCCCGTCGGGGTATTCAAGATCGATAGACAACTGCTCAACTCTCACTAGCCTTGAGTGCGGCAGAATACCCAGCCGCGGCTGGATACCACTCATCAATTTCAATCACCAGGAAGCGGAAAGAACATGAATCCACGAGAGCTTGTCGAAAGTTCACATCCCAATACCACTCTTCGTGAACTCTCGGCCGGAGCGAACAGTGTGTTCAGGGTGATCAACGAAGACGGTTCATCCATCATCGTCAAGGTCTACCCGGTGCCCTCACGGGAGCGCAGGGAGCGGCGAGCCCTTGAATCGTTGAAAGGCACCCCCGGAGTGCCGACAATAATCGATTCCAAGGTCGAAGGGGATATGGCCTGGGTCTCCATGAGTGACGGCGGAAACTGGAATCTGGGAAACCTGCCCAAAAACCTCGACGCGGTCGAGGCCGCCGGCGAGGTGTTGCGCGGGGTCCACGACACCGAAGCTCAGATCACGAATCTCGCCACCAGCATCGACAGCGAGTACGTCGAATCCCACTATAAATCGACAATCACGAGGTTAGGTCGGTTCCGCAGGCGCTTCGAGCTCGACCAGAAGGTGCTCGATGCCGCCATCGAGATGACCCCACCCCACGCCACCGACTCGGTGACAGCACATACCCGCCCCACGCCGTCGAAGTTCGTAGTCAACGAGGAAGGTGCGGTGACACTGGTCGACTGGGAGTGGGCGACCCTCGCTCCCCCCGAATGGGACCTCACCCTTGCCGTCTGGCGCTTTGCCGACACCATCGGGGAAGACGCTGCCGCCGCCTTCCGCAGCGGCTACGGCGCCGAGCTGGCTGAGAGCAGCTACCGCCCCTGGGTCGCCTATCACGCGGCGACGATGATGCTCGATGCAGCCGAAGTCCGTGAGGGCCGCCTCGGCGATCTCTCCTACCTGGTCCACGACCTCACCGAAGCAGTACTCGGCACCTAGCGCTCTAGCCGCAGGGAAATCCGCGAAAATCGTCTCTAATTGACTTAGCCTCCTGCCGGTATGGCAAGGAGGACGGACATTGTTTGAGGCGCTGATGGCAGCGACTGCCACAACGGGTCTGTTCGCACTGGCCAAAGGCATCCGGGGTCAACAGAGATACGAGATCAATCCCTCACTCGTGGTCAACCTCCACGAGCAGAGGAGTGAAGATCTTCCCTGTCCCTGGTGCTACGGCCCGACACGCGAACAAGACACGCGGTGCTCAGGTTGTGGCAGCCGTTTCGGCTGACACGTGAACTCAATATTGTTTGATCGCCACCCGGTTATCGACGCGGTCAACGCTGAATCCGAGGCTCTCATAGAGGCCCCGGGCGATTTCGTTGTCTCCGGCTGAGTAGACGATTACCTCCGCGCACTTCGCTTCATCACTGAGATAGGCCAACCCTCTCATCACCAGGTCCTTCCCGGTGCCCTGGCCTCCCAGATCGGGGTGGACTGCGAGCAGATAGATCTCCCCCACGCCGTCGGCGTGCACTTTGGTCCAGCAGAACCCCGCCACCACCCCCTGCTCGGAGCGTTCGACGAGAAAGCCATCCGCGTTGAACCAAGGTTGGTCCATCCGGTCCGCCAGGTCTCCCGTCGTCCAGTTTCCATTCTCGGGATGACCTCTAAATGCCAGGTTGATCACGGTGAGTATCCCATCGACGTCGTTCGGGGTCATCCGCTCCCCTGCCGGCACCGACTCGATTGTGTCGGCCCCGACCCGCATTCGGACCACCGCGCCCACTGACGTTTCGCCGGATTCAAGGCCCCCACGGTCGATGAGCACAAGCGGATCGATACCGTGCTCGGCGGCGATGGCCAGGATCTCGGAGCGCATTGCATCCCAGAGATGTTGACGTGACTCCACAGAGGCTCCCGCCACTTCGATCAGGCCACCGGAACCATCGGAGGCCTCGACGAGCGTGACGATTGCGTTGATGGGATCCCCACCAATGCGATAAATGCCCTTGCCTCTCTCCAATTGGAGAAATGTGTGTTCGCTGAGGAGCGGGTCACTGGCAACCTGGCCCCAACCGGCAACAAGATCGCCGATTGGTGCGGGTAGTTCCGGCGAATCGTTTTTCGTGAACACGGAACAAACGGTAACTAATGGGGTAGCCAAGCCCTATTCTGATAAGGGTGACCAGGGTAGGACTTGTCCTGGGTGGCGGTGGGGTCACCGGGGCGTCGTATGAAATTGCATCGCTGATGGCCGTCCAGCTTGCCACCGGATGGAACCCCGACAACGCCGAAGTTGTCGTCGGGACCTCATCTGGTGCGTTCGTGAGCGCCCTCGTCCGCCACGATTCACTCACACTCGACTCTCTGGTGCATCCCGGCGACGAGAGATCCGACGTCGCAGAGCGGATCAAGGGCCACCTCTATCAGCGGGGCGGGAAGCGAAACGTCGGCAAATGGGTGCGTCATGGAATCGCTCCTGGACTGAGACGTCCGGGAGTGACCCTGTTCATGGGTTCGCCGGCTCCATACCACTCCCAGGGCCTCGCCGAGTGGGTCGCGTCGCAGATCGGTGAGGGCGCTGCAAACTCCTGGCCCGACAAACCCACCGCGATTGTTGCATATGACATCGAATCGAGACAGCGGGCAGTTTTCGGAACTGCCAATCATCCTGAGGCCGGTCTTGCGGAAGCCGTTGCCGCCTCGACGGCAATCCCGCTTCTGTTCCGCCCGTATCCGATTGGAGGGAGGTTGTACGTCGACGGGGGTGTTGCCTCCGGAACTCACGCCGATCTGGTCCTCGGTCACAACCGACCGCTCGACCTCGTCCTCATCGTCGCCCCGATGGCAGCCGACCTCAACCGCAAACGAGCCCTCATGCACGAGAAGATGTTCGACCGGGTAGGCCGGAAGTCTCTCGAAGAGGAAATGGCGTTGATTCGTGACGCCTGGCCCCATTGCGACGTCGTGACTCTGACCCCGTCTGCATCGGTGCAAAACGCCATGCGACCCAACCCGATGGATGCCGGAAGAGCAGTCCCGACCTTCATGCGGACGCTGATCTCGATGAAACGGAAGCTGGCCCAGCCTGAGGTCTGGTCGATTATCAGCGACCACCTGGAGACCCAGGTTCACCGCAGTCGGGCCGGTTAGAGCTCGTCCGGCGCCAGCCGCGCCACACCCAGCACTATGCAGAAGCCGACGACCGCGGCTATGAGCGCCATGAGCACGTCACCATCGGGGGCACCGAGACCCGCCCCCTGGACGCCGTCCGGCCACGGCCAGACGATGCGGAGGGATCCTGCCATCAACCCGATCATTCCGGCGAGGACCATGTCATGCCAACGGCGGAGAGCGACATGGAGGATTTGTGAGAAGAAGGCGAGTCCAACGATTGCACCGAGGATGAAAATGCCGACGGCGGCATAGTCGCGATCATTCACCGCACTGAGGACGGAGTCGTACATGCCGATCAGGACCAGGATGAGCGATCCGGAGATCCCGGGAAGGATCATCGCGCAGATCGCGATCGCCGCCGAGAAAAAGTAGGCAAAGAGTCCAGGTGATTCCCGCACCATCCCAGAACCCAGACCGAGGATTGCGAACAGCGCGCCTCCGACCACCAGGCCCACCCAGAGGTGCAACATGGACGGCTCCCGGATCATCCTGATTGCCATCGCGATCGAGCCGACGACAAGCCCGAAGAAGGCCGCAGCGAGAATGATCGGATTCTCTTCCAGCTGCACCTCGATGAAGTGGGCGAGGCTGAGAACTGCGGTGAGAATCCCGCCCAGAACCAGAAAGAGAAAGCCCCATTCGACATCGCGAAGGTTGCGCTTCATCCCGGCAAAGTCGCCTTTAATCAGCGACCCCAGAGCAGAGCTTCCCGATCTGATGTTGGCGACAAGCCTCTCGTAGATGCCTGTCACCAGGGCGATGGTCCCCCCGGACACACCGGGGACGACATCGGCCGAACCCATCAGGAACCCGATGACGTATGTCTTTAGTGCGGAAAGCATCGGAGGGATAGTACGGCGGGCTTTTTCAATATCCTGGGGTTCTGATCGCCGGGTCGTCGCCCATCCCCAGATTGGCCCCGGATAGAACAGCCACCACGGCTTCACCGGGAGACGGCTTGAAGTGACCTTCACGAAGCGCGGCGATGGTGGTGGCGGATGCCGGCTCGACCCAGAGCCGACATTGATCCCACAGCCATTCCTGGGCGGCAAGAGTCGAGGCGTCACTCACCAGCACCGAACCCGCGATCCACTGATTCGCGGTCCACGGATGTGTCCCGAGTTTCCTGGCGCCGAGCGACGAGGCGGCAATCCCGCCGACCTCCACTTCGGTGGGGGCTCCCTGTGCTCTTGCGGTGTGCAGAGTCGGGCAGAGTTCGGATTCGACCCCGATGACATCGGCCTCGCCGCGGAACCAACTGGCGGTGCCTCCGATCAGGCCGCCACCGCCGACCGCCACGAGAACCGTGGAGGCTCCTTCGACTTGCCGGCCGATCTCATATGCCACCGTCCCCTGGCCCGCCATCACCTCCGGTTGGTCGTAGGCATGGGCGACGAAATGCCCGGTGGCTTCGGCGTATTCCTGGCTGGCAGCGAGGGCGTCGTAGTAGTAGCCGTCGATGACCCTGACGTCAGCCCCGTAGCGCGCGATTGCTTCGGTCTTTTCCTTCGGAGAGGACGCGGGCACAAAGATCGTTGCCGGGATGCTGAGACGCTCGGCCGCGTATGCAACAGCCTTTCCAAAGTTGCCGCCAGATGCGGCCACCACCTCCTCCGGGCGCGCCGAGAGAAGGACGTTGAACGCTCCTCTGACTTTGAACGAACCGGTGACCTGGAGGTTTTCCAGCTTGAGAATCAGCTTCCAATCGTCCGAGAGGATTCTCCCGAGGTCGATGGTTGGAGTCAACCGGACGAAGCCGGCGATCCGGTCGGCCGCCGCCTCGATATCGTTTCTCTCGATCGGCTCGGGCATCGCGAGGACGCTATCAGGAGTCCCGACCGTCTCCGGTAACGTGACCCGGTGATCGATCTACCTGACCGATACCCCGGCGCCAGCGGCTACGACCGTGCGCAAGACCTGGACCACGCTGACCCGCTGGCCGGCTACCGGTCGAAATTCGTCGCGGCTGATCCGGGGATGATCTACCTCGACGGGAACTCGCTGGGACGGCTCCCTGAGGAAGCAAGGAGGACGGTGGACCGCGTCGTCGACCACGAATGGGGTGAACGGCTGATCCGGAGCTGGAACGAGGGATGGTGGGAGCTCCAGCTACGCCTCGGTGATTTTCTCGCCCCGATTCTTGGCGCCGGAATGGGCGAAGTGATCATCTCCGATTCGACTTCGGTCAACCTCTTCAAGCTTGCCGGAGCCGCCGTCGGCGCTCGTCCGGGGCGGAGCCGGATCATCACCGATGACCTCAACTTCCCCAGTGATGTCTACGTCGTCGACGGTATCGCCAGATCTCATGGGCTGGAGCTGGTGGTCGTGAAGTCAGATGGCATCAACGGCCCGGTGGATGCAATCGCCGCGGAATTGGATGAACGGACGGCGCTGGTTTCCCTCTCCCACACCAGCTACATGTCCGGATACACGTACGACATGACGGCAGTCAACGAGGTGGCGCACGCGGCTGGCGCGATGGTGTTGTGGGACACCTCACACTCGGTGGGTTCGGTCCCGATCGATTTCGAGGGAACGGGAACCGACCTCG
>JBBDMR010000093.1:18494-19298 GCA_040878225.1 Acidimicrobiia bacterium
GCTGCACCTACAAGTACCTCAACGGCGGCCCCGGGAGTCCTGCATTTCTCTATGTCCGCGAATCGCTGCAGTCGACGCTGCAGAACCCGATTAGCGCATGGTGGGCTCATGAGGCCCCATTCGACCTCAGCCTCGAGTTCAAACCGACGGGAGGGATCCGCAGATTCCACACCGGGACCATGCCGATTCTCTCGCTCGCTTCCATCGAACCTGGAATCCAAATGGTTCTCGATGCCGGGATGGATCCGATCAGGGAGAAGTCGATTGCACTCACCGGATACTTCATCGAAATGTGGAACGAAGAGCTTGCCGATCTCGGATTCCAGTTGGAGTCACCGACCGATCCTGCCCGGCGCGGGAGCCACGTTTCCCTCAGCCATCCAGATGGGTGGCCGATCACCCGAGCGCTCATCGAACTCGGCAATGTGATCCCCGACTTCCGGGCACCGGACAATGTCCGTTTCGGCTTTGCCCCGCTCTACACATCCTTCACTGAGGTCCACACTGCTGTGCACCGGCTGAAGTCGTTGATGGAGAGCGGAGCGCACCAGAAAGTGGATTCAGCCCGAAGGGCTGTGACGTGAGGTTCGAACGAGATCGGATGGACACCCGGCATCAGCCTGGCCGACCCAGCGGCCCTGGGTCATCCTGGTAGAGGGGTCCTTCGCCTTTGGCTCGTCGGTTCATTGGTCCTTCTTCCGCCTTTCCTTATCGGTAAGAGGAACCCAGCGCTCGCGAGGCCTGCTTCGTGGTGCTCTCCTACATGATTGAGAATCGGGGTTAGAGAAACATGAGTGGCAGCCG
>JBBDMR010000094.1:0-19263 GCA_040878225.1 Acidimicrobiia bacterium
ATCCGGATCCGATCGTCGATCATGCGATGGCGCGCCAGCGCGCCATCGACGCCTACCGATCTGTCGCGGGCTAATCGAGTACCAGGTCGGATCCGGTCACCTCGACCAGGACATCCCACAGCTGGGACCGTTCCGCGCTGGTCTCCTGGGTGGAGTCCGAAAGGTGGGTCGGCACCGATGCCCGGTCGAACCAGAACTGGCCGGTGGCACCTTGCACGTCATCAGAGGCGGCGAGCCACACAATGGTGTCGGCACCCTGGGTGACGTCCCGCAGGAACGGTTTCATCACTTTGTTGAAGGTTGGAAGCGAGTAGGCAACTCCCGACGTCGCCACCCATCCCGGGTGCATCGAGTTGACTGTGACGCCCTTGTCGGCAACTGCCTCCGCCCACATCTCGGTGAGGATCACCTGCGCCCTCTTCGCCTGGGCATACGCGGCGGAGCCGCCGTAGCGGTGCGGTTCGGCCTGGAGCTGAGCCGGTTTGATCCGCACCGAATACATCCCACCCGAACTGACATTGACCACCCGTCCCGACCCGGCAGCGGCCATAACCGGGAGAATTGCATTGGTCAGGACGAAATGACCGGCGAGGTTGGTGGCAAAGCTCTTCTCGAGGCCTTCTTCGGTCTGCGTGAACTCGGGGAGCAATACACCCACGTTGTTGACAAGAACGTCGATTTCCTCGGAGGCAACCATGTCGTCGGCGAGGCGGCGCACCTCCTCCATCAGCGACAGGTCCGCCGCCACCGGGCGATACTCCGTGGCCATCACCTCATCGAGAGCCTGCAACTTGTGACGGTCACGGCCCACGGCGATGACCCGTGCCCCGAGGGCGGAGAGGTTGCTGGCAACTTCGAGGCCGATCCCGCCGGTTGCTCCGGTCACCAGCACCGTTGTACCGGTGAGGTCCTCTTCTACCGGACCGAACTTGCGTGTGTGGAGCCAGTATCCGACGTTGGTGAAAGAGGCAATCGAAAGCTTGTTCATCGTTTCAGGGCCTCGACGAGTCCGTCGAGTGCCTTCTTGCCCATGCGGTCGAGTGGCCAACTCATCAGCGGCCCGAGGTAGCGGAGCGGTCCAAAGAGCGTGATCTCGGCTGTATACGAAATCTGGGTGGACCCGTCGCTCGAGCTGGTGAACTCCATGGTGTCGAGGGCATCAAATTTCTCACCTCGCCCCTGGAGCACAACCCGATGCGGGGGCTCGTATTCGACTACTTCATAGTGCATCGGCAAAGTCGAGGGCCCGAAGGTGCCTTCGAGGCTGTAGCTGGAGCCAACCCTGACCGGTCCCGGCTCAACCGCTTTTGCGGAGTCCACGCCCGGATCCCATTCGGCGCTGTTGGAGAAATCTGCGGCGTATTCGAAGACTTCTTCCAGTGGCCGGTTGATCGTCCGGGTCTCCCGGAGCACATAAGTGCGACCGTTCCGGTCGCTGGTTTCATCTGCCATGTCAGGCCTTCCGTACTAGTTGTTATTGATCGAGACTGGTGGTGTCCGTTGTGTTGTTTTCCCCGACCGGGACTGCGTAAACCACGACGTTGCTGTCATAGCTCGACAACGAAGAGTCGAAGCCGCCCCCGCAAGTGATGAGTGTCAATACCGGGGGGCCTCTGCGACTGAAAACAGTTTGCAGAGGCAACTCGTCCTTGAGGTAGGTGGTCCGGGCCTCGACCACGAAACTCCGTTGAGTGCCGTCTTCATAGCCGACTTCGATAAGGTCCCCCGGGTCGAGCTCCCTGAGATCGAAGAACACCCCGGGACCCTGTCCGGCCAAATCGACGTGCGCAGCAAGGACGGCGGAGCCTTGTGCGCCCGGACTCGGCCCGTGTTTGTACCAGGCGACGTCCTCGACGTTTCCCGGCACGTCCATCTCGCCGGTGCGCTCGTTGACCCCGTATGGGACGACGTTGGCCTCCACCCCGATTCGACCGATTGTCACCCGAACCGGCATTTGGCCCGGAGAGCTTTCTTGGGAAATGTTGACGCTCTCCTGCCAGAGCGGCTCGGGTTTCTCGGGCTCTGTGGTCGATGTCTCGAGTGTGGTTGGTGTCGTCGTCGAGCTGCTGGTCAGGGACTGTTCCATCGCGCCGGCCTCACCGACTTCGGAGGGGTCGATGCCAGAAAATGTGACGGTTGCGGTCACTGCAAAGACGATCCCCGCTGCAATCGACGCGATTCCTGCTTGCTTCCTCATGGTTTCCCACCGTAGACGAGGGGAGGGTGGAGCCTCCCCTTGTCGTGGTGTTGGTCGTTTAGCTTTCGCGCTTGGCCAGAGCCACAGCTCCACCGCTAAGGGCGAGGAGGGCCATGCCGGCAATTGCGATGGGCACAACGATGCTGGTGTCAGTGCTGAGACCGGCATCTCCGGTGGGAACACCGTGGGGTGCCGAACCGAGGCCGGTGATCGCCGCTGTAACGACCTGGAAGTTGCCGTCGGCAACCGAGCCCAGAGCGTATGCGATGGTGTTGGTGCCTTCGGTGAGCGCAACATCGGCGTCGAAAGCAACAGTGGCCGGGTCACCTGCTGCGGTGATCTTGATGTTGTAGGTGCCAGCAGGCACATCGGTGTTGGCACCGGTGCCGTTGGTGACGCCTTCCCAGACCGCTGCGTCGTTCGCAAGGACGTCAACCGGACCGAAGTCGGCAAGGTGGTACGCGGAGATCCGCGCATTGCCTGCCTCGATCGCTGAGTTGTTCTCTACGAACACGCCGAGGGTCGGTGCTCCGCCTTCTTCGAGGTAAGCGGCGATGGTCGCCACTGCTCCGGCCGGCAGGTCGGCCGAACCCGATAGCGCTGGGTCGCCCGCAGCCGGGTCCGAACCGGCGGCGTAAACCTCGAGGTCGTAGCTGCCTTCGGGCAGTGCCAGAGGCCCCGCCACGTCGCCGTACTGGAAGCCTTCCAGGGTGAGGTCACCGTTCACATATATGTCGACGTCGAGGTCGGGGACCCCATGGACGACTATTACCTGACCCTCACTTGCCTGGGCCAGGGCCGCAGTCGCCGGCACTATTGCCAGGGCCATGGCGACGAACAGCACTTTCAATTTCTTCATGGGTATCTCCTTAAATCCACGCGGCGCCGTTGCGGTCACCGCTTTCCCATGCCCCCTATTCGGAGTGGGGGAGGATTTCGGATGAAGGAGAGTTCCGGACTTGTGGCGCGGTCAGGACTTCCCGGCTTTACGGCGCTCGGGCTCAGAGAGATATCGCTTGCGAATGCGGATCGCATCGGGGGTGACTTCGACGAGCTCGTCGTCGTCGATCCACTCGATGGAAGTCTCCAGCGTCATCTTTCGGGCCGGCTTCAACTTGATCGCGTCGTCGGAGCCGGAGGCGCGGATGTTGGTCAACTGTTTCCCCTTGGCCGGGTTGGCCAGCATCTCGTCGGGTCGGGAGTTCTCACCGATGACCATCCCCGCATACACGGGGGATCCCGGCTCCACGAAGAGCTCACCTCGCTTTTGCAGGTTGTCGAGGGCAAATCCGGTTGCCGTCCCGGCGCGGTCGGAGATCAAGGCCCCACCGATCCTCCCCGGCAGGTCGCCGGCCCAGGGCATCCAGCCGTCGCTCTGCTGGTTGACGAGAGCCGTTCCACGGGTTGTTGTCATCAGCTCGGAGCGAAATCCGATCAGTCCCCGTGCGGGAGCAGAGAAGGTGACGATGGTGCGGCCACGGTCGCCGGGGCGCATGTCCGTCACCTGCCCCTTGCGGGGCGCAGCAGCCTGGGTCACAGCTCCAACGTACTCGTCCGGTGTGTCCACGATCGCCAGTTCTCTGGGCTCGTGTTTCTTGCCGTCGATATCACGTGTGATCACTTCTGGCCGGCTCACCTGGAGCTCGAAGCCCTCCCGGCGCATCGACTCGATCAGGACTGCCAGTTGGAGTTCGCCGCGCCCCGCAACTTCCATGACGTCGGGACTCGAAGTATCTGCCATCCGGATTGAAACATTCCCCAGAACTTCTCGCACGAGACGGGACTTGATCTGGCGGGAGGTGAGGAGATTGCCTGAGAGGCCGGCCATCGGAGATGTGTTGACACCGAAGGTCATCCGCAGGACCGGTTCGTCGACTATCAACCGGGTCAACGCCACCGGGTTTTCCGGGTCGGCGATCGTGTCCCCGATCTCGATTTCAGGAAACCCTGCGATGACAAAAAGGTCGCCTGCCCCACGCTCGGTGACGTCGGTCCGGCCGAGGTCACTGAAGCCGAGTAGCGCTGCGGGCTTTCGCTTCACGGATGTACCGTCCGCTTTGAGGACTGCGACCTGGCGGTCCGAGTAGAGGGTCCCGTTCTCGACCCTCCCGATCGCGAGCCGGCCGAGATAGTCGGAGGCGTCGAGGTTGGTGACGATCGCCTGGAGCGGAGCATCCGAATTACCCGGTGGCGGGGGAATGGTCTCGACGATGGTGTCGAGGACGGCCGTTAGGTCGGAATCTTCCGGCGGCACCCCTACCCCGAGCATCGAACGGCCCATCCGCGCGATCGACGAGACGATCGGGAATTCGATGTGATGCTCGGCGGCCTCGAGGTCGAAGAACAGCTGATAGATCTCGTCGGCCACTTCATCGGCACGGGAATCTGGGCGATCGACCTTGTTGATCACGACGACCGCGGGTAGGCCCCTGTCAAGGGCCTTGGAGAGGACATATCTGGTCTGGGGCATCGGGCCTTCTGCGGCGTCGACCAGAAGCAAAACTCCGTCGACCATGGCGAGGGCGCGCTCCACCTCTCCTCCGAAATCGGAGTGCCCGGGTGTGTCGACGATGTTGATCTTGGTGCCCTTCCAGAGGATCGAGGCGGCCTTGGCCAGAATCGTGATTCCTCGCTCCCGTTCCTGGTCGCTCGAGTCCATAACCCGGTCGGTGGGCGTTTCGTGATCGGAGAACACGCCGGCGGCGGTGAGCATGGCATCGACGAGGGTCGTCTTGCCATGGTCTACGTGCGCGATCAAAGCCACGTTGCGAATTGGAGTGGTACCCGACATGGGGTCGCCATGATACTGGCTGCCGGAGCCAACACGGACAGGGAAAACCCCCGGGACCGTAAGGCCACCGGGGGTTTTCGTCTCGGTCAGGCTTGGCTTTACGGGGCGACCGTGGTGGTCGTCAGGTCGTCAACCAGGCTGGTGGTCGTGGTGTCGCCAGGTGCGGGGGTTTCCGGATCGTCATCGGCAGCGTCGCAACCGGTGAGTGCCATGGCAGCGGCAAGGGCCAGCGCCGTAATCGATCGGGACAGTTTCTTATTATTTGTCATTGGGTTCTCCTTTTCGTGATCCCAGGAGGACCCGATTACCCATCGACGAAATCACACAAACATGAAACCCGTTCGCTTCGAGAGTTGTGCACCATCACCTGGGGATCCGGGGAGGCTGCTGAAGTCGTCTACTTCGTGGTCTAGACGCCCCGCCCAGCGGGACATTCAGATCGTCGACTCGCTTCTGGATGGTTTCCTCGAGGATGTCGAGGGTCGGGCCGCCGATTTCATCTCCATGAAACCCACGGTTTTCCCGCGGTTAGCGAAAGTTTTCGCGTTCATTCGCACTCCTGTCCCACGTGGTCTATATTCACTTTTGCAAGGTCCATGTGGCGGAGCGAGCGTCGGGCGACTTCCCGACTGAGAGTTTGGCAATAGGAGCCGAACGATCGCAGAACTTGGGTCCGGTTCGCCGGAACGCAGGAATCTCGTCAGATGGGCCTTGCACCTTTTGTGCCCCCTCCTCGGTTCCAAGATATTGTCGGCGCGTATTCCCTCACGGATAGAGGTTGAGAACTGGTGGAGCGTGCTTCCCCTAGTGGAGTGTGGTAGCCGCCGACGCAGACGGCATCGTTGGCGACGCCGCCGATCGTGTTTTGAACGTCAGATCTTTGGCAAGAAGATGCGCTGAGCGAGCCGCCCTGCCTTAGGCCCACCCGATCGCGCAGAACTGATTCTCCCGGGCTATTTCCTTGGACCGGATTTGACGACGACGTCGGGCAAATCGTCTTCGTAGTTGGCGAAGTTGTCCCGGAACATCACGGCCAGGCGCTCCGCCTGGTCATCAAAGGCAACAGGGTCGTCCCAGGTCACTCGGGGGACAAGCAGGTTTGACGGGACGCCGGGAACCGTTGTGGGGACCGCCAGACCGAAGATTGGGTCCTCCCGGTACTCGACGTCGTCGAGCACACCGGCCAGTGCAGCGTTGAGCATCGCCCGGGTGTGGGGGATGCGAATGCGGCGGCCGACGCCGTGAACACCTCCCGTCCAGCCGGTGTTGATCATCCATACCGCCGGGCCGTGGAGGTCTATCTTCTCGGCGAGGACATGGGCGTAGTACGTCGGCGGTAGAGGCAGGAAGGGCGCTCCGAAACAAGCCGAGAATGTAGCCATGGGCTCGGTGACGCCCCGCTCCGTCCCTGCCACCTTTGCGGTATATCCGGAGAGGAAGTAGTACATCGCCTGCTCGCGGGTGAGCCGGGAGATCGGCGGGAGCACCCCGAAGGCGTCGGCTGACAAGAAGACGATGTTGCTCGGATGGGCACCGATCCCGCGCCTCTCCGCATTGGGGAGGTGAGCAAGGGGGTAGGCGCAGCGCGCGTTTTCCGTTTTGGAGCCGTCGTTCCAATCGGGAAGTCGGGTGTCCGGGTTCACCACGACGTTCTCGAGGATCGTCTCGAACTGGTTGGCTGCCTCATAGATCAGCGGCTCGTCCTCCTTGGAGAGCCGGATTGTCTTGGCATATGATCCACCCTCGATGTTGAAGATGCCCCGCTCACCCCAGCCGATCTCGTCGTCGCCGATCATCCCACGTAGAGGATCTGTCGCCAGGGTTGTCTTGCCCGTGCCGGACAGCCCAAAGATCACCGCCGAATCGCCCTCGACTCCGACGGTGGCGGACGCGTGCATTGACAAGACCCCCCGCTTGGGAAGAAGGTAGTTCATAACCGAGAAGACCGACTTTTTCATCTCTCCTGCGTAGCGGGTACCCCCGATGAGCAGGACTTTCTGTGCGAAGCTGATGCAGATGAACACCTCGCTCCGTGTCCCATCCCGGTCCGGGACCGCCTTGAACTCCGGGGCGTGAACGATGGTGAAGTCAGGGAGGAACGAGTTGTACTCGTCCCCGGGATCGAATAGATGGGGAAGGATGAACATGGTGCGGGCGAAAAGCGCATGCCAGGGACTCTCGGTGATGGTGCGCACTCCGAGGCGATTGGTGTCTTCGGCACCGACGTATAGGTCCTGAACGTAGAGCTCCCGGTCCCCGAGATAGTCACACACCCTGCGGTAGAGAGCGGTGAACACCTCCGGGTCCATTGGGTGGTTCACCTCCCCCCACCAGATATCGGATTCAGTTTCGCTCTCCCTCACCACGTACTTGTCTTTGGGGCTGCGACCTGTATACGGGGTGGTGTCGACCACCAGCCCTCCCTTGTGAGCGATGACTCCGAGCCCGCGCTGCAGCGTGTCCTCGTAGAGGCGTGGGGTCGCCAGATCCCAGTGGACGGCCTTCGTTGGGTTCATGCCATGGGCAGTCAGGTCACGCATAGCATCGGCCTCCGATCCTGTCTGGTCACGCTCCTAAAGCTAGTTTCCACGATACGCAAGGGGCCGGGGAGAATGTTCCTGCCCACTAATGCGACGTGTATCCGCCATCGACCAGGTAGTACCCGCCGGTACAGAACGACGCATCGTCGGAGCAGAGGAAACCAACCAGATTGGCGACTTCATCGGGCGTGCCCAGTCTCTGGATCGGGTGCATGCCCGACAGTGCGGCAAGCATCTCGTCGTCGAGGTTGTTGGCGAGCAGCGGGGTCTGGATGAAAGCCGGTCCAACCGAGTTGACCCGCACCCCGCTCGAGGCGTATTCCAGAGCGGCGTTCTTGGAGAGGCCGACAACACCGTGCTTGGCTGCCACATATGCCGAGGCATTGGCGAAACCGACACTTCCGAGAATCGAGGCCATGTTCACGATCGAACCGCCGCCCGACTCGAGCATTGCCGGTATCTCATAGCGGAGGCCGTAGAACACACCGCTGAGGTTGACGTCGATGACCTGTTGCCATGAATCGAGCGGGTATTCGCCGGTCAGCGCCTGGGCCCCTCCGATACCTGCATTGTTGACCGCCACGTGCAGTCCGCCGTAGGTGTCCACGGTGTGCTTGACCATGGACTCGACCTGGTCCGCTTTGGAAACGTCGACCTTGAAGAAGGACGCCGTTCCTCCGTTGCCGTTGATCGCGTCGGTGACCCGGTTGCCGCCGTCTTCGTCAAAGTCGGCGATGACGACTATTGCACCTGCCGAAGCCATCAGTACGGCACACGCCTCTCCGATCCCGGAGCCGGCGCCGGTGACTATCGCTACCTTGCCTGTGTAGTCGTATTTGCTCATCTATTTTCCTTTCGGTTAGAACCTGTTCTTGTGACCCTCGCAGTCCCCACCGGTCTTGGCTAGGGCCTAAAAGCAGTGCTGGTGGTGACTTTCGGCGTCGCTTCGGCGAGGGGACCATTCAACAAAGCGGGTTTGACTGCTGACCAGGCTGGGTACCGCTCTCAGCACAACTCCTGAAAGGGGTATTCAAATGAGAACTGGTGGAATCGGAGGAAGCTTGTTCCTCATCGCGGTTGGAGCGATCCTCTATTGGGCCGTTACCGCCGAGGGCGAAGGCTTTGACGTGAACATGATCGGACTGATCCTGCTCATCGTCGGGATTATTGGCCTTATCTTGACCTTGATCATGACCGCCTCTGCCGAGGAAAACACCGGCAAGAGCGACGTAACCATCGTCGACAGGTAGAAGTCGACAAGTAGAAGACGAACGTACCGGGCCCGTAAGCGTTACGGGCCGGTACCCCTTTATTGACGGAACCCCGGTGAGAAGTATGCCTCAACGGCGGACATTCGCCGCGACTCATCGGATCTCGCAGCTGTAGCGGTTTTCCACGGATCCAGGCGCACCTTGCCGCTCTGATTCGCCTCAACCTAATGAAACCAATGACCGGGACCTTTGGAATGCACTTGATCCCGGCTGGTGGCAGAATCGGCTGGAGATGCCGTTTTCGTGGCGCGACGAGGAAGAAGGTCTGCCCATAACCTTCGGCCAGTGCTCCAACGGGGAGTACGAACCCGAACCGGTGACACCCGTCCGTCTGGAAATGGAGAAGCTCGCCCGTTCGGCGATCGATGAGGCCATCGAAAGCACTGGGATGACACGGCGGCAATTCATGCGGTCGGCATCTGCTCTGGCAATATGCCTTACGGCGATCGATGCCGCCGTGGCCGGAGCCACCGGCAACCCGGCCGGACTTTTCTATCCATTTGATCCGATGGCCCGGTATGACACGGAAGCTGCCCGGAGTGTCATCGGCCCTGCTGAGTTCGTGTTCGATGTCCAGGGTCATCTGCTCGAATACGACCTGGACCCATCAACTGCAGGCGATTGGTTCTGGGGCTCACAGTTCCCTCAGGCACGATGTGAGGACGAAGACGATCCGCGCGCATGTTTTGCTACCAATCATTTTCTCGAGGAGATCTTCATCCGCTCCGACACCACGATGGTTGCCCTCTCCGGCCTGCCGATAAATCCCGAGGGCAGTCCGCTCTCAAACGATGTGATGGAGGAGACGAGACAGCTTGTCGTTGCCCTGTCAGGCGATGAAAGGGTTGTAGTCAATGCCCTCGCCCTTCCGCAGACTGCTTCTCCAGAGGCCCTGGCCGAGGAGATGCAACACACCGTCACGGAGAATCGCATCGCCGGGTGGAAGACCTTCACCCACTTCCCGTCGAATCTTCACTGGTGGCTCGATGACCATGATCCTGCCCTGCCGACGGTGGGCGGACCATTTCTCGAACAGCTGGTCAAACTGGGTACGCCAATACTTTTCGTTCACAAGGGTCTGGCGGGGGGCGGTAGGTATGGGTCGCCCGAAGACATTGGACCAGCTGCCAGGTCTCATCCCGACGTGACGTTCGTCGTATATCACTCGGGGTTCGAGGTCAATCAGCGCGAGGGACCGTACACCAAAACCGCGGCGCATCAAGGGGTAAATCGTTTAATCACCTCGGTAAGAGAGGCGGGGCTCGGTCCTGGCGAGAATGTCTATGCGGAATTGGGCTCCACGTGGTGGCACCTCTTGCGGCGACCCGATGAGGCAGCACACGTGATCGGGAAGCTTCTCGTTGCCTTCGGGGAAGAAAACATCGTCTGGGGTACGGACTCGATCTTCTATGGATCGCCCCAGGGTCAGATCGATGCGTTCCGTAGCTTCCAGATCCCATCCGAATACCAGGAGCGCTTTGGCTACCCGGAGCTGACCCGGGCGGCAAAGGCAAAGATCCTGGGCTGGAACGCCGCCCGCCTCTACGGGATCGAGCCGATAACCGATCCCGTCGGTTTCACGAGGGAGGAGTTGGCATCAGCTCGCCTGGAGCATCCGGTTCCCACCCGGACATGGGGTCCCGCCACCGGTGCGGAGGTACGCGAATTCCGCCTTCACCACCGTGGCTGGCCTTAGTGGACGATCCCGGTCCCGTTCAACGTAGGGGCCGGTTCGGTTTACTCCCCGGACCTGGACGCAACGTCCTCCAGGTACTCCTTTATTGACGGAACCCCGGTGAGAGCTTTCTCGAAGTATGCGTCAACGGCGCTCATTGCGTCAGCCCTCACCTCGGACACGTCTTCGGCGAATTCTGAGGCTTCGTCGCGGCGGCTAACCGAATCTCGAAGCCGGAGCAGCTTGCCCACCATCTCGGCTTCCGAACGGCCTTCCAGTGCCTGGACCGCTGACATTATGAGCGTGTCGACCTGAGCAACCATCCCATCGGTTTGAAACGTATCGGAACCGTCGGCGGCCTCGGTGAGCGTTCGTAGCATGGCTGAAACCTGGTACAGCGCTGTGACCGGCTCGTCGAAGAGTTCGCGAAGGTACGCGGCTTCCGGGTAACGCCCGGTGAGCCGGAATATGTTGTACATCCGGCGTGCCGCCTTGCCGTAGTTCGGGCTCTCCACCGTGTACTTGTAGACCTCTTCTGTCAGGCGCTCGACGAAGTCAGCCACCGAGTCGGCGCCCATCTCCTTGACCAGCTTCGAGAAAAGGGGGATGGAGTCGACTTCGAGGTACACCTCCTGGAAGTATGGGTCGAGGAACCCGTCCAGGGGTGTGACCGTTCCGTCGGCGGCTTCCCAGGTGGCGTCGAGGACGTTCGATGCATTGGAGACTCCGCCGTGGCCGGGGTCGGCGACCACCCAGTCGAGCTTGCACCATCCAGGCTCGGCGGCCGCCGCTTCCCAGCTGAGGACGGCCCGCTCACCGTCGGCGCGGTGATATTCGATTCCTCTTGCCTCGATCTGCTCGGGAGTCCAAGAGACAGGAGAGCCGGCGCTGACCTTGTCGCCGACAATTGCCGCCGAAACCGGCCACGATCCGAACTTGACTTCCTGAAGCCGGTAACCGGGGCCTCGGAGGGCCGACATCGCCTTTTCATGGATCACCTCGGCGAGGAGGTTGCATGCTGCTTCACGAGTCGCAGCGCGGATGTGGACCCTTTCGAAGAAGTCGCAGTCGCCGGGGTAACGGTGGACGCGATTCTGCGCCGCAGAACCGGATAAGGCGAGGGCGGTCAACACGTCAGGTGGTCGGTCGTCGATCCCGACGATCGACGCGATGTGCCGGAAGCGCCCCAGTTCTTCGTCGTCGAGGTCGGCCATGGTTACCTGGTGGCCGTAGACACCGCTGTCGACATCGACCGTCAGTTGGGCGGAGGCCTCTCGTGAAACTGCTTCGATCCACTCCCGTGCTTCGTCGGCGTCGAGCTCGACACCCAGTTCGGCCGCGGCCGCGAGCACGGCGTCTATCGACTCGCCAGAACCCGTTGCGCTATCGATTGGCATGAATCCTCCCTGCCGGACCGCGGTTCACTCTATTGCCTTCGACAGGGACGTGGGAGCACTAGTGCCCCGAGGACGCTCGCTGAAGGGACTCCCTCGAGTTCATCGTCGCGCTGACGGTGGATTCGGGCAGGGGAGTGGCACACTTCGTCCATGTCCAATGCTGACTTCGCTTTCAGAAACGGAAGGGTGTTCACCGGCGATGCCGCGGGGCCTTTTGTCGAGGCTGTCGCCATCTCCGGCGAGCGGGTGTCTGTGGTAGGTGACACAGAGGAAATCGACCGCCTGATTGGGCCGGGGACCGAGGTGATCGACCTCGACGGGTGCCTGGCTACCCCTGGTTTCACCGACGCCCATGTCCACACCGTCACCAGCGGCCTGGAGCAGTTGAGGCTCAACTTCGACGGTTGCGGCAACGCTGCCGATGCTTATGCAGCCATCTCCCGGTATATCGCTGAGCACCCTGACGAGCTATGGGTTGTCGGAGGCGGGTGGTCTCAGGCGTGGTTCGAGCGTGGATGCCCGGACGCCTCATCGCTGGACGCGATTCTCGGCGACCGCCCTGCTTTGCTTACCAATGCCGATGGGCATGGCGCCTGGGCCAACACCCGCGCCCTCGAGATCGCGGGTGTAACAGCAGCGACGCCCGACCCCGTAGACGGCAGAATCGAGAGACTTCCTGATGGGAGACCGCAGGGGACCCTTCACGAAGGGGCGAAAATGCTGATACAGCGGCACGCACCCGAAGACACGGTGGAGGACTACGAACGCGGCCTGGTCCGGGGCCAGCAGGAAATGCTCCGCTATGGGATCACCGGCTGGCAGGAGGCGTCGGTCGTCCCCGAAGTCCAGGAGGCCTACCTCCGGGCGGCTTCATCGGGCATCCTTGTCGGTGATGCCGTGGGGGCCCTCTGGTGGAATCGTGACGGGGGACTGGAACAGGTGGATGATCTCCTCGGGCGCCGGGAACGATCGGCGCCCGGGTTCAGGCCGACATCGGTGAAGTTGATGCTCGACGGGGTGGCCGAGAACTTCACTGCTTCGGTGCTCGACTCGTATCTCGATGGCAATGGCGAACCCACCACCAACAAAGGAATCGACTTCATTGACCCTCTCGAACTCAGGGAGATCGTGACGATCCTCGATCGGCACGGCTTCCAGTGCCACTTCCATGCCGTTGGTGATGGGGCCGTACGCAGCGCGCTCGACGCAATCGAGGCGGCGCGCGCTGTCAACGGTGCATCCGCGAACCGCCACCACATCGCCCATATCCAGTTCGTCCACCCCGACGACGTTCCCCGTTTCGCCCGCCTGGGAGCAATTGCCAATGCCCAGCCATTGTGGGCCCTCAATGACGACTACCAGATCGAGCTGACCCGACCGTTCATCACCCCCGAGCGTGATTCGTGGCAGTACCCGTTCGGCTCCCTGCTGCGCGCCGGCGCCGCGCTCGGGATGGGAAGCGACTGGAATGTCTCAACGGCCAACGTGATGGAGGAGATCGCCGTCGCCATCAAGCGGACAGGCCCCGACGGCGGCCCACCCCTCGGTCCGGAGCAGGCATTGTCTCCGGTGGAGGCTCTGACCGCTTTCACGATGGGATCGGCATACATCAACAACAGTGAGCAGGACCGCGGTTCGTTGGAGGCAGGAAAACTGGCCGATCTCGTGGTGTTCGATCGAGATCCCTTCGTTGCTGGCGACTTCGGCAACACCGAGGTCTCGGTGACGTTCGTCAGAGGCAACGTCGCATACGAGCGTCGTTGATCGCTGCTGCGCCAGTCGGGGTTTACAGCGTTACCGGGGCGGGTATCGCAAAACCGACAGCAAGGAGGTCAATATGGGTGAAGTCACCCAGAGCATTGAAGTCGATTCCGACGTTCGCACCGTTTACAACCAGTGGACCCAGTTCGAGGAGTTCCCTCGTTTCATGGAGGGCGTGGAGAGGGTCGAGCAAATCGACGACCGGCACGTCCGCTGGCATGTGGACATCGCCGGAGTAGACCGGGAGTTCGAAGCAGAGATCACCGAGCAGACACCCGATCAACGAATCGCCTGGCGATCGCGTTCCGGTGTTGATCAGGGAGGTGTGGTGACTTTCCACGCTCTCAACGACGAGCAGACCAGGGTCACGCTGCAAATGGACTTCGACCCTGATGGTTTTGTCGAGCAGGCCGGCGACAAGCTGGGCATAGTTTCGATGAGGGTCAAGGGCGACCTCAAACGATTCAAGGACTTCATCGAAGGCCGTGGCACCGAGACCGGCGCCTGGCGCGGGGAAGTGGACCGCTCCGAGACAGGCTGATCCTACTAAACGAGAAAAGCAGCCAATGGTCGCCGCAAGGTAACGGCACGCCGTCTCAGGCCTGTAACGATTTCGGTTGCGGAGACCCGCTGGATGAGGTGTCGAGTATCGATTGCAGCTGAAGGAGTTCGAGGAGACGTCGAACATATCGGGATGCACTCGTCATGGAGATCAGACTGCTAAACGGGTCGCCATCTGCAGGTGTTAGGAGGGCGCGGAGGCCAGCACAGTCGATGAAGGTCACATCGGTCAGGTCGTAGCTAACCGATTTGTGCAGACCTTGGTACGGTCTCATGGCATTCTCGAGAAACACCGCTGTTGCCATATCGAGTTCGCCTGAGATCTTGACGGCAAGCATCGCGTCGTCGTGGTTTAAGTCCACCGAGAGATTAATGCATGGTGCTGGCCCGATGTCGGAACCGATTAGCTGCGCTGACATGGTGCCTTTCCCATACGGATCGGCTACCGGGGTCTCGGGCAGCAAGGTGGTTGAACTGTCATCCGGCTTAGCACGTCGAACGCTCGCCGGAAGTGCTGGACCTATCGACGCATTCCGAGAGTTTCCTCCTTTCACGGAGGGAGGGAAAACGACGAATGTCACACGTCCGCTGGGATGTGGACACCGGTGGATGAGTGTGAAGGCCGACTTCGAGGCGCTTTTAGGACGTCACTGCGCCGCGAGGAAGCGGACCGCTCGGAGATGGGCTAGATAGGGAGGGTGGCCTCAGAAATCCCGGAGGTCGAGGACCGACCCGGGGTCGAGGCCAGACTCCACCGCATCCCAGAGACGCCGGGCAGCATCTTCGGGGGCGACCAACTTGCCCTGCTCGTGCAGGTCGCGGAACCGCTGCACTCTCGGAAATTCCTCCTCCGACATCGACCTGATCGCGGCCTGCATCTCGGTGTCCATGACACCGGGAGCGATAGCGGCCACCCGAACCCCGCCCCGCAGCTTCTGCTCGGCACCCGCGTATCGGACCCACTGATCGAGCGCCGCCTTGCCCGATCCGTAGGCCGACCATCCCGGGTAGTCGTTGCTCGCAGCACCTGAAGAGATCATCACCAGGTCGTAGGTTCCATGCCTACCTCGTACGGCCGAGAGGAAGGCATGGCCGAGGACCTGGCCCGCTGCACTGTTGAGCACAACGTTGTTCACGTACGGTTCGAAATCGACCTCACCGGCAAAACCGATCGGATTCAGTGTTCCGGCGGCATGGATGAACACAGCACGGTCCGGGTTCTCGGCTTCGATGATGTCGGCGATCTGTCTCGACACCTCGCCCCAGGACGCGACATCGGCGAGGTCGGCGGTAACGTGTTCAATGGCTGAGCCCTCGGGCGGGCCTGACCGGCTGATGTCTACCACCCGCGCCGGGAACGGCACCGAACCGGCGAGGGCCAGCCCCAACCCGCTCGACCCTCCGCTGATGATCACGACATTGCCCATGTCCCCAGGATAAGGGATCCCGAAACGACGGTAGAGAGACCTCCCTAAGGGCTGGCGGGTCCTGCAGGGGAGGGAAGGGGATTGGGCGGACCAGAGCCCTGGCGCTCGAGAAAATAGGCCCCGAGGGTGGCGGCGAGGGCAGCGAATACCACGACTGAGTACGCGGCGAGAGCCACGTCGAGAACCTTGGCGAATCCATCCGGCTGGGCAAGAGGTTCACCTGTGATGGTGGCCAGGGCCGCGGCATGAAGGGCGTCTCCATACCGATCGAATACCTCGAACTCGTATAGGAGTTGACTGCTACCGAGCGCGGTGATAGCCGAGACCACAGCCAGCCAACCGACCCGGCTTCCGAGAACCCGGCGTGCCGAACGCGACGAGCGCACGGCGGAGGACAGCACGCGACCGGTGCGGAGGATGCGAATGGTCCGGACCAGGCGAAAGATCCTGAGAAACGGGAGGACCAGGAAGGCGACCTGCCACCAGTTCCGCTTGAGAAACTCTACGGTTCTCGGGGCGACGACGAGCCTGGCGACGAACTCTGCGACGAATATGAGCCAGATGAGCCAGCCCGCCACTGCCAGCCCCTTGCTAAGAGTGGTTCCGCTCGTGGCGAGGGATTCACCGATGACCACCAGGACGAACACGATCGACAGAGCACTCATCACTGGAGTCAGCCGGTCAAGCAACTCGTCGGCCCAGATCTCCCGCTCGACTTCCGAACGGTTAACCACTCGTCACCTCTGTCGTCATCTGGCTCCAGGTCTGGCTATCAGAACAGGGTACCGAGGCGGGCCCAGTCCGCCCTGGCTATCTCGTCTTCGGCACTTCTGCCCAGAAATCTCCCAACCGAGGTGGGTGCCCGCGAGTGCTCGCCATGGACGACAGCCGCCCTGACAGATCAGACGAACTCTGAATCGAGCAGGGGATCGACCCGGTCGACCCAGACTGCTGCTGCAGCAATGAGGATGTTGGGGATGGTTCCTGTCGCGGCATCACTCCACCACATGGCAATCACAAGCTGAGAGAGGATTGCCCCGGACAGGGCCCAGCGCGGCCACCAGGAGTGTCCCGTCAGGGCTCCCAATCCTGCGATGAGGAGTACGATCATCGCTCCCAGCCACATGAGGGCGAGTATGCGGGTTGTCGTGTCACCGACCGCTAGCGCCGGGCTTCCGCTCAGACTCTGAATGTCGGCAATGCCCCAAATCTGGATCGGCCCCATTACGTGGACGAGACCGTGTCCTATGGCCAGCAGCCCGACCATCCACCTGAACACTTTCGCGCCCGTCGATGGTCCCTCGATGGTGGCGCTGGCTCGAACATTGTCGAGATATGAATATGTCACATCTGCTCCCCAGCGAGGGGAACGTAACGGCCCTCGCCTTCAGACAATGTCTCACAGTCACGATTCTGTCACCAGAGGATTAGGTCCCTAATAGTGGTGGCAAACTACTTTCTGTGGCTGGACGTTGGCGATGTCATCCTCGTGTCGTCTTCACTTCGTTGCCCGATTGGTGCCCGGCGACGAATGCGGACACGTTGGCGAGGGTGGTGGCGGCGATCTGTGTCATCGCCTGATGGGTGAAGAACGCCTGGTGGCCGGTGACCAGGACATTGGGAAAGGTCAGGAGTCGAGAGAAGACATCGTCCTGGATGATGTCGCCAGAATGGTCCTCGAAGAAGAGCTCGCTCTCCTCTTCGTAGACATCGAGGCCGAGGTGGCCGATCCGACCGTCTTTCAGCGCTTCGATCACTGCCTCGGTGTCGATGAGGGCTCCACGGCTGGTGTTGATCAACACCACGCCGCGCTTGACCAGCTCGAGCGTCTCCTGGTTGATGAGGTGGTGGGTGTCGGGGGTGAGTGGGCATTGGAGCGTGATGATGTCTGACTTGGACAACAGCGCATCGAGTTCGGTGTAGCTGACGCCGAGGGCGCGGGTGTCGTCGTTTGGATATGGATCGTATGCCATCACCTCGCATCCGAACCCGCGCAGGATCTGGGCGAGGACGTGGCCGATCTTCCCGGTGCCGATGATTCCGACCGTCTGGGTGTGGAGGTCGAATCCCATCAGGCCCTCGAGAGAGAAGTTACCTTCGCGCACCCGGTTCTGGGCACGGTGATATTTACGCCCCAGGGCGAGGATCATCCCCACCGTGAACTCGGCAACGGCGTGCGGGGAGTACTCGGGGACCCTGACCACCTCGAGCCCGAGGGCGGCGGCAGCATCGAGGTCGACATGATTGAACCCGGCCGAGCGAAGCGCGAGAAGCTGCGTGCCCCCTGATACGAGCTCGGCGAGCACGTCGGCCGATGCGTCATCATTGACGAAGATGCTCACCACCGGCATCCCCTCGGCGAGGCGGGCCGTTCCTTCGGTGAGCCGGGCTTCGAGAAAGGTCAGCTCATGGCCGTGGGCTTGGTTCGCCTCCGAGAGGTAAGCCTCGTCATATGGTTTGGTGCTGAACACCGCGATCTGCGTTTTCGCCATCGGGTTACGGTAGCCACGAGCCTGAAACCGGTTCGAGGGTGTTGCCGGATCCGCATCCGAAGCTTCAAACGCTGTGAAGGGAGTTTCGAAATGGCGGATCAGCCGACCCGGCAAGCCACGGTCTGCGTAGTATCTCTCCGTGACGGCGGCGACCCAGACCACGCACGGAATCCTCTGGAAGGCACTTCTGCTCGGCGGTGCCGTCGCGGTTGTGGCAGGGGTCTACGGCTCGGTCCACGACCCTGCCGGCCAGCAGACCATCTCGTTGTTCTTCTCGAACACGCTCAGCTTCAAGGCGTGGACCACGACCCTGATCCTGCTGTTCGCCCTGTTCCAGCTCTATTCGGCACTGCGGATGTGGGGCAAGGTGAGCTTTCCCAGCCAGCTGCCGTCATGGTTCGGCGATGCCCACCGTCTCTCCGGGACGTTGGCCTTTGCACTCAGCCTGCCGGTGGCGTTCCACTGTCTATGGGCGATCGGTTTCGAGCCCGACATGAGTGAGCTGCGCCGATTCGCCCACTCGCTGCTGGGGTGCCTCTTCTACGGTGCCTTCGCCACCAAGGTCACCCTGGTTCGCTCCCACGGCGGGCCGTCGTGGGGCCTACCGGTGATCGGGGGAGTGGTCTTCACCGCGCTGGTTGCGATCTGGCTGACCAGCTCGCTGTGGTTCTTCACCACCTTCGGCTTCCCCGGCATCTGATGTTCAAGCGGATCGTCGACGGGATTCAGGCGCTGGTGGCATTAGCCGCCCTGGCCACTGGCGTTCTGCTGGTGACGGTGAGCCCGACTATCGCAGAGGTCGATATCCCCGACTTGTCGGCAGGAGCGGAGCTGTTCGCGTCGAACTGCTCGGCTTGCCATGGGCCGGAAGGGCAGGGAGGGCTTGGACCCGCCCTGGCCGAAGGGTTGGAGAACTTCGAAGCTGTGGAAGATGTCGCGAGGTTCGTCTCGAACGGTGTGCCTGGGAGGATGCCCGGATTCGAGACCCGGTTGACGCCCGACCAGGTCAACGCAGTGGCCCAATTCGTGTGGACCGACCTCGCAGGGCGGTAGTCACCGGTTGGCACAACCCTTGGGCTGGCTTACAATTGGCTATTCCACCGACGCGGGGTGGAGCAGTCTGGTAGCTCGTCGGGCTCATAACCCGAAGG
>JBBDMR010000095.1:0-3431 GCA_040878225.1 Acidimicrobiia bacterium
CGACCACCACAGCAGCTCCGACCACGACCACAACTGCACCCCCGACTACCACCACAACAACGCCTCCGACTACCACCACCACTGAGCCACCGTCCGACGAGACGGACGAAGCCTCCCTCCTTCCGGCTCCGACAGAACCGGAAGACCCGGCGGCCCCTTTGGATGGCTCACCGGCAAGCGAGATTTCTGTGCTTTCCTTCGGGGGGAGCTCGGTGACGGCTCTGCTCACCCAAGAGCCGGGTCTGGGGGCATTGGTTTCGACGCTTCCTACGGGTCAGTCCAGTGGTGAGCGGATCGGCCTGCCATTCCTGGAGGGATTGGACCTGGTAATTCCGCCCTGGGCGAGCGCCTTGTCGCGGTCGGCGATGATGGTGTTCGGCTTCATATTCGCCGCTCTAACCGACAGCGGAAGGGCCATCCTCCTTCCGACCTCACTCCTCTTGGTCGGGATGTCTGCTGTGATAATCGAAAGCCGGTGGATCCGGCCGGTGACGACCCTATGGAACGGGCCAGCCAAGTGACCCACCGGCTGAATGTGGTGGCGGCGTTGGATCGCCTGCTGAAGGGGATGCGTCTGCGGACCAACTACCTGCATCTGGCGGTAGCCCTCGGAGTTGTCGCCTTGCTGTCGATAATCTTCTCGCTTTCCGCCGTCTTCGCCACCGAGAGAAGCGCTGCTCACCTCGCTTCGATCGGCTCGAGGGGCATCTTCACGGAAGGCACGCTCAGCGCGGCGGCGACCACACGGAACCGGGCGATACAAGCAGTATTGATCGACGCAGCCGAAAGCACCGGACTGAGCAATGCAAGCGAGGTGGAGGAGGCTCTGGACGTCACCTTGGTGGGCCTCAGCGAGTTCGAGGTGCGGTTGCAGCTACTCCGGCCTTATCTCGAGAATGCAGCGGGAGCGGAACTCGTGGAACTGGCCGGAGGCTTCGAGGAGTCCGTGATTGAGCTGGTTGCCGTCCTCGAATCCGATGATGCTGACCTTCTGGAGGACGCCGTCCTGGGGATGGACGCCAGCTACCAGGACCTGGCCGAGTCCATCGCCCGAGATCGAGACGCCCTGGTCGCCGAACTCGAGCTCGCTCAGCATCAGGCCGGTCGCATCGCCGACGCAGCACGATTCCTGGTTGCTTTCGCGGTGCCACTTGCCGCAGTATTCGTCTTCCGGCGCTCTCTCCGTCGGCGACAGCGCCAGGAGATCCTGGTGCACGAACTCACGAGACAGCGGGAGGTTGCCCGGGCCAAGGACGACTTCATCGCCGACCTCTCCCATGAGCTCCGAACCCCGCTCACCGGGATCAACGGGTTTGCCGCCACCTTGCTCGACCCCAAGATTGGGTCGGATCCAAAGATGGTCAATGAGTTCTCCACCATCATCGCCCGGGAAGCGGACGAGTTGAGTCGGATGGTCGACGATCTGCTTGCGGTGGCGAGGGCCAACGAGAATGCCCTCAGCTTCCGGTTGGAGGAAGTAGACCCCCAGGTGGAGGTAGAGAAGGTTCTGGCTCCGCTGCGGATCCAAGGAATCGAAGTCCATGCCCGCGTGGCAAGTGGATCGGTGACCGCCGACCGGGGTCGGCTCCGGCAGGTGCTGCGCAACCTCGTCTCAAATGCAATCAAACATGGGCGGGCGCCCATTGCGATAAAGGGCTTGGTCAGGGACGGTCGCTACCACATCGAGGTCATCGACAATGGCCCCGGAGTGCCTCGCGAACTGGAGGAGCGGCTGTTCGCCCGGTATATACATCAAGGCCGAGACGCTCTCCTGGCCGGCAGTGTGGGCCTGGGCCTTTCGATCTCGCTCCTCCTCACTCGCCGGATGGGAGGCGATCTCACTTACGCCGGCGGTGATGTGACGAGATTCGTCATCGATCTGGGCCTCTGGGAAGAAGGAGCGTCTACCAACGTCACGGCGGACGCGCCCACCAGCCTGGTCGAAGCGGGAGCAGTTTCATCGTCGAACAGCCGCCCCTTCTGAGACCCCGATTGCCAACAGAGCCGGGCTTTTAGCTTGGCCGGATGGGAACGTCTGACCTGCACCGGACGCGTCTCACGGCGGGCGGCTGACGAAGTCGTTGCTAATAGATGATGTCGAGTGCGTAGCGAAGGGCGCGATCCAGCCTTGCCCTCGACGGAGCGTCGAGACGACCGACTGGCTCGGGGTCGAGTGTCGCGATGGGGACTGTGATCAGGTTGTCGCAACTGATCAAGCGTTGGTGGGGAGTCCCTGGTCCGGTCCGACTTCGACCTCCGACGCTATCCCCCGGTTGGTTCGAGTTATGGGCGCACAGGTGACCCGGTCGAGCACCGCGATTGCGGCGTCCCTGGTGAGAACACAGACCGGCCGTCTACCTGCCGGATGTCCCAGGTCGGCCCAATAGATGTCATTTCTTGCTACCACTCAGGCGAGGTTTCGGCAGCGATGCGTCGTGCCGACTCCAGAAGCGCGGCATCAGGAGGAGCGTTCTTGTAGGCATCAGCCAGGCGTTTGTCCTCTTGGGCAAGTTCATCGGCATCCAGAACTGCCGCTGCTCCTCTACGGAGCAACTCAGATCGACTGACCTCGAGGCGACTCGCAACCTCGTCGAGCCTTGCCACCAATTCGTCCTCGAGCTGGACCAGAACTTCCCGTCGTGCCATCACCATATGGTACAGCATATGGTCGACCGACCCCGGATGCTAGAGGTCTCTCTTGACTCAGCGGCTTTGCAGGGCGTCGAGCGCTACGGCAACTGATGCGGCAACCCTGAAATCAAGCCCTTGATCGGGGACTGTGATCGTGTACTTGTCGCGCATTGTCTTTTGTCGCTCGCTCGTCAAAACCGTGGTCCCAGCCTCGTCGACGAAGTCGAAATGGAAGATGAACGGCACCCAGACGTCGCCAATGACGGGGATGAAATCCCAAAGCCGGCGAATGATGGCCACCAAGGGACGGCGCTCCTGGCCGAGGGCGTTGACCGTTCCGTAGGACAGTCGCCATGTCGACCGGATCAGGCTGGCTCCGAACTCCTTCTTGAAGTACCCGATGGCCTGACCGTTGGAGTCGAAGACATCGTGCTCGGCCCGGACATCGAGGCCCTGCCGGGCTTTGAAGGAGAAAAGCGCCTCCGATTTGGACTCATCCCGATAGAAGATGACGTTCTCCTTGAACGACATCCGCTTCTGTTGGGCGAAAGCGACGACCTCGCCTTCGCCGCCCGCCTCGTTCGGAGCGACGATCTCATAGCGGTTGACCATCAGTGTGATCTTCTGGCGGACAAAGAACTTGGGGAGATGTGTGGGGAGCATGACGCACAGTATGCCCTATCTCTCCCACCGGCCGCAGGCTGGGGGGAGTACCGCCGGCCGTCAGGCCCGGTGGGGAGGGGGGCAGGTACCCACCAACGCTGCTTGGGGCGCGACCGCTCTCAACTCGGAGAGTTTCA
>JBBDMR010000096.1:0-18675 GCA_040878225.1 Acidimicrobiia bacterium
CAAACCCAGGCAGCTTGACAGTTACGCCCCTGGGGTGTCTACCTCCACCCGCCTGTCGGCGGATGCAGGAACCTTCCTCCCGCAAGCGGGAGGACAGCAGGGACTCTCCCTCCGCTTGCCACTCTCCCTCCGCTTGCCGCTCTCCCTCCGCTTGCGGAGGGAGTACCTCCGACCGGTAGGTCGGAGGGGAGGGTGGGGAGTTCCCACCAACGGTGTTTGAGATGCGTCCGCTCTCAACTCGCAGAGTCTCAGTCCCCCTTACCTCCCCGCCCTCCGTGGGCGGGCAGGGACTTTTCCCCCATTCGACTTCGTCTCTGGGGGAACAGATACTCCTACCTCTCCCGCAAGCGGGAGGACAGCCAGTGAGACTTCCTAACCTGCTGGGTGATGGCGTCCATACACATCGTTTGGGATTGGAACGGGACCTTGCTCAACGACCTCGAGCTCGTTGTGCGGTCGGTTAGTGAGTCGATCGGCCGGTTCGGGCACGATCCGATCGACGCTGACAGCTACCGGGACCACTACACCAGACCGGTTCGCTCCTTCTACGATTCGCTGTTCGGGAGGCAAGTCGGCGACATGGAATGGTCCGATTTGAACAAGATCTTCCATGAGGTCTATTACGCGGGCGTCGACAGCGCCAATCTGGCCGACGATGCAGTGTCGGTCCTCGACCGCGCTGCGGGCCTTGGCTTCGGGCAGTCGCTGCTTTCGATGAGCACCCATGAGCACCTGGTGCCAACGGTTCGCACCCACGGGATCGAGCGATACTTCTCACTGATCACCGGGTTGGAGAGGCCGAGTGGCGAGGTAAAGGCGGCCTATCTGAAGCGCCATCTCTTCGACCAGGACGTCGATCCCGGCACCGTTGTGGTGATCGGAGACACTCCGGATGATCACACCGCCGCAGTTTCGGTCGGGGCTCGGTCGATTCTCTATGACGGTGGTTCCCACCACCGCCACGTTCTCGACGCGCAGAGGGCCCCGGTAGCCGACACGCTCACCGCGGTGCTCGACATGATCGAAAACGGTTCGCCCCGTTGAGCCGACAGCGTCGCTATGTCTCGGTGGTGCTGGGGCTGGTGACGTTGCTCTCCCTCGGTTTTGTGGTGGCAGTGGCGGCCCGGTCCCGGCCCGGCGGGTTTGGCGACGACCCGCTGTTCGAACTCGACACCAAGTTCGACATCGACCTGGGCCAGCTGATCGGCTGGACTCTGATCGTGCTCGCAGTCCTCGGCGCGATCCTGCTCGTGTTCGCCATCAAAGAGGTGCGGCCCCGCCGCCAGGAGCGAAAGCGAAGCTATGTGGGGGTGATTCTTGGAGTCCTGGTGTTCCTGCTGATACTGAGATTCCTCCAGCCGGTCGCCGAGAACTTCGTGACAGACCCGGGAGGTACGGGACAGGTCGATGCCACCGGGGAAACTGCAACCACCGGGGGTAGCGCTGCGGCCTGGCTCTTCTCGCTGTTGGTGGCGGCAGTTATCGCTGCTGCTCTGACCCGGGTCGGGCTGGCGGTACGTCTGGCCGACGCCCCCTTCGAAGACCCGTCGCCCGAACCACTCGGCCCTCGATCACCCGATTCCAGGGTCAGCCCGGCCGTGCTCGATCTCGGGACTGACCCTCGTTCCCGCGTTCTCAATGCGTACAGCCGATTCGAGCGAACCGCCGCAGACCGTGGTGTGGCGCGGCGGGTGACGGAAACCGCCCAGCGCCATGCCCGGAGGGCGACTGCCGAGCTCGGTCTCGACCACGCCGGCGTGGCCCGGCTGATGGACCGTTACTCCCGCACCCGCTTTGGCTACGGCCCGGTGTCCGACGCTGATGCCGAGGAGGCCGAGGCGATGTCGGTCAGCCTGTGCCAGGAGATGGAGGTGGCGCGATGATCCGCCTTGTCGTCGGTGCTGCTGCTGCTGCGTCTGTTGCGGGGTTCATCCTCAGCCAGATGCAGGGTGCGACCGAGCTCGCCCTCTGGGAAGGGCTCCTGGTGTTGCTGGTCGGCCTTCAATACCGGGGAATTCCGAACCGGGGTGACCCGCTCGAAGTTCCCCTCTTCACGGCCCCGGCTCCCGACCTTTCCCGACTGCCCCGGGCCATCGCCACCTCCGAGCTGATGGTGATTGACGCCACGAGCGGCTACCTCAGCCCGGACCGGCGTCTCCGACCGAGTCTGAAACGGATCGCAGAGCACCGGCTCGAACGTCACGGGCTCAGAATCGAGTCGGCTGGAGCGGTGGAGCTATTGGGGGAGCGAGAATGGAATACGCTGATGGGAACCGGTGATGAAGCCGTGCCGGTCGAAGACCTCGAACTATTGGTGACGGGATTGGAGAAATTGTGACGGCACCGGCCCTTGAAGTCGCGAAGGTCGCCGAGGTGGCCAACTCCATCCTCGACGAAGTTGAGCGCGCGGTGCTGGGGAAGAGGGAAGCATTAAGGCTCATCCTGATGGCGTTGCTGGCGAATGGCCACGTTCTCATCGAAGACCTCCCCGGATTGGCTAAGACACTGCTGGCACGATCATTCGCCCAGGTTGCCGACATGGGATTTTCCCGGGTCCAATTCACTCCCGACCTCATGCCCATGGACATCACGGGCTCGATGATCCTCGACCCTGCCACCAACTTGCCTGAGTTCCGTCCCGGCCCGGTATTCACCAACCTTCTGTTGGCCGATGAGATAAATCGCGCTCCTGCCAAGACCCAGGCGTCGCTCCTCGAGGCGATGCAAGAGAAACAGGTGACTGTCGACGGGGAGACCCACCTCCTCGGCCCCCCGTTTCTCGTCATCGCCACCCAGAACCCGATCGAATACGAGGGCACCTATCCATTGCCGGAGGCTCAAGTCGACAGGTTCCTGGCGAGGGTTCGCCTCGGATACCCCGACCGGGAGGCCGAGTGGTCGATCCTCGAGAGCCGCGCCAGGCGGGGCACCGACGACATTCCACTGCGCAAACTCGTCGACAGGTCGACCGTCCTCGAGATGCAGCGCTCGGTGGAGTCCGTTCACGTCGCTGAATCGGTGGGCAAGTACATAGTCGACCTGGTGGCTGCGACCCGGACCTCAGGTCGGGTGCGGGTGGGTGCCAGCCCCAGGGGCTCTCTCGCCGTCATGAAGCTGGCCCGCGCCGCCGCCGCGTTTGCCGGCCGGGACTACGTGGTTCCTGACGATGTTCAGGATGTTGCTATCGCCGGTCTCGCCCACCGCATCATCATGCGTCCGGAATATTGGGCGCAGGAGTTCACCGAGGAACGGGTAGTGACCGAGATCCTGGAGCAGATCGAAACTCCACCCGCGCTTCCCAACGAACTCATGCCTTGAACATTCGATCCAGCCCTCGGTTGCGCGCATACGTGTCAGCCGGCCTGGTTGGCATGGCGGCAGGGCTGGCGGCCGGGAGCCCGGAGCCGGTGCTCATCGGCACCGCTTTCCTGGTCCTCGCGGTGGTCGGCATCCTCGGTGGCCAGGCTCTCCCGTTGCACGTGTCGATTCTGGAGTGGCCGCAGTCGATGGTCGAAGGTGAGGAGCGTCGCATACGCCTTCGCTTTGAGTCCGACGGGGACGCCGGCCGAACCTATGCCGATCTCAACCTGAGCCGCGGCCTCGAGGTGGTGGAGGTCGTCGGGGCACGTGTCTTCGGGGGCGGCCGTCTGATGGTGCCTGCTGTTGGGAGCGGCACCGATGTTGTCGTCACCGTTAGGGCATCGTCCTGGGGCCGCCACCGGATCGGACCGATCAGCACCTACACCGAGGCGCCATTGAGCATGTTCGACGTCGGGCAGACTTCGCCTGGTCTCAGGAGTTGGGTCGTCGTGCCCCAGGAGGTCGCCCTCAGGCGCCTGCTGTCGCCCCTCGAGACCAATCTCCACTCCGGCGATCTCGTTTCCAAGCTGCGGGGCTCGGGCTCGGAGTTTGCCGATCTGCGTTCGTACGCCCCCGGCGACGACCCGCGCCACATCAACTGGCGGGTGTCCTCTCGGTCTGACGGACTGTGGGTCAACGAGCGGCACCCGGAGCGGAACGGGGACGTGATCCTTCTGGTAGATGCCCAGGTCGAAACCAACACCGGGCTGGTCGACCTCGTCGACCGTTCGGTCCGGCTCGCGGCGGCGTTGCTGCACGGCCATGCCCGACGGCGTCATCGCCTCGGCCTTGTAACCCTCGACGGCATGTGCCGCTGGGTTGGGCCCGGCTCGGGTGAAATCCATCGACGCAAGCTCCTCGAGCAACTCCTCGGTGTCCGGCCGGGGGAGGTCCTCTGGGATGCAGTTGAGCGGTCGGTGATCAGGGCGGCGAAACGGCCGGCGTTGGTAATAGCGCTTAGTCCCCTGCTCGACAACAACATGGCCGGATTGCTCAACGTTCTGCGGCGGTCCGGAATTGACGTGGTTGCTATCGAGGTCGATGCAACCGAGCAGCTGAGCGGGCCAGAGCGAGGGGATAGGGAGATCGGACGCAGAATCTGGACCATGGAGCGGGACCGGATCCGGGATCGATTGTCCGGTGCCGGGATCGCCGTCGCCATCTGGGCGAGAGACGACCCTCCAGAAGTTCCCCTCCACCAGCTCGATGTGAGGAGGTCGTCTTGGCGACGGCAGCTCGGCTGACAGCCCTGCTCTCGGTGGCTCTCGCAGTAGCCCTCGTTCTGGTGTCCGACCCGGGCGGCAACGGGTTCATTTCCCTACTGGGGTGGATCACCGTCGCCCTGCTCGCCGCAGGCCTGATAATGGGCCACCGCGGCGGGATCACCGCTCTGGCCGTGGGATTTGTCATGCGCCTCGGCCTGGTGGTGGCGTTCGACCTTGCGGTCATCCCCGATCTATGGGTCCAGGCCCTGCTGCTCACGCTCTCTGTCGAGACTGCCTCGATCTCCTTCACCCTGAGGGTCCGGCCGGTGGATCCACTGACCGAACTCGTCCGGGGTGTCGGTACTGCCGTGATCGTCGCTGGATTGGTTGCTGCAATGGGGATAGTCGTAGAAGGTGCGGACACGGGCGGGATCCTGGTCCGCATCGCCGGCATCGCTGCCCTGGTGGTTGCCGCCGGCTGGGTGGTCCGCACCTGGCGCCGCTCCGGCCTCGCCTGAATCAGTCCAATGTCTGTGCGGAGATGCGGCGGAGACGGTCGAGGTCGTGGTACGCGTCCATGTAGCGGATCGAACCCGTCTTCGAGCGCATGATCACCGAATGAGTGACCACAGTCTCGCCGCGGAACTCGACGGGGCGGAGATACTCGCCGCCGGTGACACCGGTGGCCGCGAAGAACACATTGTCAGACGCAATGAGATCGTTGTTGGTCATGACCTTATCGAGGTCGAGTCCCTCGTCGAGGGCGTACTGGCGCTCGCTCTCGTCCCTCGGCCACAGGCGGCATTGCTGCTCTCCTTCGACGCAGAGGAGAGCGGCTGCTGCAAGCACGGCCTCGGGTGAGCCTCCTATGCCCAGGAGGATGTCGGCTGCGGTTTCGTCCTGTGCGGTGGCGATGGCCCCGGCCACGTCACCGTCGCGGATCAAGCTGATCCGGGCTCCCGCCTTGCGTACCTCGTCGATGTACTGCTGGTTGCGGGGCCGGTCGAGGATGAGGACCCGCAGGTCGTTTACGTCTTTTCGCTTTGCCTTGGCCACCTGCTTCAGGTTGTGCTCCACCGGTGCCTCGAGATCCACCTTGCCGGCAGCTTCAGGCCCAACCGCGATTTTGTCCATGTACACGAGTGAGCCGGGCGCGTACATCGACCCCCGGCCCTCGGAAAGGGCAATTACTGCGATCGCCCCGGGAATTCCCGAGGCGGTGAGGGTGGTCCCGTCAACCGGGTCGACCGCGACGTCGACCACGAGCCCGGTACCGGTACCGACCCGCTCCCCGTTGAACAGCATCGGTGCCCGATCTTTCTCACCTTCACCGATGATTACCAGGCCATCGATCTCGAGCGTGGCGAGGTGAAAACGCATTCCGTCGACTGCTGCCTGGTCGGCGGCCTCTTTGTCGCCGCGGCCCAGCCAGCGCCCGGCACCCATGGCAGCCGTCTCGGTGACCCGGACCAGGTCGAGCCCCAGGTTCCTTTCGACGGGTTCGACCATCAGTCACCCACCCGGACGATGATTGCATCTCCCTGCCCGCCCCCACCACAGAGGGTTGCCGCACCGACGCCACCACCGCGGGCGGTGAGGGCTCCGATGAGGCTGACGATGAGTCTCGCCCCGGTGGCCCCGAGCGGATGGCCGAGAGCGACGGCACCTCCGTTGACATTCACCTTCTCTTCTGGAATTTCCAGCATCCGGGCCGACCAGAGTGCAACCGCGGCGAAGGCTTCGTTGATCTCGACGATGTCGAGGTCAGCCGGTGTCATCCCTGCCTTCTTGAGGGCAACAGCAAGAGCCTCTGCCGGACGCTCATGCAACGTCGCGTCGATGCCGCCGATCTGACCGTAGGCCACGATCTCGGCCAGCACTGGTGCCCCGGTGGCGTCGGCGGCGACCGGGTCGGCGACTACGAGGGCTGCAGCGCCGTCCGATACCTGAGATGCGTTCCCCGCAGTGATGGTGCCGTCATCGACAAAGGCCGGCCGCAACGATCCGAGACTCTCTGCAGTCGAGCCCTCGCGGATGCCCTCGTCGACGCTGACGATGACGGGGTCGCCCTTGCGCTGGGGAACGGGTGTCGGCGCGATCTCGAACTCGAACGCTCCGCGGGCGGTAGCTTCGGCAGCTCTCTGGTGGCTACGGGCCGCCCACTCGTCCTGCTCCTCACGGCCTATGCCCAACCTCTGGTTCTTAACGTCGGAAGACTGGCCCATCGTGCATTGGTCAAAGGCACAGAACAGCCCGTCGTGCTGCATCACATCGACCATGGTCACGTCTCCGATTCGGGCGCCCCACCGCAGCTCCCTCACAACGTGAGGGGCGTTACTCATGCTCTCCATGCCGCCGGCGAGGACGAACTTGGAATCGCCGGTCCTGATGGCGCGGTCGGCGAGTCCCACCGCCGACATGCCTGAAAGGCACACCTTGTTGATGGTTGTCGACGGAATCGACATCGGGAGGCCACCGGCAACGGCCGCCTGGCGCGCTGTTATCTGGCCCTCTCCGGCCTGGAGGACGTGACCGAAGAGGATCTCGTCGAAAGCCTCTTGGCCCACCCCCGACCTCGATACCGCGGCCTCGATAGCGACACCGCCGAGCTCGACTGCTCGCAGTGGCGCCAGTGCACCCCCGTATTTTCCGATCGGGGTTCGTGCGATGCCGGTGATAACGCTGTTTGTCATAAATGAGTCTCCTGATCACCGATGGTAACGGCCTCGCGACACCAGTTCTTCCCGATCAGCCGGCCCGGCTGTGGGACGGTATCGTGGAATGGTGAAGCTGCTCAACCTGGATCACGTTGCGATTGCCGTACGCGACCTCGATGCTGCGCTCGCCGGCTATCGGGATCGGTACCGGGTCGAGCCTGCATATCGGGAGGTGGTCGAGGATCAGGGGGTGGAGGAGGCGATGATCCCGGTCGGGGGGTCGTTTTTGCAACTCCTACAGCCTCTCAGCCCGGAGACACCGGTCGGGCGATTTCTGGACAAACACGGTGAAGGTCTTCACCACGTCGCCTACGCGGTAACCAACATCGAAGCAGCCCTGTCTCATTTGAAGGAGACGGGCGCTCGCCTCGTCGACGAGAGCCCGCGAAAGGGCGGTCGGGGGACACGGATCGCTTTCGTGCACCCGGCGGACCTTGGCGGAACGCTTATCGAACTCGTGGAGATGCAATCGTGAAAATGCCATTCGACATCAAAGGCGGAGCCTCCGAATTCGAGGCAGCGGTAATCGCCGTGGTGCTCGACCATGTCACGGCTGACGAAGTAGCCCGCGCCGCGGGGCGGAACAGCAACGACAACCGCGTCCCCGGCTGGGTCCGCGCCTTGAGTCCCGAGATCTACCCCTCACGATTCGAACAGAAGCGACCTTCCCCCACCTAAGCCCGGCGCGACCGGATTCGCGCTGCCAGAGCTTCTAGTTCGGGTGCTTTGAAGAGCCTGGCGACGAGGAGGAAGACCGCCAGAGTGGTTGCCGTCCCCACTGCGGCAATGGCGAGGGCTGCGGCGGTCTCGGGTGTTCCCGAGCCTCCCATGGCGTTGACCAGGGGGACGGTGGCCATGGCAGCGACGCCTGCCGCAACCAGTCCCCGGGCAAGCGAAATCGCGATCCGGCGCACGCCATCCCATCCGGCGTCGCCGCCCCAGGCGAGGAGCAGGGCCAGCGCATACCCGGTCATCGTCAGAGTCGAGGCAAGGGCGAAGCCTTCGACCCCCATGATGTTGTAGAGGATCAACCATGTGGGAATCGCCACCACTGTCGAGGCCGTGCCCACTATGACCGGCACCCACATCCTGCGCTTGGCGTAGAAGTGCCTGGCGATGATCTGGTGCAGCCCCCACGCCGGTATCGAGAAGGCATAGATGACGAGGAGCCCGGCCACCACACTGGCATTCTCGCCACCGGCGGAGAACTCGCCGTAGCCGTAGATGAGCGAGACGAACGGCCCGGCGAGCACAACGAGCAGAGCGGTGGCCACAGCAGAGACGAAGACTGTGTTCTTGGCGGCATTCTCCGTGGTCTCATTCAACTCCTGGCGGGCACCGCTGGCGGCAAGCCTGGCCAGGAACGGATAGGCGGCGACTCCCGCGGCCTGGGCGATCACGCCGATGGGGACCATGGTGAGCCGACGGGCGTAGAAGAGCCCCGCAGCCGCACCCGTCTCGATCTGGCCGAACCAGTTGATGAACTGCTCGTCGAGGACCGCCACCGACTGGCCGAGCATCAGAGGGAGGGCGAGGATCAGGTACTCACCCACTGCCGACTGTCCCGACACCGGCACGAGCCGGACACCCGTGCGTCTCGCTCCGAACCACTGGAGCCCGAAGTTGCCGATCGCCGACCCGACAACAGCGCCCCAGAGGAAGGCTTCCGGGCTTGCCTCGCCGGCGGCGTACCCGATCAGCCCGCCACCAATGATCCCGAGGTTGTAGATCACAGGAGCGATAGCCGGGATGGCGAAACGCCTGTGGGCGTACTGGGCTGCCATCAGCACCGACCCGAGCACGAGGAAGATCTGGGCGGGGAGAACGATCCGGGTGAGGGAGGTGAGACGCAAATGGTCTTCGGGCCGGGCCTGGAAGACCAGTTCGACGAATTGGGGGGCGAAGACCCACATCACCGCAGTGAGTCCCACGATCGCGAAAGCGACGAAACGGAAGACCGAGGTGAAGGCACGGTTGGTGGCTGCGGTGTCACCCTTCTCGATATGGCGGCTGAGAATCGGAATCAGGGTGATGGTCAAATATGCACCGGCGAGCAGGTAGCTGAGGAAGTCGGGGAGGGCAAAGGCATGCCGATAGAGGTCGGCCTCGGCATTGAGCCCGATCAGGCCGGCGAGCAGGCTCTCCCGCAGCAGCCCGAGCAGTCGGGAGAGAAGGATCCCCCCGGATACGACGGCGGCTGCCATCCCCATCCGGATGGGTTTGGTCATTGTCTCGATGCCCTCAGACTCTCGAGGATCCGCTCGGGGACGTGGAGGTCGCCGTAGCCCGAACCCAGCCCCAGCCCCTCCTTATAGGTCCCGTGATAGTCGCTTCCTCCAGAGGGGATGAGACCGAAGCGCCGTGCCAGGTCGTCGTAGCCGTAGCGCTCGTGCTGCTGGTATGCCGAGTAGTGGGCTTCGAGCCCGACCAGGCCATAGCCTATGAGTTCGTCGAGGAGGTCGGCCATCTCGGCCGCCCGATTCACACCCAGTGTGTGGGGGTGGGCGAGGATGGGCACCGCTCCCGATTCCAGGGCCAGACCGATCCCTTCCTCCGGAGTGAGCAGGCGCCGCTTCACGTAAGCCGGTGCGCCGTTGGCGAGCCAGAGGTCGAAGGCTGTCCTGATATCGGGCACGTATCCCTTCGCCACCATGACGGCCGCGATGTGGGGGCGTCCCACCGAGCCTTCCCCTGCTTCGACGAGCACCTCCTCGAGGCTTATCGGCATTCCGAGGCGGGTGAGCTCATCGACGATGATCTGGTTGCGAGAGCCACGAGCGTGCTGGATCTCCGCAAGCCGGTCCTGGAGTGGTCCCGGGCCTGGTGGCAGCCACAACACCACCAGGTGCATCCCGCCTTCGGTGCGCGTCAGCGAAAGCTCGGTCCCGGGGATCATCTCGATCCCATCGGCAGCCGCTTGGGCCTCTTCGACGCCTTCCTGCGTGTCGTGGTCGGTGAGGGCGATAGCTGTCAGCCCCGACTGGATGGCGCGGTGGATGAGCTCGGTGGGTGTGTCTGACCCATCTGAGAATGTGCTGTGGGAGTGGAGGTCTACTGCCATCGCCCACAAATCATCGCTGATGAGTGGGTCAAGAACCGGTTACGTCGATCGTGACGGTCTCGATGTAGACCGTCTCGAGCGGGAGGCTGTCCTCGCGGAAACCCGGTCGCCGCGCCGTTTTGATTTCGGTGATCGCGTCGATTGCCTCCTGGCCCGAGATGACGGTGCCGAGAACGTTGAACTGGGGATTGAGAGAGCTGGCATCTCCGACAACGATGAACATGTCGCTACCGGTGGTTCCCCGTCCCAGGTTGTCCATGGCCACGACGCCGGCTTCGTAGACGAAGTCTTCAGGCGGGAACTCGTCAGGCACGCTGTATCCGGGGCTACCTGTCCCGTTGGCTTCCGGGTCGCCTCCCTGGATCACGAAGTTCGCGAGAACCCGGTGGAAGACTTGCCCGTTGTAGAAGCCTTCCCGGGCAAGGAACACGAAGGAGTTGACCGTCGCCGGGTTATCGAGGTTGAGGTCGATCACGATCTCGCCACACGAGGTCTGGATGGTTGCCGTGGCAGCTGTGGCGGTCTCGAGGTCGGTCTGGGCCTCCGGTGCATCGAACTGCTCGACGCTCTGGGCCGTGGGCTGGTCTGCCCCGCATGCTGTCTCCTGGGCACGGAATGCCTCATAGCCGGTGGGGAGGGAGCCATCGCCGTCGAATATCGCACCGAGGGCAAAAAAGCCCACGACAACCGCCCCAAAGCCGAACGCCGTGAGGATGCGCCGGGTGAGTTCCCGGCGGGCACTTTTCTTCTTTTCCGCCTCTTTCTTGGCGGCGCGAAGTTCTTTCTGGCGGTGGCGTCGATCAGACATCGAATCGGGACTTTAGGCACCGACAGAAAACAATCGTCGGGCGGTGTTCGTATTGAGGCCCAAAAGGCTCCAAACTGTGCCCTATGCCTGTAGTCGTCCAGAAGTACGGTGGCACCTCAGTTGCCGACCCGGCGCGGATCAGCGCCGTCGCCGATCTCGTCGGGGCGTCACGCCGTGCCGGCAACGACGTTGTGGTTGTCGTATCGGCGATGGGCCACACCACAGACGAACTGATCGCCCTCGCTGCCGACATCTCCCCCAAGCCTCCACCCAGGGAGATGGACATGCTGCTCTCGGCCGGGGAGCGGATTTCGATGGCGTTGCTGGCGATGGCCCTGGATGTCAGGAACATCCCCGCAGTCAGCTACACCGGAAGTCAGGCGGGGATCCTCACCGACTCCTCACACGGTGAGGCCAAGATCAAGGAGATCACCGGGCACCGCGTCAAAGACTCCCTTGCCGAGGGAAAGGTCGTGATCGTCGCCGGCTTCCAGGGCGTCGACCCCGACTCCAAGGAGGTGACCACGTTGGGACGCGGTGGCTCCGATGCCACTGCGGTCGCCCTGGCAGCCGCCCTGGGTGCTGATGCCTGCGAGATCTACACCGACGTCGACGGTGTGTTCACTGCCGACCCCCGAATTGTCCCCGAGGCGAAGAAACTCAAAGAGGTCTCCTTCGATGAGATGCTCGAGTTGTCCGGCGCCGGTGCCGGGGTGCTGATGTCGCGGTCGGTCGAATTCGGGCGGCGGTTCGATATCCCGATTCACGTGCGATCATCACTGAGCGGCCAGGTCGGGACCTGGGTCAAGGAGACGACTATGGAACAAGCCATCATCAGCGGGATCGCTCATGACCGTTCGGAGGCGAAGGTTTCGGTGAACCGCCTGCCCGACCGTCCCGGCGTCGCTGCTTCGGTCTTCGGCCCCCTCGCCGACGCCGGCGTAAACGTGGACATGATCGTCCAGAACGTCTCCCACGACGGGACCACCGACATCAGCTTCACGGTCACGCGCTCGCAGGTGGCCGAGGCCGAGCGGATCGCCAAGGACGTGGCAGTCGAAGTCGGTGCGCTCTCGGTCGACGTCGACCTCGAAATCGGCAAGGTCTCCCTGGTCGGTGCCGGCATGAAGTCGCATCCCGGCGTTGCGGCACATGCCTTCCGGGCCCTCGCCGAAGAGGGGATCAATATCGAGATGATCTCCACCTCGACGATCAGGATCTCATGTGTGGTCCGTGCCGACCAGGTCGAGAATGCGGTCAAAGCCCTGCACAAAGCCTTTGATCCGCCCATGATCACCGAAGAGGTGGGAGCGTGAGCGGCCGTCGCGTCGCCGTGGTCGGCGCCACCGGGGCGGTGGGCCGCACCATGCTCTCCATCCTCGAAGAACGTGAATTCGATGTCTCCGATCTGAGGCTGTTTGCGTCATCGCGTTCGGCCGGCAGCATCGTCACCACCCGGTGGGGCGACGTGGAGGTCGAAGACCTCGCCGACGCCGACCCGGCCGGCGTCGAGATTGCCCTGTTCAGCGCAGGAGGCGCCAGGTCCAAGGAGTTCGCTCACCGCTTCGTCGGGACAGGAGCGGTGGTCGTGGACAACTCATCGGCGTTCCGGATGGACACCGGCGTTCCCCTGGTGGTTGCCGGGGTCAATGACGATGCGGCGTCCGGCCACAACGGGATCATCGCCAACCCGAACTGCACGACGATGGCCCTGATGATGGCCGCCGGCCCACTTCACCGCAGTCTGGGCCTTCGCTCCATGGTGGTCAGCTCCTACCAGTCCGTCTCCGGTTCGGGAAAGGCGGCAGTCGACGAGCTGATGGGCCAGGTCGATGCGCTGCGCGGCGATGTCGACGGTCTGATGGACGGCTCCTGGGTAGACCCCGGTTCGGAGATCTACCTGCGCCCGATCGCTTTCAACACCCTGCCCTTTGCGGGGAACGAGGCGGAATCGGGCTACACCGATGAAGAGTGGAAACTGGTCAACGAGTCGAGGAAGATCCTCTCCATTCCCGACCTGGCAGTCGAGCCCACCTGCGTCCGGGTTCCGGTGGCGGTTGGGCACGGGATTTCCGCCTCCATGCGTTTTGCGTCGCCGACCACACCCGAAGCTGCAACCGAGATCCTCAACAACGCGCCCGGAATCGAGGTCTGGACCGACAAGGTTCCGACGGCCCTCGACTCCGCAGGGATCGACGATGTGCTCGCCGGAAGAATCAGGGGAACGCTGGGCGAACCGGGCGGTCTCAACCTCTGGGTGGTAGGCGACAACCTCCGCAAAGGCGCCGCTCTCAACGCCGTCCAGATCGCCGAACTTCTGGCGTAGCAATTCGATCTGACCTACGCGTGATGACTGCGTAGAATCGGCTCATCGGGACGTGGCGCAGCTTGGTAGCGCGCAGCGTTCGGGACGCTGAGGTCGTGGGTTCAAATCCCGCCGTCCCGACTCAGAAGGTGCTGGTCAGAGGCTTGCGGGTGAGTCTCCGACCGGCACCTCGTTCGTTTCATCGAACATTTATCGAACATCCAAATTCTGGGAGGTTTGTGCTGTTTCGGTTCATGATGGACACTGTGGCTCCAGTAGGTGGGCGACACTTTGTGGACGCGGCTCCGGTTCTTGGGCGACGGTGGCTCCGGTAGTCAGTGACGGGCTCGCTGTCGCTAGCCCATGCCGAGGTTACGAGGAACAAGAAAGGGCCCCCGGCGTAAGGGGACTGTCCATTGGGGGCGGTGAACAGTTGGGGGCGATAGCGCCGGAAGCCCTCTTCGACGTTAACGTTAGCAACGACCCTTCTGTGATTCGAGCGCGTTCGCTCGAAACGAGTGCATCCGGATAAATCCCGCAACGACGGCGATTCGAACTGGTGGGACATCGGCGATAGTGAAGCTTTCACCGGCGACCGACCGTTTCTGTCAAGTAGCCGGCCGGTAGGTCCGATATTCGATCTGTGTCAGGAAAGATACTCATATCTATGTCGGGCTCAGCCTTCCGGGACTCTCAGAAACCGACAAACTCGGAGGAAGCGGACGAGTCGAAGCAGCGTCGAGGTTCATTGGTGCGTCGAATCGGGCTTGGTGCGTTCTCGCTCACTCTGATTCTTTGGGTGGTGGCCCTGACCGTCGGTTATCTGCGGGAGCGAAGTGTCCTCGTCGAGGAGTCCACCGCGAAGGTCGAGGCGGTCGCGGAGGTGCAGAAGGCCCGTCTTGCAGCGTATGTGGATGGGGTCGAGCAGTCGGTAGCTCTGGTGGCGAGCAGGACGCGGCTTCGGGTGGCGCTGGGTGAGTATGAGGCATCTCGGGATGCGGACCTTCGGGACGAGATGGAGAAGATCCTCTCCGACGCTGTGGCTGCCGATGATCGAGTTGTCCTCCTCGAGATTCGTGACCTCGCCGGGGAGGTGGTCGCCAGCACCGAGGGCGACAGCTTGTACGTTGATGAGAACCAGGAGTATTTGCGAGCGGCGCAGGCCGGGATCGTTACCGGCTTGATCGTCCAGGATGAGTCGGGAGGTCTGTCTCATGTCGCGGCCGGTCCCGTAATGCTCGAAGGCCGTCTTCTTGGTGTGGCGGTGGTGGTGGAGGCCGCTACACCGATCTTGGATTTGGTCTCCGACTACACCGGGTTGGGAGACACGGGGGAAACCGTCCTTGGTCGGGCTTCGCCCGACGGGGGGGTTGTGTTTCTGACTCCGCTTCGCTTCGATTCTGACGCTGCTTTGGCTCGAACCATGGCGGATGGTTCGGCTGCAGCGACTCTGGTTGCAGTGAGCGGAGAAGAGGCGGTCCTCACCGACGCTGTCGACTATCGAGGAGAACCGGTGTTCGCTGCAACCAGGTACCTGGATTCGGCTGACTGGGGGATTGTCGTCAAGGTCGACACTGGCGAGGTCTTGGCACCACTCGACGAGTACCTATTCGGTGCCGTCTTTGCTCTGATCGTGGTGGTGGCAGCTGCGGCGGTAGGGTCGTGGATCGTGGCTCGGCCGGTCGCGGAGGGGGTGAGAAGGGTCTCGGAGGCGTCGGCGGCGATAGCGGCCGGCGATTGGTCGAGAAACGTCCCTGTCGACCGCAACGACGAGTTGGGTGATCTCGCTGAGAACTTCAACGTTATGACGGGAAAGCTCCGCGAGTTGACTAGGCACCTTGAGGAAAAGAACCTTGAGGTGGAAGCGAGGAACCGTGAGCTTCAATTTCTCAACGAGAAACTGAAGCTGTCCAACGAAGAGTTGGAACGGTTCGCCTCGGTGGCGGCTCACGATCTTCAGGAACCTCTGCGGAAGATCCAGGCGTTCGGGGACCGTCTCGCCGTCAACGCATCGGATTCCCTGGATGAGAAAGACCAGTTGTATATCGAACGGATGCGGGATGCGGCCACCAGGATGCGTGTCCTCATCGACGACTTGCTCCAGTTATCGAGAGTTACGAGCCAGGCCCAGCCCTTGGAACGGGTAGATCTCAGTGATGTCGTCGCCAGGGTCGCCGACGACCTGGAGAGCCGAATAGACGAGACCGGTGCAGTGCTCGAAATAGGCACCCTTCCCGTCATAGTGGCTGATCCTTCTCAAATGCACAGTCTCTTTCTGAATCTCATCAGTAACGCCCTCAAATTCCGCAAACCCGATCAGCATCCGCTGGTACGGATCTCGGAGAAGAGAGAACCCTCAGAGAGCGGTCAGAACGGCGCTGCTCACATCCTTGTGGAGGATAACGGAATCGGTTTCGATCCCGAATACGGGGAGAGAATCTTCAGGATCTTCGAGCGGCTCAATGGCCGCGCTGACTATACGGGAACGGGGATCGGCCTCGCTATCTGTAAAAAGATCGTTAACCGCCACGACGGTGCAATCACCGCTGAGGGAAAGCCAGGTGAAGGTGCGGTCTTCACAGTGTCATTACCGACCCACAGAGCTACCAACAACGGAGAAACCACATGAATGTTGAGAGGCGACCGATCACGATCCTGATGGCCGATGATGATCCCGACGACCGGGAGCTCACCGAGGAGGCCTTCCGCGAAGTTCGTTTCTCTAACGACCTGAGATTCGCACGTGACGGCCGCGACCTCCTCGATTATCTCACTCGAGCCAATGGGTACACCCGCGAGAATGCGCCGACCCCGGGTCTGATCCTTCTCGACCTCAACATGCCTCGCATGGACGGACGAGAGGCCCTCACCGCCATCAAAGCCGACCCCAAAATCAGATGCATTCCTGTCGTTGTGTTAACCACGTCGGAAGCCGACGAGGACATTATCCGCTCATACGAGCTGGGAGCCGCCTCTTACATTCCGAAACCAGTCACGTTTGTGGGCCTGGTCGAAGCCATGAGAACCCTTAGTGACTATTGGTTCGAGCTGGTCGCAGTACCACCTCCCGAAACCCCATGACCACTACCACACAGGTAACGAGGCTTGTCACGGTTCTCCTGATCGACGACGACAACGACGATTATCTTCTCACCGCAGACATGCTCGAGGAGATCGGACAGGGGCGTTTCTCCCTCGACTGGGCTAACGACTACGACTCGGGACTGGAGAAGATCCTCCGTCATGAACACGATTTGTACCTGATCGATGTCCGCCTCGGTGGCCGTTCCGGCATCGAGCTGATCGCCCAAGCTAGCTCGAATGGCTCCAGAAAGCCGATGGTCGCACTCACCGGCAGCCGGGACCCCGACACCGACCAGGCTGCAATGCAAGCTGGAGCGGTCGACTACCTCATCAAAGGGGAAGTCACACCAGAGATCCTGGAGCGCACCCTCCGATACGCTCTGGAACGCCACGAGACTGCTGTCCGCATCGCCGAAAGCGAAGAGTTCTTCCGGCGCGCCTTCGAAGACGCACCAATAGGAATGGTCCTCACCTCTCTCGACCGCAGACTGGTCCAAGTGAACACCGCCTTTGCCACCATGCTCGGCTACACCCCCGATCAGCTCGTCGGGAGGTCCTTCACCGAAATCACAGTTCCCGACGACGAGCGGGAATCGGCAAAAGCCTTAAAGCAACTACTGGCAGGAGACATCCCTGCCGTCTACTTGAATAAGAGCTACGTCCACAAAGACGGATCAGCGGTTCCCGTTGAACTGTGCGCCTTCCCGGCCCGAGGCCCCGACAGTCAACCCCGCTACATAGTCACTCATGCCGTCGATGTCAGCGAACTTCAGAAAGCCAACAGACGACTGGAGAAACTGCTGGCCAGCCAAACCGACCTGATCGCGTCGGTCAGCCACGAACTACGCACTCCACTCACTTCACTTGTCGGATTCGCAGAAGTCCTCCGAGACGCCGACACCGACATGTCGACCACCGAACGCAGCGAGATCCTCAAAGTCATCTCAGACCAGGGGAGCGACCTGGCGAATCTCATTGACGACCTCCTCGTCGCCGCCCGGAGCGAAATCGGAGAGCTCACAATGAGCAGCGTCCCGGTCGATCTCCGAGCCCAAGCCGCACAAGTCATTGAATCCATGACCGGCACCACCCCCAACCCGATAGTCCTCAAAGGGCAGGCAAGAGCAGTCGGAGACCCACAACGAATCCGTCAGGTCATCCGCAACCTCATCTCCAACAGTGTCCACTACGGAGGACCCAACATCACCATCACAGCCGAGTCCGGGATCGACCGGAGCCGCATCTCAATCGCCGACAACGGAGAGCCAATTCCTGCCGAGGTGACCGAACGCATCTTTGAGCCATACGTCCGGGCCCATGAACGACATGGTCTCACTCAGTCCGTCGGTCTCGGACTCGCCATCTCTCGACAACTCGCAGAACTCATGAAAGGCCGCCTGACATGTCGACGCGAACACGACCGCAACGTCTTCGAACTCGAACTACCCCCAGCTTTGGACGTAGAAAACTAACCCGACTTCGCCGCTGAAGTTTCATCGAGCAGAACCCCCGATTCCGACATCAGACAGCAGGCGATCCCCGCCATGCACCCGCTTGCACGATGACGGCATTTGTAGCTGTCAGAGTCAGGAGCGTGCCGAGTCAGAGACGTCATCGTCGTTGCCCCCAGATCTCATCAGCCGAGTCCCAAGTTTCATAGCAGCGCGGCGATCTCCTTCGGTAGTTGCCTGCGCGTAGACTGCAAGAGTGAGTCTTGGGTCGGAGTGTCCGAGTCTGGCCTGTGCTGTCTTGACGTCGACGCCTTCGGCGACCATGGCGGTGGCGTTGGTCCTGCGGAGGTCGTGGAAGTTGAGGCCATCCAAACCGGCCGCCTTCACGGCTGGTTCCCAGACTCGGCGACGCCAATTGGAGTAGTCGAGCGGCTTTGCTTCGGCGTTGGGGAACAACAACTTCTCGGGATCGGCTCCCGTCAGTTCCAGCGACTTCATGTGTACGCTCAGCTCGTCGGCCAGTTCCTCTGGGATGGAGAGAGTCCGGCGAGCGGCGGCTGACTTGGGTGGACCGATGTCTCCTGCGCCACCGACACCTCGTGTTACTTGCTCGGCGATGGTGACCGTCTTACGGAGCAAGTCGACGTTTCCGACGCGCAAACCGGCCACTTCACCCCAGCGGAG
>JBBDMR010000097.1:0-3373 GCA_040878225.1 Acidimicrobiia bacterium
AGTCGACCACCATCAACCCGGCCCCACACGCCCATTAATCAGCAGACTCCTAGCCCCAGATCGCGGCGACCAGCCAGACGCCAAAGATGAGCAGGCCGCCGGCGAGTTCGATGCCGATGGAGAGGGCGATGGCCCCTGCAGTTCGCAGCGTCGCCGGCCATGCCTCGCTACGTCCCATCCGGTTCCACTGGATCAAGTAGATACCGGCCAGAAAGCCGATCGGCGCGCCCACCACGGGGATGACAAAGAAGCCGATTACGGCACCGAACAGGGCGATCAGCATGGTCGACATGGCAACACCTGATTCCTTGAGCTTGCGACCCGGGATCAGGTATTTGATCACCGTGGCTGCCGCCCCGAGCCCGAAACAGATGGCGAAGATAACCCACGCGATTGGAGTGGCTTCGACCAGCGCCCAGACCAGTACCGCACCGACGGTGAGGGCAAGCCCCGGCAGTACTGGAAGGACGATCCCGGCCAGACTCACGAGGATCACGAAGCCAACGAGAACCTCCCCGACTGTGCTCATGGTCTCCTGTCAGCCCCGCTCGCCCCGGTGCGTTCGACGGTGCGCTGGTAAGCCGGCGCCATCCTGTCGATCGCCTCCCGCGTCGTCGGTGCATGCTGCCCATGGCCGTATCCTCGGGAGCTGCTCGGTGCGTGATTGGTGGGGGGTGTCCATACCGGAGTGACCCTACCGCTCTGCGGGATTCGAACGCCTGCTCCTGCCTACCGGAGGGTCGTTCTGAAACCCGTCGGAGTTTTCGAGCGTGTAAGTTCTCTGCATGGTTACCAAGATCACCCTCGCCGAGTCGGACCTGCCCTCGCACTGGTACAACATCGTTCCCGACCTCCCGGTGCCCGCGCCTCCGGTGCTCCATCCCGGGACACACCAACCAGTAGGCCCCGACGACCTGGCACCACTTTTCCCGATGGACCTGATCCTCCAGGAGGTGTCCCAGGACCGATACGTGGAGATTCCCGAGGAGATCCGTGAGGTGTACCTCAAGTGGAGGCCAACACCGATGTACCGGGCCCACGGGCTCGAGGAGATGATCGGCGGTCCCGCCCGTATCTATTACAAGTACGAAGGCGTCAGCCCGGTCGGGTCGCACAAGCCGAACACCGCAGTGGCCCAGGCTTACTACAACGCCAAAGCCGGAGTGACGAAGCTGTCGACGGAGACCGGAGCCGGCCAGTGGGGGTCAGCCCTTGCCTTCGCCTGTGCTCTGTTCGGCCTGGAGTGTGAGGTATTCATGGTCCGCGCCTCTTACGACCAGAAGCCTTACCGGAAGGCGATGATCGAGACGTACGGGGCGACAATCCACCCCTCGCCCTCCGACCGGACGGAGACCGGTCGACGCATCCTCGCCAACGACCCGAACACCACGGGCAGCCTGGGAATTGCAATATCCGAGGCGGTCGAGGTGGCGGCCACCAACGACGACGTGAAGTACTCGTTGGGCTCGGTCCTCAACCATGTCCTGATGCATCAGACGGTCATTGGTGAGGAAGCGCTGAAACAGCTCGCACTCGTCGACGAGACCCCGGATGTGGTCATCGGCTGCACCGGAGGCGGATCGAACTTCGCGGGCCTCGCCTTCCCCTTCGTGCGGGAGAAGCTGGCCGGGAAGATGGACCCGGTGATCCGCGCCATCGAGCCTGCCGCCGCGCCGTCGCTTACCAGAGGGAGCTATCAGTTCGATTTCGGCGACACCGCCGGTATGACACCGCTGGTGAAGATGCACACGCTCGGCCACGGGTTCATCCCCGATCCGATCCACGCCGGTGGCCTGCGCTACCACGGTATGGCTCCGCTGGTCTCTCTATTGGTCGACGAGGGGATCGTCGAGGCAGAGTCTCTCCACCAGAATGAGAGCTTCGCCCGCGCTGTCGAATTCGCCCGGGTGGAAGGGATCATTCCAGGCCCCGAGCCGGCACATGCGGTGGCCTCCGCCATCAACGAGGCGATCAAGGCCAAAGAGTCGGGTGAGGAGAAGGTGATTCTCTTCAACCTGTCAGGACATGGCCACTTCGACATGGCTTCCTACCAGGCCTACTTCAACGGGGAACTGGTCGACTACGACCATCCGGCCGAGGCAATAGCCACGGCTATGGAGGACGTCCCGGTGGTCGCCGGCTAGACCGTCGGCTCGGTCCGCGGTTCAGGTGAGGGCTTGTTCGAGGTCTGCTATCAATTCGGCGACAGGCTCGATGCCGATGGACAAGCGGAGAAGGTTGTTGGGGACCACGGATTCGGGTGGTTCGAGTACGGCGCGGTGCTCGATCAGGCTTTCGACCCCACCGAGCGAGGTTGCCGGGATAAACAGCTTCGTCGATGTGGCCACCCGGTGCGCCGCCTCAAATCCACCCTTGACCAGAATCGAGAGCATCGCACCGAATCCCCGGTCCATCTGGGCTTTCGCCATTTCGTGCCCCGGGTGCGACTCGAGCCCCGGGTAGAGCACCGTTTCTACGGAGGGGTGGCCTTCGAAGTGAGAGGCGATTGCCATCGCACTCTCCGACGCCCTGTCGACCCTGAGGTAGAGGGTCTTCAATCCCCGGAGCAGCAGCCAGGCCTCAAATGCTCCCATGACCGCTCCAGTGTGGGTCCTGATCCAGTTGACCTGATCCCACCGGTCATTTTCCTCGGCTGTCACCAGTACTCCGCCGAGCAGGTCGGCGTGACCGTTGTAGAACTTGGTTGCGGAGTGGAACGCGTAGTCGGCGCCGAGGTCGATGGGGCGAGTGGTCAGGGGAGATACAGTCGCATCGACGGCGAGAACCGCCTCTGCCCTATGAGCGGCGCGGGCTGCGGCGTGAATATCTATCACATCCCAGGTCGGGTTCACCGGAGTTTCGATCCAGACCAGATCGGGGCTCGCCCGACCGATTGTGTCCTCCATAGTCCCCGGTTTCGACTGGTCGAATACGAATAGCACGATGCGCCCGGCCTCGTGGAGTCTTCGTAACCACAGCTGGCCCCCGTGGTACATGACTTCGGGTGCGACAACGGTAGCGCCGGGTGGCACCGTCTCCACGAGAGCGGTGAACGCCGCCAGACCTGACGCGAACACCCTGGCGTCGGCGCCGTTGTCCAGACCGGCGGCAAGCCGTTCCACCGCACGGTGATTGGGTGCGCCATGCCTCGAGTAGAGGTATCCGCTCGCTAATTCGTAGCCGCTGTCACGGGCGAATGTGGTTGAAGGCTGGATCGGCGGAACCACCCCGCCGTCGGGATCCAACGAGTGGCCACCCTGGACCACATCTGACTCGACACTTCTGTCCATGGCCAGACGATACAACCTCCGTACGCGTCTCTCCCTCCGCTTGCCACTCTCCCTCCGCTTGCGGAGGGAGCGCCGGCGACGAA
>JBBDMR010000098.1:0-18536 GCA_040878225.1 Acidimicrobiia bacterium
TATGACGTCACGATCCCTCCACGTCGGTATGAGCTGGCAGCGCGCATTCTGCTCGAAGCCGCCGGTGAGGGTGACCTCGATTCGAGCGTGATCACCGAAGTGGCGCGACGCACCGGTAGGGAAATCGGCACCGATGGCCTCGACACAGCACTGGCTCGAACTGGGTTCGAGCCCACGGTCGAGGGTGGTGAGACCCGATTCCGCAATTGTCCATTTCACGTGCTCCGCCACCAAGATCTCGCGACGACATGTGCGATGAACCTGGCTCTGGTACAAGGGATGATCGAAGGCTCGGGCGCGGATGTTGTCGCTAGCCTCGCACCCGAGGACGGGTACTGCTGTGTGCGTCTCAGCCCCGACCCTACGGTTTGATGTGCTCACATTGTAAATTCTGGCATCTCCATGCTTTGATAGCGCGGGCGACTGAAGAGCGAAGGCGAACGGCTAGAACTGCTTTCCGGAGGTTATGGTCGGGAGGAAGGAACAAGCCGGGTATATGGGTCTCTGACGACCCAGGTCTACTCCTTCACCTGGCCGGGCGGTCCCCGGCCCATCGGACCCACCTAAGGGCTGGCAAGTCATGACCATCACCACGGGTCACGATCGTCATTCGGTTATCGACCTGACCACGGTGGGCAGAGTCACCGGGCGTCCCCACACCATCGAGATCTGGTTCGCTGCCCACGGGTCGACCCTCTACATGCTGTCCGGCGGCGGGACCCGGTCGGACTGGGTCCGCAACCTGACTCACATCTCTGTCGTCCGGGTTCGCGTGGGCGTCGACGAGTACGGCGGGACGGCTCGCATCGTGACCGATCCCCAAGAGGATCGACTGGCCCGGGATGCAGTCCACGACAAGTACGCCGCCCGCTACTCCGGTGACCTCACCTCATGGCGGGAAACCGCCCTCCCCATCGCCATCGATCTCGACCCGAGCAGAATGAGCGGAGGGGAACGATGAAACACCCGCATCGTCTGGGACAGAGCGACCTGAGGGTTCCCCGGCTGGGTGTGGGCGCCATGATGTGGGGAGAGGCCCGGGACTGGCGCGGCTCCACCCCGCCAAGACGGCATACGGGGGCGCCCACGGACTTGAAGCCGAGACAGAGGCTCTCGAGGTCAGTTTGAAGGCGGGGGTGGACCTGTTCGACACCGCCGCCATGTACAGCGGCGGCGCCTCCGAACGGCGGCTCGGGGAGCTGGCAGCAGGAAGAGACGTCCTTATCGGCACCAAATTCCCCTCCCGGTTCCGCTTCCGGGCCGAGGACTTCCCCGATGAGCTCGAAGCGAGCCTCTCCCAGCTGGGGCGGGACACCATCGACCTCTATCAGCATCACTACCCGGGGAGAGTCTCGATCCCGAGACTCATGAACGGGATGGCCGACGCGGTCGAAGCGGGGAAGGTGCGTGCGGTCGGAGTCAGCAACTACTCGGCGGAACAGATGCGTCACGCCCACGCCGCACTCGCCGAACGCGGCATCCCGCTCGCTTCCAACGAGGTCGAGTATGCGCTCCTTCACCGACAACCCGAGACCGACGGCGTCCTCGACGCCTGCCGAGAGCTCGGGGTGACCCTCATCGCTTACACCCCGTTGGCCGGCGGCCTGCTGACTGGTAAGTACACGACCGAGAATCGTCCACGCGGGTTCTTCCGGCGGGTCCCTCCCCGGTATCGCCGCGGGGCGCTCGAGGCGCTGCACCCGGTGGTTCAACTGCTCACCGAGATCGGCGATCGCTACGGGAGGACCCCTGCCCAGGTGGCATTGCGGTGGCTGATCGAGAACCCGACGGTGCTACCCATCCCCGGGGCCAAGAACGGGAACCAGGCAGCCGCCAACGCTGGCGCCGTCGCCTTCGCGTTGACAGCCGACGAGCTCGACGCTCTCAACGACGCGACCTTGCACCACTAGTCAGGCCTGTTCACGGCCCCGGCGCAGAGTGTCCACTGTGTGGCACGTCGGACAATCCGGTCGAACCGAGTGACAGCAGGGGCCTGAGGTGACGACGTCGTCCCCTTTCTGCTTTATGACTTTACGGATTCACGAAAGCGGGATAGAGTCCTTTGGCTCATGGGACTGTTCCGAAAGATCTTCGCCACCGGTCGGGTGACCGAGGCGCCACCCCCAGTTCAGGAACCAGTGCCCGAGGGTCTTCCGTTGGCGTTGCGAGGATCGTTGCAGTTGCGCCATGTCGATGCCGGGTCGTGCAACGGCTGTGAGATTGAGATCGGTGGGTGTTTCGGGCCGGTATATGACGTAGAACGGTTGGGAGTGAGGTTGGTGGCCTCTCCCCGCCACGCCGATGGCCTCATCGTCACCGGTCCGGTGACCCGCAACATGTCTACGCCGCTGGCCAAGACGTGGGAGGCGACGCCGTATCCCAAAGTCGTGGTGGCGGTCGGTGATTGTGCCCTGGGTTGTGGTGCCTTCGAGGGGGGGTATGGAGTCGTCGGCGGGGTGGACGAGGTGCTGCCGGTGGATGTGCGGGTGGCCGGCTGCCCTCCCGATCCGGCGGCGATCATCGCCGCCCTGCGGCAGGTGACGGGGTGAGTATGGCGTTGGCCGGTTGGCTGGGTGCGCTCGGCGTCTGCGCGGTGGCGACGGTTGCCGCTTTGTTGCTGTCGCCGTCGACCCGGGTTCGAGCGGTGGGGGCCTTGATGGCGGTGGCCGGAGGCCTGGCTTGCGTCTCTGCAGGTGCGGTCCTGACCGGGGTCCGCAACGAGGTCGTCGACCTCCCCGGACTGCTTCCCCTATCGGGGCTTCGGTTCGAGCTCGATCCGTTGGGTGCGGTTTTCCTCCTAGCGGCGGGAGCAGTCACCGTTGCCGCGTCGGTCTACGGGATCGGGTATTCCGGTCATGGCCTCGAGGGGCGGATGGTGCAGGCGTCATTCCCACTGTTCGTCGCCAGCCTGCTGTTGGTGCCGGCTGCCGGCTCGGTCGTGACGTTCCTCGCCGCGTGGGAGCTGATGGCGGTGACGTCTCTGATGCTGGTGGCGGCCGAACATCGAGAGCGCCCACAGGTGAGAGAGGCGGCATGGTGGTACGGGGTCATGACGCACCTGAGCTTCGCCGCCATCCTGGTGGGCCTGCTGTGGTTCGCCGCCGTCGCCGGTGGAGATGGGTTCGACGAGTTGCGCGCAGCGGCAGCCGGAATGCCCGAGGCGGTTCGTTCCGGGGTGTTCCTGCTGGTGCTCGCCGGTTTCGGAGCCAAGGCGGGCATGGTGCCGCTGCACGTGTGGCTGCCGAGGGCACATCCCGAGGCGCCGAGTCACGTGTCGGCGTTGATGTCCGGGGTGATGGTCAAACTGGGCGTCTACGGCTTGCTGCGGGTGGTGTGGGACCTGCTCGGCGGGGGACCGGCGTGGTGGGGGATGATTGTGCTCATCCTCGGCGGCGTGTCCGCCCTGTTTGGGATACTCCACGCCCTCGTCGCCGACGACCTGAAGCGTCTGCTTGCCTACTCCACCACCGAGAACGTGGGTCTGATCCTCGTCGGAGTGGGGGCGGCCGGTCTGTTCGCCTCCGCAGGAGACAGGGCGTTGGCTGGCCTCGCAGTGACCGCTGCCCTCCTGCATGTCATCAACCACGCCCTGTTCAAGGGGTTGCTGTTCCTCGGCGCCGGTTCCGTGGTGACCGCAGCGGGCACACGTCAGCTCGACCGCCTGGGAGGTTTGGTGAAACGGATGCCGGTGACCGCTGTCTGCTTCGGCCTGGGCAGTCTGGCGATCGTCGCACTGCCTCCTCTCAATGGTTTCGTCAGTGAGTGGCTGCTGCTCAAGTCGCTGGTCCACGGTGTCTCCGACTCGCAGACGGCGACGGCAGCGGTGATGCCGTTCGCGGTTGGAGCGGTCGCCCTCACCGGTGGGCTGGCGGCGGCCGCCTTCGTCAAGGCGTTTGGCACCGGGTTCCTGGCTCTGCCCCGCAGCCCTGGGGCGGAGTCGGCGGTGGAGGTGGGGATCGCCATGCGATCCGGGATGGTGTTCCTGGCGGTGGCGTGTGTCGTGTTGGGGCTAGTGCCCGGTGTGCTGTTGGCTCCGTTGCAGCGGTCGGTGCAGGCGTTGAGCGGTCTTGCCGACGGTCCCGGTGTCGAGGTGGTCGGGGTGGGGATCGAGACCGCCGGGGCCGCCGGACGTCTCGCTCCCGCCGTGATCGCGCTGGCGCTGGTCTCGGCGATAGCCGTGGTGTTGGTGGTGGGGTGGCTGGTGAAGGTGCGCCGGGTACGCCGTCGGTTGGAGGCGTGGGCATGCGGGCGCACCATCCAGACGGCGCGGATGGAGTACACCGCAACGTCGTTCGCCGAGCCCCTGCAACGTGTGTTCGACGACGTGCTGCGACCGGAGTTGGATCTGGATGTCTCACATGCGTCCGAGTCCCGCTACTACCTGGAGGCGGTTCGGTATCGGATCGGGATCAGCGACGCCTTCGAGTCCCGTCTGTACCGGCCGCTGGTCGACATGTTTCGCTGGTTGGGTGACCGGGCGCGGCGGGTGCAGAACGGGTCGATCCACCTCTACCTGGCCTACATGCTCGTTGTGGTGCTGGTTGTGTTGTTGGTGGCGCGGTGACTCCGGCCGCCGTCGCCATTGGAGCGCTGCAGGTCGTGGTGCTGGTGGCCGTCGCGCCCGTGGTGGCGGGGATGATGCGCACCCTCCGGTCACGGCTCGAGGGCCGGCAGGGTCCCTCACCCCTGCAACCGTGGAGGGACTTGAGGAAGCTGCTGCGCAAGGAGCGGCTCCTCACCCAGAACGCAAGCTGGGTATTCGTGCTCGCTCCGCTGGTGCTGGTGGCGTCGACACTGACGGTGGCGGCGGTCATCCCCACCGTCGCCACCACGACCTTGTTGGGCGACGCGGTGGACCTGATCGGCGTCGTCTACCTGCTGCTCACCGGAACGGTGGTCCTGGCCCTCGCCGGTCTCGACACCGGAACCGCGTTCGGTGGGATGGGATCGAGCCGGGAGATGACCATCGCCGCCCTGGCAGAACCGGCAGCGCTGCTCGCCATCTTCGCCGTGTCGCTGCGAGCGGGATCGTCGAGCCTCGCCGCCATCGCCGAGACGACGCTCCTCGATCCGACCGGCCTGGCGTCACCCGAGACCCTGCTCGCTTTCGGGGCGGTAGCGGTGGTGACGCTGGCGGAGTCGGGAAGGCTCCCCATCGACAACCCGTCCACCCACCTCGAGCTGACCATGGTCCACGAGGCGATGATCCTCGAGTACGCCGGCCCCGACCTTGGGCTCGTCGAGTTCGCCGCCCAGCTGCGCCTCACCCTTTTCCTGACTCTCATCTGCACGCTGTTCCTTCCCTGGGGAATGGCGACCACCGCCACCGCCGCCGCGGTCGGGATCGGGGTCGCGGCCTGGTTGGTCAAGGTGCTCGCCTTGGGGGCTGCGGTGGCGATCCTCGAGGTGAGCCTGGCCAAGCTACGTCTGTTCCGGGTCCCCGAGCTGCTGGCGGCAGCTTTCATCCTTTCCTTCCTCGCCGTCGTCGTGTCCTTTTTCCTGCAATGAGCGACGGCACCCTGTTCCGCCTCCTCGAGTTGGCCGTGGGCTTGAGCCTGGTCTGCGGTTTTGTGGCGCTCTGGCGGCGCGGACTGGTGTCGATCATCCGGGCACTCGCCGTGCAGGGAGTGGCGGTGGCGTCAGTCGCGTTGATCCTCGGGATCCATGAAGGTCATGTCCAAGCACTCGTGGCTGCGGTGCTGCTGCTGGTGCTCAAGGCGATCGTTATCCCCCGGGTGCTGATCGGGGTCGTGGGCCGGACGCTCGAGTTCCGAGAGATCGAGCCGCTGATCAACATCCCGACCCTGCTCCTGGCCGGCGCCGTCACCACCGCCATCGCCTACGTCGCGGGCCGGCACCTCACAGCCCTGGACCCCGGTCCCGTCACCCAGGCGATCCCTATCGGGATTGCGGTGATGCTGCTGGGATTTCTGCTGCTCGTCTTCCGCCGCAAGGCGGTGACACAGGTCGTCGGTTTCCTGATGCTCGAGAACGGCGTCGCCCTCGTGGCGTTCCTCACCACCGCCGGACTGCCGCTCATCATCGAGCTGGGGGCTGCACTTGATCTGCTGATGGTCGTCCTGGTCCTGCAGGTGCTGGCCGGCCGAATGGTCCGCCAATTCGGCGCCACCGACCTCAACCAACTGATGGAGCTGAGGGACTGATGGAAACGGTCGCGTTGCTCGTACCGATAGTGCCGGCAATGGCCGGTGTCGTCGCCCTCACCCAGTCGCGCCGCCTCGCCACGTGGGTGGGCATCGCAGCCACCGCCTTGGTGCTGGCGGGCGGCGCCGTCCTCGGCGTTGCCACCGCCCGGGGTGACGTCGTGGAGCGGTTCGACGGAATGGTTCGGGTCGACGCCCTCTCGGCGTGGATGATCGTGTTGATCGGCGTGGTGGCCCTCATCGCAACCACGTACGGCGCCGGCTACATCTCCGCCGAGTTGGCTCAGGGACATACCACGGCACAGGGGGCACGCACCTACGGAGTGTTGGTCCAGTGGTTCGTGGCGGCGATGCTGGTTGCGGTGTCGACCGACAACCTGGGGGTGATGTGGGTGGCGGTGGAGGCCACCACTATCGTCACTGCCTTCCTGGTGGGCCACCGCCACACTCGGGCGTCGGTGGAGGCGTCGTGGAAATACGTGGTGATCGCCACGGTCGGGGTGACGATGGCGTTCCTCGGCACCGTCCTCGTCTACTTCGCCACCCGACACGGGGTGCCGCAGGCCACGCTGCGCTGGTCGGAGTTGGTTTCGATCGCCGGCGAACTCGACCCGGCCGTGATGCGCACCGCTGTCGGCCTGCTTCTCGTCGGCTACGCGACCAAGGCAGGTTTGGTTCCGCTGCACACCTGGCTGCCCGACGCCCACAGCCAGGCCCCCGCTCCGGTTTCGGCGCTCATGTCGGGAGTGCTGCTCTCGGTGGCCGTATACGCCATCCTTCGCGTCAAGGTCGTCGCCGACATCACCCTCGGCCCGGGGTACCTGCGGGTGCTGTTGCTGATTGCCGGTGTCGCCTCGGTACTCCTCGCCGCGGCGTTGCTGCTTGCTCAGGCCGACTACAAGCGGCTGCTCGCCTATTCGAGCATCGAGCACATGGGTCTCATCGCCATCGGAGCGGCCATCGGGACTCCCCTGGCTATGGCCGGCGTCCTGTTGCACATGCTCGGACACGGCATCGCCAAGGCGGTCGGTTTTTGCGCGTCTGGGGAGATCTTCCTCGAGTCGGGAACCACCCGGATCGCCGACACCTCCACTCTCCTGGGGAGACGCCCGCTCATCGGCGGCACCTTCGGTCTGGCCCTCGTTGCGTTGCTCGGGTTCCCGCCGTTCAGCATGTTCGCCTCCGAGCTTGCCATCTTCCGAGCTGGGTTCGCCGCCGACCTCGGCTGGGTCATGCTGGTCACGACGGCCGGCCTGTTGGTTGTCTTCGGCGCCGTTCTCGTGCACGGCCAGCGGATGCTGTTGGGGCGACCTCCCGTCGAAGCCGACACCGGCTCGCGCTCGCGGGCTGTGATGATTCCGTTGGTCGGTGCGTTGGTGGTTGCCGCCGGGTTGGGGCTGTGGATGGGGCCTCTGCGACCTTTGATCGACTCGGCAGTCTCGGTGGTCAGCCCATGACGGCCGAAGGGTTCGAGGTGGCCGACTCCCGTCACGTCGGGTACGCCCGGCTCGCATGCAACCGATCCGGCGCTGAACTGCCCATCATCGCTCGGCAGCTCTTCGACTCCGGTTTCCGGTTGGCACTGGTCGCCGGCCACGACGACGGCCACCAACTCAGGGTGGTCTACCTGTTCACCGCGTCGGCACCCGACCGGCGGATCGAAGTCCACGTCCCCGTTCCTTTCGACGACCCCACCATCCCGTCTTTGGCGGCGCTGTCTTTCCCAGCCAGCCGGTTCGAGCGTGAACTTCAGGATCTGTTCGGGATCAGGCCCGAGAACCATCCGCAACCGGCGCGACTTGTTCTGCACCAGCATTGGCCTACGGGATGGCACCCGATGCGGCGCGACGCCGGACCCCCGCCCCCGTTCGAGCCCGAGACCAGTCCCTTCCCGTTCACCCAGGTGGAGGGATCGGGTGTCTACGAGATACCAGTCGGCCCGGTACACGCCGGTCTCATCGAACCCGGACACTTCCGATTCTCAGCGGTGGGCGAAACGATCATCACCATGAAGGCCCGGCTGTGGTTCGTCCACAAGGGCTTGGAGAAGCTCTTCCATGGGCGGAATCCCATGGACGGGCTGGCATTGGCAGAACGGGTATCAGGCGACACGGCGGTCGGCCATGCCTGGGCCTACAGCCAGTCAGTCGAAGACGCCCTGTCGCTCACGATCCCGAGCGGCGCCCACCTACTGCGGGCGATCCTGCTCGAACTGGAACGCCTCTACAACCACGTAGCCGACGTTGGTGCGCTCTGCAACGACGTCGCGTTCGGGATCGTTCACGCCCACAGCCTACGCATCCGCGAGCGACTCCTCCGCCTCAACGCCGACGTCACCGGGCACCGCCTCCTACGCGGCGGAATCACACCGGGCGGCGCCACCCTGCGGCGAACCCCGAACCCGGCGCAGATCGACGCCATCGTCGACGACTTCGACGAAGTCGTCGATATGGCGCTGTCCAACAGCACAGTGGTCGACCGGTTCACGGAGACATCCGTCCTCACGGGGGAGCACGCGTCCGAGATCGGCGTCTTGGGCTACGTCGCCCCCGCCTCCGGACTCGACACCGACGCCCGAATGGCACACTCCCCACCGGACCTCGAGCCTTTCTATCAGGACCTGCAGGTTCCTCGTCGCCAAGAGGGCGACGTGATGGCCCGCTTCCAAGTCCGGGTCGACGAGTTCAGACAATCGGCACATCTCCTCCACCAACTCGTCGCTGCCGTCGACGGAAGGCGCCTCGACGAGCGGGCACCGCTCCCCGAGAAGGCCCCATCGCGCTCGACAGGTGTCGGGATCATCGAAGGCTGGCGCGGGACCATCGTCCATCGCCTCGAACTGGCCGATGGTGTCTTGACCCGAGTCAAAGTGGTAGATCCGTCGTTCCTCAACTGGCCGGCCCTGGCCGCTTCGCTCGAGAACACGATCGTTCCCGACTTCCCACTCACCAACAAGAGCTTCAATCTGTCCTACGCAGGCAACGACCTATGACTGACGGCGGACCACCGGCAGCTTCGACACACCACGAGGCGGACGCATGAGCCGACCGGTCTATGAGGTGAAGGCCGAGTTCTTCAAGGTGCTCGGCCACGCCACTCGGATCCAGATCCTCGAGACGCTCCGTCACGGTCCCCGAGCCGTCTCCGATATCGCCGAACAGATTGGGGTGGGCGGCTCGGCCCTCTCGCAGCATCTCGCCGCGCTCCGCAGGGCGGGAATCGTCACATCGCAGCGAGAGAATCGAACCGTCATATACGAAACGGTCGACCCCCGCACCTTCGCGTTGCTCGAAACGGCGAAACAGATCCTCACCACGTCGCTCGAAGAATCCCGAGCGGTGCTGCACGACCTCGAGCGCCTCGATTTCGACGCAGACGGTCCGCGGGAAGGTATCTGAAGCGAGGATCTGATGATCGGGCCGCTTCGATCTCTTGGGAGAGTTCGGGCCCGTTGAGAACGAGACCGTCCCCCTATCACAGGCCGGCAGCGCCTTCGAGCAAGTCGCGTTTGGGGGAGATGTCCTAAAAGTCATGATCGATTCACGATGACTTTCCAAGGTCCCGGCACGCCTGCACCTGCTGTCCTCAGCGCAGCGCTCATTCTCGAGGTTCGGTGCCAACGAGGGACGTCGCCCCTACCCATATGTTCTGGATGTCGGCACTGTGGCACCCATGGAGTCCCGGTATTCTGGCATCGAGAAGGGCCGTGCGTGCGGCCGACCAAGTGTCTGGGGGATCCCACGGTGGCAGCTGAGATGATCGGGTCGGCTGCGACGACGTCGACCTGGCCGATGACTTGCTCATCGCACGGCAGCGGATGGGTGCCGATCCTTTGACACGCGAACCCCTCGCACCCTCCCAAAGAGATCCTTCAGGTTTGCAGCCATGCCCGCGATCGTTTCCGAATGGACGGCGTCATCGCGTATGTCGCTCTCTTTCATGCGGAGTCGTGCGATGTCCTGGGTGAGGGTGATAGCGGGTCTGGCGGGTGGTGTGGCCCTCCTTCTCTTCGGCCTCGACCAACTGACCTCTGTCCTTCGGGAAGTGGCCGGCGACCGTCTCCGCGCCCTTCTCGGGCGCGTTAGTGCCAATCGATGGCTCGGGGTCATCGTGGGCATGACCGCAACCGCCGTGATGCAATCCTCTTCAGCAGTCACGGTTCTGATCGTGGGGTTCGTTGCCGCCGGATTGATGACCCTGGTCGGTTCCCTTGGCATCATCCTCGGCTCCAACGTTGGCACCACCATCACCGCCCAGATCGTCGCCTTCGACGTGGTCGAGTGGGCACTAGGCATCGTGGCACTCGGTTTTTCCACCATGACCTTCGCACGAACGGAGCGTCTGCAGGGTTGGGGCAAGGCGATCCTCAGCCTCGGGCTCGTGTTCCTCGGCATGGGGGCGATGGGCTCAGCGATGGAACCCCTTCGAGAACTGCCCGAGTTCGTCGACATCGTCGCTGGCCTCTCAAATCCGTTGGTGGGTGCACTCGTCGGGGTGATCTTCACGGCATTGGTCCAGTCGTCGTCGGCGACGACGGTGCTGGCCATCGTCCTGGCCTCTCAGGGCTTGCTCACACTGGAGTCGGGCATCGCTGTGGTGATCGGCGCGAACATCGGCTCGTCGGTAACTGCAGTTCTCGTCTCGCTGGGCAGCACCGCCGACGCGAAGCGGGCAGCGATTGCTCATGTCTTGTTCAACGTTGCGGCTGGTGTGGTGTGGCTCGCCTTGCTCTCCCCGCTCGCCGAGCTTGCCGTTGCCGTATCCCCAACGCGTGCCGACCTCGCAGGAACCCAGCGGGTGGCGGCCGAGGTACCCCGTCAGCTGGCCAACGCGCACACGATCTTCAATGTGGCCACTGTGGCTGTGTTCATTTGGTTTCTCGAGCCCATATCCCGGCTGCTGCATCGACTGGTTGTCGACCAACCCGAGGAGGCAGCGTCGGATCCTGTGTTCCTCGACCCCAAGCTCCTCGAAACGCCGGCGATCGCACTGGGCGCTGTGGCCCGTGAGGTTGGCCGGTTGGGAACCCTCGTCCTGGCGATGCTCCGCCATGCTCCCGGTGCGGTGCTCAGCGGCGACAGAAGTGAGCTGCGGCGCCTCGAGGCGTCCGACAGCGATGTGGACATCCTCTATGACCACATCATCCGGTATCTCGCCGAGCTGGCCGAGAAGGCGTTGCCGGAGGAAGACGGGCGCAGGGTCCTCGCCCTTCTGGAGGCGTGCAACGGGCTGGAGAGCATCGCCGACCTCGTAGAGACGAATTTGGTGGCTCTGGGGAGGCGCCGGCTCGACGTCGGCGTCATGCCGGCAGACTCGACCCGGCACCTGCTCGAGTCCGCCTTCGCTGCCGTGACCGAACATCTCGACGACGCACTCGAGGCAGTGGTCGAGGGAGACCCGAATGCAGCCGAACTAGTGCTTGCCAGTCAGAGCGAGATCAGCGGCCGCCTGTCCGATATGCGGATCCGTCAGGCGAGCCGCATCTCCCCTTACCGCCAGGACCGCCGGATCATGTACGCGATCGAATCCGACATCATCGATGTTCTCAAGCAGATCAGCTATCTCACTCATCGAATCGTTCGCTCGATCCAGCCCCGAACCTGACGGGAATAGCAGGAATGATCCAGGGGGAATCGAGTATCCCCTGAGCTTCCGACCGAAATGTAGGTCGACGCCTCGGAGGTTCACCCTGACCGATCGCGCCATCCGGCGCCGGGACCCAGCATCAGGAACGTGGACTGCGCGGTTCGTGGATCGAGGCCTGCGCAGCGGCCAGCCTCGCCACCGGGACGCGGGGCGGCGAGCAGCTGACGTAGTCGAGGCCAAGCCGGCGGGAGAGGGCTATCGACTCGGGATCCCCTCCGTGCTCACCACAGATCCCCGCGTTCAGGTCCGGACGGGTGGACCGCCCTTTCTCGATGGCGATCCTCATCAACTCGCCGACCCCATCGACATCGATGGTGGCGAACGGATTCCGCTCGAGAATTCCCTCCTCCAGGTACTGCACCAAGAAAGCCTTCTCTGCGTCGTCGCGACTCATCCCGAAGGTCATCTGAGTGAGGTCGTTCGTTCCGAACGAGATGAATTCGGCATGCTTTGCGATCTCGTCTGCCGTCAGCGCTGCCCGCGGAATCTCGATCATCGTCCCGAACTCGTAGTCGATCTCGACACCCTGTTCGTCCATCACCGCTCTCGCCTCATCTTCGAGATCCTCGCGCTGTCGCGACAACTCGTTCACATGGGAGGTCAGCGGGATCATGATCTTGGGATGTACTGCCACTCCTTCGGAGGCCACTTCGCAGGCCGCTTCGAAAATGGCCCGCACTTGCATCCTCGTCAGACCGGGCAGCAGGATTCCAAGACGCACCCCGCGCAAACCGAGCATCGGGTTGGCCTCACGGAGGCTCTCCACCCGCTGCAGCATGTGCGTCGCCTCTTCGATCTTCGCAAGGAGATCGTCGATTTCCTTGAGTGAGGTGGCCGACCGGATCCTTATCTTCAGGTCCGTCAGGTCCGTCGTCAGCTCCTCGAAGCTAGGCAGGAACTCATGCAGTGGCGGATCGATCAATCGGATCGTCACCGGAAGACCGTCCATGGCGCGGAATAAGCCGGCGAAGTCTCCTCTCTGGAATGGAAGGAGTTGGTCGAGGGCTTCCGTTCGCTCCGCCGGGATGTTGGCGGTGATCATCTTCTGCACAATCGGAAGACGCTCGGTGCCGAAGAACATGTGCTCTGTGCGGGCGAGGCCAATACCTTCGGCGCCGTAGCTTCTCGCCAGGCGGGCATCCTCGGGATTGTCGGCGTTGGTCCACACACCGATGTCGCGGGTCTCGTCAGCCCAGTCGAGGAGTTTCGTCAGCCATTCATTCTCGAGATCTGGCGTTTGGGTCGGGAGCGCCCCGAGGATCACATCTCCGGTGGTCCCGTCGATGGAGATGACTTCTCCTTCCCGCACCGTGCGGTCGCCAACCCGCAACACCCTCTCGTTGAGATCGATCAGCAGGTCCTCCGCCCCGACAATCGCCGGCTTTCCAAATTGTCTGGCGACCAGGGCCGCGTGACTGGTGCGCCCGCCCCGGCTGGTGAGGATCCCATTTGCGGCAAGCATGCCGTGGACATCGTCGGGCTTGGTCTCGGGACGGACCATGATGACGTCACGGCCTTCACCTTTGGCCCACCGCTCGGCAAGATCGGCGTCGAAGGCCACTGCTCCAACCGCGGCACCCGGTGAGACGTTGAGACCGCTGGCGAGGTGACGACCCTCGAGGCGAGCGGCCTCCTTGGCCTCGACCGTGAAGGAGGGATGGAGGAAGAAGTCGACCTGCTCGGGCTTCACCCTGGTGATGGCGTCTTCTTTGGTGATCAGACCTTCCTCTGCCATTTCGACCGCGATGCGCACCGCGGCTTGGGCGGTCCGTTTGCCGTCGCGGGTCTGTAATAGCCAAAGCTTCCCACGCTCGATCGTGAACTCCATGTCCTGCATCTCGCGGTAGTGCTCTTCGAGACGACCGGCGATCTCGGAGAATGCGCGGTAGCTCTCAGGAAACTCCACCGCCATCTCGTCCATCCGTTTGGTGGCCCGCGTGCCGGCAACTACGTCCTCCCCCTGAGCGTTGGTGAGATAGTCGCCCTCGAGCGTGGGCTCCCCCGTGGTGGCGTTGCGCGACATCGCCACCCCCGTTGCGGAGTCCTTGCCCATGTTTCCGAAGACCATGGCCTGGATGTTCACCGCCGTCCCCAGGTCGTGGGGTATGCCGGCGGCGTTTCGGTAGTCGACGGCCCTCTTCCCGTTCCACGACCGGAACACCGCCTCGATGGCCAGAGAAAGCTGCTCATTCGGATCGTCGGGGAATCTGCGTCCGGAGAAGCGCTCCACAATCCCCTTGAACTCAGTGGTTATCGCTCGGAAGTCCTCGGCGGTTAGATCGGAGTCGCTCGAGACTCCGCGTTCGTTGCGATAGCGTTCCAGCACGTGCTCGAAGGGCTCGTCGCGGATTCCGAGAACTACCGACCCGAACATCTGGACGAGCCTTCGATAGGAGTCGTACACGAAATGATCGTCGTCGGTGAGCTTGACCAGACCCTCCGCCACAGAGTCGTTCATCCCTATGTTGAGGACGGTGTCCATCATCCCCGGCATCGAAAACTTGGCACCCGACCGGCAGGAGACCAGAAGCGGGTCTGACGCGTCGCCGAAGGATTTGCCGGCGACGGACTCGATTTTGCGGAGAGCAGCAGCGACCTCATCGAGCATGCCCTCAGGAAATCCGTCACCAGCCTCGCGGTAGGCGTTGCACGCCTGTGTCGTGATGGTGAACCCGGGTGGCACCGGCGCACCGATCCGCGTCATCTCCCCCAGATTGGCTCCCTTGCCGCCGAGCAGAGCCCGGACCTCATCCCACTCACCACCGACCGCTTGCTGAGCTGCGGCCACCTCATCAAACGCATAGACCCATTTGTTGGCCATGGCAAACCTCGTCTTATCTAGATACTGAATATGAGTCTGCGGGTGCGGCGTTTGAACCTTTAGGGCCGATGTGCGACTGTTGGACGGGACTTTTGGCGCATTTTGCTTGCTCAGGAACGACCGGAGGTCACGGGACATGTTCATCCTGAGTTGCCTGATCTCCCAAGGTGAAGTCGTGTGTGATCTGGCCATCCTTTATAACTCTGAACGTGATCACTCACCGGGTGGGACCGTGACCTCCATCGGGTCGAGAGCGTCGGAGGCAATTATCTCGACGGTGCGGTCGGCGTCGGCAGAGTCGGCTGGCGGGCCGAAGCCGGACTCCGAGCCCATGTCGTCCATCCCAGTGGTAGTGGTAGCTCATGCTTCGCCCCCGCATCCGGCAACTGCAAGGTCAGCGGGAGATGCAACGGCGAATGAGGCTCGTTTGAAGGATTTGTAAATTCGTGATACTCCGGTCTTGGTCGAAGGTTGCGCAGAGGCCAGGGGGCTCATCCCGCATCACGTCGAGAGCGAGAAGCCGGGACCGTCCCGCCGGGGGCCACCAGTTGGAACACCGGACCGGTGACATCGCGGTGGGCCCAGGCGGCGATGAGGCCTTGATGCTTCTTCCCACCTCGGAGGCAGCCAGACCCAGGCCGGCCATTGGGAGCACAAACAGGCAGCGACCCAGGGTGCCGTGTGTTTCTTCACTCTCGGAAGTTTTCGCTGTGGGGATCCAACGTGAAGACCGTCCTCGTCGATGGCGAGGTACTCTAAGGTTTCAAGGGGGTAGGGCACCGTTCGTACTGACCCGCCCTCTGGATTCTCACAGCGGTTGGTCTCGTTGCAGGGTAGAATCGGCCATTCCGAGTGGGGAGTACCCGTCTGACGTCGCCGTCAGTACGAGCTTCGGCTCCGGTGGCGTCGACTGCACATAGCAGTTTGGAGAGACCCTCGGTTCTCACAGCTCAACCTAAGGGAATCTAAATGCAGTCGGAGATCGTCGGTGTCCGAGGAGCCTGGCACACTGCCGACCACGAAGAGGTGGCAGCCACGCTTCGGGTCGATCCAACATCCGGGCTCGATTCGGAGTCGGTAGAGGAAGCGCGGAGCCTTCACGGTTCGAACGTGCTTGTCCAGTCCAGGGGCACGTCTCCACTCAAAATCATCTGGGAACAGTTCACCGCCACCCTGGTTCTGATCTTGATCGCCGCCGCGGGGTTGTCCGCTTACCTGGGAAAGACCCTGGAGGCGGTGGCCATCATGGCGATCGTGGTGCTGTTCGGGCTGCTGGGTTTCTTCCAGGAGTACCGGGCGGAGCGGGCGATAGCCGCTCTCAGGGCGATGTCCACGCCTCTGGTCAGGGTGCGACGCGGTGGCCAGGTGGTGGAGATCTCGGCAGAGCAAGTCGTGGTGGGCGACGTGGTACTGCTCGAGGCCGGTTCGGTCATCCCCGCAGATATGCGCCTGGTCGAGGCGGCCGGGCTGCGAGTCCAGGAGGCGGCTCTCACCGGCGAGTCCGAGCCGGTGGACAAGAGCGTCGCCAGGCTGTCTGTTGAAGAAGTGCCGTTGGGCGACCGGGTCAACATGGCCTACATGGGAACCTCGGTGACGTACGGGCGTGGTTCTGGGATCGTCACGTCGGTGGGGATGGCCACCGAGTTGGGCAAGGTGGCCGACCTCATACAGGGCGTCGAGCAGGAAGCGACTCCGCTGCAGGTTCGCCTGAACTCGGTGGGTCGGATGCTTGCCGTTTTCGGGGTGGGTGTGGCAGCGATCGTCGGCGGACTCGGCTGGGCGGTGGGCGAGTCGATCGAGGACGTGCTGCTCACTGCCATCTCCACCATGGTGGCGGTCGTGCCCGAAGGTCTGCCTGCGGTGGTGACTCTGACCCTCGCCATGGGCTCACAGCGGATGCTCAAACGGAATGCTCTCATTCGCAAGCTGCCGGCGGTGGAGACACTCGGGTCGGTCACGGTGATCTGCTCGGACAAGACCGGCACTCTCACACAGAACCGTATGACGGTCACCTGCGTCGACGTGGCAGGCCACCGCACCACCGTCGAGGAGCTCGTCGAACGCGGTCATGTGTCCCTCGAACCGCTCACTCCAGTGCCGAGCCCCGCGGCTGCGGTCCGTCTCACCTTGCTGGCTGGAGCCTTGTGCAACGACGCCAGTATCCAAATCAGACCTGAAGACGGTGAGCAGGTGACGATCGGGGACCCCACCGAGACCGCCCTGCTGGTGGCGGCAGCCCGCTCGGGTGTGGACCTCGACGAATTGTCGAGTCGATTCCCGAGAGTCGGTGAGCTTCCATTTGGCTCGGACCGCAAGAGGATGACCACCGTTCACAGACTCTCCGAGCAAGGATGGTCTGGCATCGACACCGAGTACGTCGCCTTCGTTAAGGGTGCTGTCGACGGACTGCTGGAGCAGACCTCACACGTGTGGCTCGATGATCGGCCCATCGACCTCGACGATGGGTGGAAGGAACGGATCCTGTTGGCGAACGACGAGTTGGCCGAAGACGGCATGCGGGTACTGGGCGTCGCGATGAGGCCCACAATTGGGCCCGAGGAGGATGGGCGCCTCGAGGAGGACCTCATCTTCCTCGGCCTGGTGGGGATAATCGACCCGCCCCGCCAGGAGGTTGCAGATGCGGTGGAACGCTCCCTGACCGCCGGAATTCGGACCGTGATGATCACCGGGGACCATCCGAAGACGGCGCTGGCCATCGCCCGCCGGCTTGGCATTCCCGGGAGTGGAGCGTTGACCGGCGCACAGCTCGACATGATGGACCGTGACGCCTTGATAGCTGCCGTCGCCGACGTGTCGGTGTTCGCCCGGGTGTCGCCCGAGCACAAGCTGCGAATAGTCGACGCCTTCGGCGCCCGCAACGAGGTGGTAGCGATGACCGGTGATGGGGTTAACGACGCCCCCGCCCTCAGGCAAGCCCACATCGGCGTGGCGATGGGCATCACGGGCACCGACGTATCCAAGGAAGCGGCAGACATGGTGCTGCGCGACGACAACTTCACGACGATCGTCGCCGCCGTAGAGGAGGGGCGGGTCATCTACGACAACCTTCGCTCCTTCATCAGCTACGCGGTGGCCGGGAACATCGGCAAGGTGCTGGTGATGCTGGCGTGGCCCCTCCCGTACATCGCGACCGGGGTGGTGCCGCTCGACCCGGTGGCGCTTCTGCCACTTCAGCTCCTGTGGTTGAACCTGATGACCGACGGACTGCTGGGTTTGAGTCTGGGCGCGGAACCGGCCGACCCAGATGTGATGAGTCGGCGCCCGGTGGACCCATCAGCCGGGATCTTCTCGGGAGGGCTGGGGCGCCACACCCTCGCCACCGGACTGTGGATCGGCGCCATCGCTCTCGCCGTCGGCTTCTGGTACCACGAAACCGGCGATCCCGCCTGGCAGACGATGATGTTCACCACCCTGGCCACGATGCAGGTAGTACAAGCTTTCGCCGTCCGCTCCCACAACCGGTCAGTCCTCGGGTCCAACCTACTCGGCAACCGAGTTATGAACGTGATGGTGCCCCTGGTGTTGGTGCTACAGGTGATGGCCATCTATTTGCCCGGGCTGTCAGACCGGGTTCTCGGTCTCACTCCCCTGACCCTCGCCGACTGGGGTGTGGCCGTCCTGGCTGGACTCGTCTTCCTGGCCGGGCCGGAGTTGTGGAAGCGTGCGTGGCACCAATGAGTTGCGAGTCCATGACTCCGACATCGGAAACGTCGGCCAGTGACCTCGACGCAGACCCCATCTCAGACCTCGTAAGAGATCGGCGCCCTCTATTCAAAGATCCAGACGCGCCTCGGGTGGTCGCCGTCGTAGGTCGAGCGTAACCCCTCCGGTTCATCCATTTGAGGTGTCCGGGAACCTGAGCGGCCTCACGGATCGGTGGGCTC
>JBBDMR010000099.1:0-18435 GCA_040878225.1 Acidimicrobiia bacterium
GACGCCTACATGGTGGCTTCCGGCGTGCCGCTCGCCCGGGACGATCATGCCTGGGCGCTATGTGAGCTCGCCGTCGACCTCCAAGGTCAAGTTGCCACCGCCACCTTCAACGGTAAAAGTCTGCAGCTGCGGATCGGGATAGCCTCCGGGCCGGTGACGGCGGGGATCATCGGGCGGCGTAAGTTCAGCTACGACCTTTGGGGCGACACCGTCAACCTTGCGAGTCGCATGGGGATGACGGGGGAACCCGGTCGGATTCATGTGCCCGCCGCCACCAGGGCGCTCGTGGCCGACGGCTTTTCCTGGGAGGAGCGCGGCGTGATCGAAGTCAAAGGTCGGGGACCCGTCGAGACGTGGTACCTGGTCGGGAGGTCGGAGACACCCCATCGGGCCACCAGCTGAACCCAGAGCCTCAGACCCTCTACACATGGGACGGCCGCGCCCTGGGGCCTTTATTGGGGAGGACGCCGGCTCCGGGAACGGAGCTCGGTGGCGAACCGGACTTTCTCGTTCACGTTGAGGATTACCTCTTCGCCTTCGACCTCGATGTGGAAGCCGTCCGGATTCAGCGCTACCTCGATGTCCTCGAGTGACCATGAGGCGAGTTGACGGCCGTCGACCGTCACACTCATCTGTTTGCCGGTCAGGTCGACCACGACGCCCAGGGGTAAGCCCGGCTGACCGACCAGCCGCAGTCTTGCATCAAACGAAGTCATACTTTCTCCTTCGCTCTCAGCCCGGGCCCCGCAACAGACTATACGACCAATCGAGATTCTCCACTACAAAATCCGCTGGCTCGCGCACCCTCCCCATCTCGGACGAACCACAACTCGCGTAGGGTCGTGTGGGTGGCTGACCCAAAGGATGTCGAGATGGTGCGCGCTGCCGAGGTGATCGGGGCGGCGTGTCTTGCCACGGATCTGGGGATGGGGTTCCCCTTCGAGCACGGGATCGAAGCGACCCTGGTCAGTTCACGGCTCGCCCGGCTCCTCGACGTCGACATCCAGACCGAGGCGGAGGTGTTCTACGTGAGCCTTCTCATGTACCTCGGATGCAACACCGACTCCGAGGCCAACCTCCGCATTTTCGGGGGCTCCGGGCTGGAGAACCTCACCCCCCACCAATTCGGGACCGATTTTGAGATGCTCCGGGGTGTAGTCCGGACCCTGCCCGACCCCGGCGCCAGTGCCCTGACCCGTAGCTACCAGGTGATAACCCGGCTGCCAAAAGCACGAACCTTCCGCGGCGATCACTTCGAGTCGATGTGTGAGGTGGCGGTGGTCCTCTCCGAGCGTCTCGGCGCTCCAAGCGAAGTCAGCCAGATGTTCAACGTTCTCACCGAGCGGTGGGACGGCAGGGGCGTACTGGGACGGGCCGAAGCCGACGAAGTGCCGGCGGCCCTGCGCATCGTCCATGTCGCCCGGGATGGTGCATTCCAGAATCTCCTCGGTGGGGCCGACCGCGCCGCCGCGGTAGTCCGGGAACGGGCCGGCGGCGCCTTCGACCCCGAGATCGCCCTTGCTTTTGCCGACAACGCACCCGATCTCCTCGCTTCCGGCGAGGGATCGGTCTGGTACGACTTTCTCGCCCTCGAGCCCAAACCGCACCGGATGCTCGCCACCGAGGAGTTCGACCGGGCCCTCGCCGCCCTGGCCGACTTCGCCGACATGGTGTCCCCGCGCATGAGCGGGCATTCACCGGGGGTTGCCGAAATGGCCGCCTCGGCTGCCGGCATCGCCGGGTTCGACCATGCCGGCACCGAACGTGTCCGCCGCGCCGCCCTTGTCCACGATGTGGGCCGGGCCGCAGTTCATCCCCGGATCTGGCAAAAGCGCGGCCCGCTGTCGGCCGACGAGTGGGAACAGGTCCGCCTCCACCCCTATCACACCAGCCGGGTGCTCGCCCCGTCACAACCCCTCCAGGATCTTGCCGACCTGGCGTGCTGTCACCACGAGAAGGTCGACGGCTCCGGATATCACCGGGGTGTTCCCGCAGCCGCACTCGATCCCGGAGCGAGATTGCTCGCCGCGGCCGATGCCTTCCACGCCATGGTCGAGCCACGCCACCACCGTGACCCGCTTCCAATTGAGGAGGCCGCAGGGCTCTTGGCCGCACAAGCGAGAGAGGGGCGGTTGGACTCCGACGCAGTCGCCGCTGTCGTCGAGGCGGCTGGGCTGCAGCGACCCGACCTGTCCGACCCCGCCGACCTGACCTCCCGGGAGACCGAGGTCATCGGCCTCCTCGCCCGAGGCATGCAGACCAAACAGATCGCATCCAGCCTCGACATCTCGCCGAAGACCGCAGACCACCACATCCAGAACGCCTACCGCAAGATCGGTGTCTCCACCCGGGCCGCCGCCACCTTGTACGCCACCGAGCACGGGCTGGTCCCATGGGGAGAATTCCCCATTAAATAGAGACCCGGCCCCCCATACCTTCGCGGGTATGAGACGCGGACACGAAACGACGAACCAAATCGGCCTAGCCCTCCTGGGCAGCAGTCTTTTGGTCGCCGCCATCGCAGCCACCTCGGTTCAGGACGGGTCTGCGCTCGGCGCCCCCGGGTACTGGGCGTGGATCCTGACCGGGCTCCAGGTCGCCGCACTCCGCACCGCCGCCACGGGCAAGGACTGGGGCTGGCTGCTCGGAGCATCGGTGCAGCTCCCCTGGATCGCCTATGCACTGGCCACCGCCCAGATCGGGTTCATCCCCGGATGCCTGGTTTCCGCGGCCGTCCAGGCCCACGGATACCTGGGCCGCCGTCCAGGCACCGCGCGTTTCGAAGAACCGACCTACGCATGAGGAGAACACAATGAGACAGCTACCAGATCGCACTTCCACAGTCGTCATCGGCGGTGGCCAGGCCGGGTTGTCGGTGGGCTACCACCTGCAGAGACAGGGCAACCCCTTCGTCATTCTCGACGCCTCCGACCGGGTCGGTGACGCCTGGCGCAACCGGTGGGATTCGCTGCGTCTGTTCACCGCCGCCTGGCTCGACGGCCTCGACGGCATGCCGTTCCCGGCGACATGGCGTCACACCCCCACCAAAGAGGAGATGGCCGACTACCTCGAGTCCTACGCCACCGGGTTCGAGCTCCCGGTGCACTCTTCGACCAGGGTGACCCGGCTCAGCCGTGAAGCCGACACCTACATGGTGGAAACCGACCGCGGGACAATCGGCGCCGACAATGTGGTGGTTGCGATGTCGAGTTGGCAGGTGCCCCGCTATCCCGACTTCGCCAATGACCTCAGCGACGACATCGTCGCCATCCACAGCTCCGCGTACCGCAACCCGGGACAGCTTCAGCCGGGCCCCGTCCTGCTCGTCGGATTGGGGAATTCGGGTGCCGAGATCGCCCTCGAGCTCTCAAGCGACCACAAGACCCTCATCTCCGGAACGCCACCGGGTGAGGTTCCGGTGGACATCGGCACGCGACGGGGCCAGGTCGCAGCGTGGTTCATCGGACGGGTCGTGTTCCATCGGATCCTCACCGACTCCACTCCCATGGGCCGGAAAATGGCCCGTGAGCATCGAGGCGAACCCCTGGTACGAACCCGCACCAAAGAGCTGCGCCGGGCCGGGGTGGAGTCCGTAGCCCGGATCGTGGGTGTCGAAGGCGGCCGCCCGGCAACAGTCGAAGGAGAGGCGCTCGACGTCTCCAACGTGATCTGGTGCACCGGCTACGACCCCGGATTCGACTGGATCTACCTTCCCATCTTCAGCGACGAGGGTAGGGTGCAACACCAGCGGGGGATCCTCCCCGACCAACCGGGCCTCTACTTCGTCGGGCTCAAGTTCCTCTACAGCGTCTCATCGGCGCAGATCCATGGTGTGGGCCGCGACGCCGTGCGGATCGTCCGCGAAGTCGTTGCAAGGGCTAACTCGAAGCAACCCGTGAGCACACCCCGGTAGTCCCTCGGCAGGCCGCGAGGTCACGACAACCCGATCCAGTTCGCGTAGGGTTTTGACCCATGAGGACTGCACCACGGAGAAAACTCGAGGTCGCCTTGGTCGTCATGTCCCTCGTAGCGGCTGCTTGCGGGGACGGGGAAAGCACCACGACAGCGCCGACTACAGATACACCGGCGGAGTCGACCACAACAACCACAGAGGCCGGTCAAGGCGAGGCCCCCGAACTCAGCGGGGAGTACATGGTCACGCACTTTGTGAGCCCGAGCTTCGGCGGCATCACCAACGTCTGGTCGGATTCGGAGATCACCCTCGTGTTGGGCGGGGACGGCACAATTTCGGGAATCGCCGGCTGCAACAACTACACCGGAACCTACGAGGTGTCGGGCCCCTATATCACCGAGCCTGGACTCGACGAGGAAGATGGGCAGGCCTTCACCGTCACCGAACTGTTCTGGACCGAGCTGGCCTGCGAAGACGACCTGATCATGGAGCAGGAAACCGAATACCTCGAGACCCTGCAGAACGTGGACTACTGGATGTTCGGCCAGGGATTCTCCGACGACCCCGACGCCCTTCTCCTCCGCTCACTCGAAGAGGGCCTCCTGGTGCAAGCATCGATGAGCGGTTAGCCACCTCGACGGAGTTCGCACCCCTGCGCGAGAGGGGCCGGCTATTGACGCGCCGCCATCACGAAGCGTCGCACCGCTTCGAGGTCCTTGACGAACGTCCCGTTCGGGCGGTAGAGGTTGGTCCGAGTCAGCGAATCGACGCCGGCGGGGCGGACCGACTCGATGGCCCGGGCGACATTGTCGGGGCCGAGCCCACCGGCAAGGATCACCGGGACCGCCACCTCTTCGACGATCTGGCGACTGACCGCCCAATCGTGGGTGAACCCGGCAGCACCGATTCCTTCGACCTCGTCGGTAACCGAGTCCAAAATCAGCCAGTCGACATGCGGCGCGAACGCCACCGCTAGCTCGACGGACTCGGTCCCGGTGACACCGATCGCCTGCATCACCTCGACGCTCAGCCCGGAGCGGCCGAGACGCCCTCGAAGCTCTCCCACCTCTTTCGGCCCCACCACGGAGATGTCGCCGCAGAAGTGAACGATGTCCGGGCGGAGCTCGGCGATGAGGCTCTCGACTTCTTCGAGATGGGTTTCAACCGTCAGCGCAACGGACCGCGACGGCGTCTCTCTAACTGCGTCGACGATCGCCCTGCCGAGAGACATCCGGACCTCACCGGGCAGCCCCCGATCGGAGACCGTCACCCCGACGTGGTCCACGCCGAGACGCGCCAGGTCGACGGCTTCCTCAGGTGTCTGGGCTGTGTAGACCTGTACGATCACGACCTGGAGTATGACCGGTAGCGTGAGCTGGTGATGCACAGGGACAGCATGAGGATCGCAGCCTTCGGCGACATCAACATCGACGTTGTCCTCGCGGTCGACCGTCTCCCCCGGCTCGGGGAGGAGGTCTTCTCGACTACCAGAACCGAGCTGCTCGGGGGATCGGCGGTCAACACAGGGGTGGTCCTGGCCCGGTTGGGTCACGATGTAGCAATGATGGGTGCGGTAGGCGATGACGACTCCGGTCGCCGGGCCCGTTCTCTGCTTGAGGAGGCGGGGGTGGACACCCGCCTGACGGGGAGGTCGGCCGCGCTCCCCACCGCGATGAACACGGTCATCGTGACACCCGACGGGGAGCGAACGATGATCGGCGCTCGCGGAGCCAACACCAGCTACACCGCCCCACCCGGATGGCAGGAGGGCTTCGACTGGCTCCACGTCTCCGGGTATTCCCTGATGGACGGCATACAGCGTGACTCCGCACTCGAGGTGATCGAAACGGCGCGGTTGGCTGGAGTGCCGATCTCGCTGGATGTCCCGACCGGTGTCGGCCGTACCGTGGGCGCCGGCCTCACGGGAAGTTTCGCGGCGCTCACTGTCGTGACCGGCAGTCGCAGCTCGCTGGGCGAGCTCACCGGGAGCGATCAACCTGTGGATCACCTGGTGGACGCGGGCGTGAAACGGGTGGCGATGACCTCCGGAGCGGACCCACTGGTCCTGGCGATCGGTCCCGGCCGGATCAGCCTGACCCCACCTCATGTCGACCCTGTCGACGCCACCGGAGCCGGAGATGCTCTCGCCGCCGGTCTCATCGCAGCGACCCTGGCCGGTATGGAGATCGGGCCATCGGCAGTCCTGGCGGCCGGTGCGGGGGCAGCGGCGACGCTCGTGACCGGCGCCTCGGCCACACTTGCCGGTGACAACGTGTGGGAGGGTCTCCTCCAGCCGGGACTGTGGCACGACGCCAGGCCTGAATGGCTCGACACGGTCAGGGACGCTGTCACCCGCTAATCGCCTGTTGGCTGCCCGGTCGGGGCGGCCACTACTCTCGGGGGTCGTTGAGACCGACCCCGCCGCCACCGTCTCCAATCGTCGATTCAAGGCGAAGGTGGTTGGTGCTCGCCACTGTCTCGACGAGTGTGCTCCTCTCCACGATCGACGGCTCGATCGTGAATGTCGCCTTTCCCACCCTCGTCGAGGAACTGGACACCACATTCAACGTGATCCAGTGGGTCGCCCTTGGCTACCTCCTCACCATCGCCACCCTCACGCTGGGAATGGGCCGACTCGGTGACGTGCTCGGCAAGAAGAAGATCTACGTTGCCGGTTTCGGCCTATTCACCAGCGCATCACTCCTTTGCGGTCTCGCTCCCGGGGTCGAATGGCTGATCACGTTCCGGCTAGTCCAGGCTGTGGGCGCCGTGATGGTCCTGGCATTGGGTTCGGCGATCCTCGTCGAGGCGTTCCCAGCCAGGGAGCGGGGGAAGGCGCTCGGGTGGATCATCACGGCGGTGAGCGCGGGGATCATCACCGGGCCGATCCTGGGGGGGATCCTCATCTCGGCCTGGAACTGGAGGGCGATATTCCTGGTGAATCTCCCCATCGGGATGGTGGGGACTTGGATGGCGATTCGGTTCGTCCCGAACACCCGCCCCGCCCCGGGACAGAGATTCGACGTGGCCGGAGCGCTGCTGATGGGACTCTCGCTCTTCAGCATCTCGCTGGCCCTGACCCTCAGTCAGGAATCGGGCTTGACGTCACCGGTGGTGCTAGCAGGTCTCGGTGTCGCAGTTGTCGCCGCAGCCGGGTTCATATACGTGGAGATGCGCGTCGACTCGCCGATGCTCGACCTACGTCTATTCGCAAGCCCCGCCCTTACAGTTGGCGTGCTGACGGGCATCATGACGTTCGTCTGCCTCTCGGCGACCTTCATCCTCCTGCCGTTCTACCTGTCGAACGTCCTCGGGATCGAAGTCCTGGCAATGGGGTTCCTCCTCGGGGTCACGCCCCTGATGATGGGCATCGTCTCGCCCATCTCGGGCTCCATCTCGGACCGGACCGGGGTACGGAGGCCGACGATCATCGGCCTCCTGACGATCACCGCCGCCTACTTCGCCTTCCTGACCCTCGACGCAGACACCCAGTGGTGGCAGTTCGCATTGATCGCCATCCCCTACGGGATCGGGATCGGCCTCTTCCAGTCACCGATAAACAGCGCAATCATGGGGAGCGTCCCCGCAGAGTACATGGGAGTGGCCGGGGGCCTTCTCCACCTGACCAGGCTGATGGGCCAGGTCGTCGGCATCGCAGTGTTGGGCTCGATCTGGGCGGCACGCGTGGCCGTCGAGGCGGGAGGGGTTCTGCCCGAAGGTGGGGCAACGGCTGCTCCGGCCGGCGCCCAGGTCGCCGGGTTGCACACCGTGTTCATAGTCGCCACCGGGATCATGCTCACTGCAACGGCCCTCGCCGCCTGGGGTTTGCGACGGGAAGGCGACCCATCCGCCAGGCTGGGACCGACCCCCTGACCCACCGCAGGCTCAGGTGACTGGGGGATCCAGGTGGCTCTGGAGGAGGCGCATGCCAGGCCCCACAAAGGAACCCGGTTGATGCTTGCCGGTGTCGGAATCAGACCTGCAGTTTCCAACACGACAAAGCCCGTGGCCCCGGTTGCGCCCAGGGCCACGGGCTCTGTCAGTAGTTGATTAGGGACAGGGTCTCACGTCGGGGTTGAAGTCGGCGAAGGTCCCACTCGGGTTCGCCCTCCAGACCCAGACGTGGAGGATGTACACCGGGAGGAACGAATGGGGGTGGAACTCGTGCCCGAACAGGACCGGTGGATTCTCCGGGTCGACCTCGGTTTCGGGGACGATGTACTCGACCGCCACCAGCTTCAACCTTCCGTTCTTCTTGACCTCGTAGACCATCGCCTCGGGGTCGTTGGCGTCGACGATGCCGTCGATGTTCCGCACGTAGTGAACACCCATCCCACCGTCCGGACTGTCGAAACAGGTCGGCACATCTGGATTGTCAGGGTCGAGCGAGAACGCCACGAAACCATCGGCCAGGGCCGCTCGTACCGACTGGTAGGGAGCGGTGACTGCGCGAAGTTCCTTGAGCTCACTGCGCGGCACTTCATGAGCCTGGGCAGGAACCGCTCCGAAGAGCACCATCAGGGCGGTGGCTACTGCCAGAGTCCTTCTCTTCATCTTCAACCCTCCTAGTTGAACTCGCCGACGGGGTAGATCTCGTCGGCGACGAGGCCATGGGCCTCCCGGTGGACGGTGTTGGCCAACTCCGCGTTCTCGGCTTCGACCAGACAGAAAATCTTCCCTGCTGCCTCGTCGACCCAATAACGCAGATAGTTGACGCCGTACCGATCCTGCGTCTCGAGATCCTTCTGGTGGGCCCCGGCCACATCAGCCGCCGACACCCCACCCTCGATCGTGTGCACATCCATGAACAGAGACATGGTCCTCCTTTGCGTCGTTTGCAACCCTCTTGGGTCCTGATGCGAAGGTATGGGATGGCACCCGGGGCGACATCGGGGTATCTACCTATATTGGGATGGTGGACGACCCGAACCGGTACGCCGGAGACCTCAGTCGAAGACGCCCGCCGTGGCGAGGTCGGCTTTCCAGCGTTCGACCATCTCCCGCTTCTGGTAGGGATTCTCGGTGAGCCAGCGGTCGACATCGACGGCGGGGAACCTCTCCCGCACGAGTTCGGCGGTGGCCCGTGCCCGTCGTTCCATACCCATCTCCACCTGTGCCGCGATCAAAACCAGCAGCGCCTCCAGGTTTGACGGCTGATGCTCGATCACTGCCTCTGCGGTCGACGCCGCTTGTTCGATCCGCCCGCCGAGAAAGAAGGAGCACGCCTGCACAGTCGGGTACCAGGGGTTGTTGGCCGCGGTGAGTCGCATCGCCTTGTCGAGCAAGTCGACCGACTTCTCCCAATCACCCATGTAGCGGCGGACGCTGCCTTCCACGGCGTACGTGACGTCGCAGGTGGGACGTCTGATCTCCAGGTTGTTGATCTTTTCCAAAGCCTGCTCCGACTTTCCCTGGAACATCAGGGCTCCGGCGATGACCATCTGGGCAAGCCCGGTGTGGTCCCCCAGCTTCTCCGCCACCCGGGCGCCCTCCAGAGCCTTCTCCAGGTAAGTCCCTCGCTCCGTTCCCAAAACCATCGAAGCCCACATCCAATACGCGAACGCCGATAGCACATGACCGTAGGTGAGGTCGGGATGACTAACCGCCACCCTTCCGAAGTATTCGATCGCCTTGGTCAGACCCTCGGGAGTCCCGGCTGTGAGGTGGTACCAGCCTGTGTAGATGTTCTGGATCGCCGCCGGGTCCTCGAGGTCGGCGTAGAGGCCGGCCGGCTCCCCGATTATCAGCTCGATCTCGATCGCCCGGGCGGTCTCCTCGGCAACATCGTCGGAAAGGGCCAGCAGATCGGCGGTCGAAGCCGTCCAACGGTTGGTGGTGACGATATTCATCGAGGTGACATCGACCAACCTCGCATACACCCTCACCTGGTCACCAACCTGGTGAACACCGGTCTCGAGCAGATAGCGCACCGTCTCGCCCAGGGAGTGAGCTCCGGGGCCAACCGATGCATTCACCACACGAAGTCTCGGAACCTGAGCCAGCCGGTGGATGAGGTCGTCCCGGATCACCCCGGCCCCCGACTGCAAACCGGGCTCGAGGGAGTCGGCATGGATCGGCAAAACGGCAACCGTGGGCTCGGCAAGGGAGAGCCCCCCAGCTGCTGACGGAGCACCTCCCCCGGTGGGAAGGTCGGTGAACTGGAAGACCTCGACTTCCTCAGGGATGTTCTTCAGCGCCTTGCGACCGACCGAGTGGAAACGAAGGGCCGGCTCGTCCAGCGAACGGTAGACCCTGCCGGAGATGCTGACCCCACCGACGGGGGCAACCGCCTGGATCCTGGCGGCCACGTTCAGTGCGTCACCGAAATACTGGTCTCCGGAGACGGTGACCGAGCCCTCATCGAGCCCCATCCTGAAGCGCACCTGTCGATCCTTCCGATTCTCGACGTTGTACTCCTCCACCGCTCTGGTGATGGCGATAGCCGACTGCATCGCATCTTTGGAATCGGGGAAGACGGCCATGAAGTTGTCGCCGACGAAGTTGACCAGGGTCCCGCCGCTCCCCCTGACATTGTCCTCGACGACCTTTCTGATGTCGCCCATGGCGGCGGTGATCGTGTCGAAGTCGTCGGCCAGCAAAGCGCTGTAGCCCACGACATCGGCGTTGAGGGCGACGACTTCCGCCGCGGTAGAGGCAGGCTGGCTCATGGACGACCCACACTAACGATCCTGAGCAGGCGAGAGGTCGAGGTTTACGGACCTCCCTGCAGCCTCGACGCGCAGGTCTACCGGCGTCTCTGGAGGCCATCGACAGTCCGTTTTCAGTGTTGAGAACCGAGCTTGGCTCCTAGTATTGCGCCGTGCTCACGTACCTGTTCTCTGACATCGCATCGAGCACGCGTCTCTGGGAGGAGAATCCCACAGAAATGGCTCCGGCACTGGCGCGTCACGACGCCATCTTCTCTGCCGCCATCGCCAATTTCGGCGGGCGCCTGGTCAAGACGACAGGTGACGGGGGCCTTGCCGTATTTGACTCCGCCGGCGACGGCCTCGCTGCCGCTTTGGAGACCCAGAGGAACCTGACCACCGAAACGTGGGGCGACACCGGCCCGATCCGGGTTCGTATGGGAATCCACTCAGGCGAGTCGGAGAACCGCGATGGAGACGTGTTCGGCACCGCGGTAAACCGGGCGGCGCGCATCATGGCAGCAGGTCATGGTGGCCAGGTGCTCGTTTCGGGGATGAGTGCCGAGCTGGCCACGGACACGCTTCCCGATGGAGGGTCGTTACGTGACCTCGGGATGCACCGGCTCAAAGACCTCACGCTGCCCGAACATCTATTTCAGCTAGTGCACCCCGACCTGGTTTCTGAGTTCGCCGCACCGCTCACTCTTGACTCCCGCCCCCACAACCTGCCCCTGCAGACCACTGAATTCCTCGGCCGGACCACCGAACTAGCTGCCATCGAGGCGATGCTCGAGTCGCCCAACATCCGGCTCCTCACCATCGCCGGGCCCGGCGGCGCCGGCAAAACACGTCTCGGCCTCCAGGTCGCCGCGGATCAATCGAATCGCTTCACTGATGGTGTCTTTTTCGTCGACGTGTCGATGGAGCGGGATCCCGACGCTGCCATGGAGGCCATCGTCAGGGCCCTCAACATTCCTTCGACCGGAGGTGCCGACGCCCTCGGATTGCTCAAGACGAGGCTGCGTGACAAAGAGATGTTGCTGCTCCTCGACAACTTCGAGCAGGTGACAGCCGCTGCCGTCGGCATCGCCGAACTCCTCCAGCACGCACCGAAGATGAAGGTCATCGTGACCAGTCGGGAAACACTGCGGGTGCGCGCCGAGTTCGTGTTCCCGGTTCCCCCGCTCTCTCTTCCCAGGTCGGACGACCCCGTGCCGGTGATCCTCGAGTCTGAGGCAGTACAGCTTTTTGTAGAGCGGGCGCGGGCCGTTGATCCCAGTTTCGAACCGACGGAGGAAAACGCATCGACGATCGCCGAGATCTGCCTCCGTCTCGACGGCCTGCCGCTGGCAATCGAGTTGGCGGCCGCGAGATTAAATGTATTCACCCCCAAAGACTTGATAGTCCGACTCCGTGAACGACTCGATGTCCTCGGCAGCGGTGGCCGTGACGTTCCCGATCGGCAGCGCACCCTGTGGGGGGCAATCGGTTGGAGCTACGAGCTCCTCGCCAACCACGAACGAGCCCTATTCGAGCTTCTCGCGGTGTTCTCGACCTCCGATCTCACGTCGATTGAAGCCGTGGCGAGAGAGACGCTCGAAGAATTCGACGTCGACTCACTGGCCTCCCTGGTGGACAAGAGCCTGGTACAGGTAGACAATGAGAAATCGACGCGACGATTCGGGATGCTTCTGATGATCAAGGAGTACGCCACCGAGCGTCTGGCGGAGACTCAGGAGCTGGACCGGAAAGTGCGTCTCGCCCACGCCCGTCACTTCTCCGACTTCGCTCACCGTCTCGCAGATGGTTTGGGCAGCGGGAAGCGGGAGGAGGTGCTCGAGGAACTGGCCTCTGAGATCGGCAACCTGCGCACCGCATGGCGCTTCTGGGTGGACCAAGGAGAGGTCGAAGAGCTGTTCAACTTGATCGACGGGCTCTGGGCACTCCACGAGGCCCGGGGTTGGTACCACGCGGCAATCGAACTGGCCTCTGACACTCTTCACGTTCTCGGCGCCCACCCGTCCCCGGAGCGAGCCGCGGACGAGTTGATCATCCGCACCAGCCTCGCCCGGGCATTGATGGCGGTGCGGGGTTGGGGCCCTGAAGTGGAGGAGGCCTTCAAACAAGTCCTCGAGATGGCTGACACCACCGGGACCATCGCCCAGCGATACCCGGTACTTCGGGCCCTGTGGGTTTTTCACATGAACATTGCCCAGTTCGACCAGAGCCTCGAGATTGCCGGGGAGCTGTTGGGGATGGCCGAAGAAGACGAGACTCTCCGCGCCGATGCCGAATACCTCTTCGGGGCGGCGTCGGCTTTCTGCGGGCGCCTGGAGGAGGGTCTCGCCCATCTCGACAAGTCAATAGAGCTGTTCGACCCGTCGTCTGGTTCCAGCCGCTACCGAATGGGCACCAGCATCGGTGTGACCGCCAGAGTCGCTTCCGGGATCCTCCTCTGGCAATGTGGCTCCGTGGAGAGAGGAGCCGGCCGGGTCAGCGCTGCGCTTGCCGTCGCCCGCCAACTCGACCATCCGTTCAGCGTCGCCTGGGCGTTGTATCACAATGGGTTTCTGGCCCTCAGCCGATACCGCTTCGAAGAGTGCATCCAATTTGCCGACGAACTGGCCCGAGTATCCGACGAAAACGACTATCTGCTCTGGCGAACACTGTCCACGGTCTTGGAGGGGTTCTCGCGTACGGCGATGGGTGAGATCGAGATCGGGATGTCCAAACTCGAAGCGGCCATAGACCTCTATCAGGGTCTGAGCGCTCCGCCGATCTTCTGGCCCCTGATCCTCAGCTTGCGAGCCGCTGCACTCGCCATGACCGGCCAACCCGAGAGTGCTTTGAGCCTGATCGAGGAAGCGATCGAGATCGAGGGCGGGGCAGACCAGTCGAAGTCGCCCAACTTCTGGACCTTCAAAGGTGATTTCCACACGATGACATCACCGCCCGACCTCGAGGCGGCGGCGGCCGCGTACTCGAGAGCGGTAGACCTCGCCCGGGCCGCGGGATTCGACCTGTTTGAGCTCCAGGCATTGACCCGGTCGGTCGCACTCCGCCGGAAGACAGGCGAATCACCGGATGGGTCCGATGAACTTGCGAAATTGTACGGATCGTTCACCGAGGGGTTCGAGGAGCATGACCTCCTGGCAGCAAAGGAGCTCCTCGGGACTGAGTACGATCGGCGGCCGAAGGAGTTGACCAATGAGTGACCGAGACGTCACGGCGCTGGTGTTGTCGGCGGAACGCAGGTGGATGGACCACTGGGTGGCCGGTCCGTCGCTGATGGGGGAACCGGTGCGGCGTGGCCAGACGGCACCGGACCTCGAGCTGACAGCCGAAGACGGGTCGCAGACATCGCTGAGCAGTCTGTGGCAGGAACAACCTCTCCTTGCGATGTTGTGGCGGCACCTCGGCTGCGGGTGCGGTCTGGAGCGGGTCGAGAGACTCCAGGACGAGTATGAGACATACCGCGAGGCGGGCCTGAACGTCGTGGTTGTCGCCCCCGGCGATATCGAGCGGGTCATCGCCTACAAGCAGCGCTACGAGGTCCCCGCTCCGGTTCTCGCCGACCCCGACTACCGCACCCACAAGGCTTTCGGCCTCTCCCACTGGTCCCGGGAACAGGTCCTCTACGACGCCCCCGACGAATTCTGCTCGCACACCAAGGAGGTCGGCGAGGCTTTTCAGGAGGACCGCAGAAGCCAGGGTCGCCCCCTCGTCGACGATCCATGGATGCAGTCGGGTGAGTTCGTGATCGACACCGACGGCATCGTCCGGGTGTCCTACCTGTACAACTACTGCGAGGACTACCCGGATCCGAGAGTCTTCACCACCGCGGCCCGACTCGCCGCTTCCGCATAGCGATCACTCCTGGCAGCCTGTCTGGGTCAATCGACCCTTCGGAAATGCGCGTTAGCTGCCGATAGGGACATGTTGGACTGCCAGAGGCTGCGCAATGACCGACATCAAAGAAGAGCTACGAGTGGCGATACCGCCCGAGGACCCCGAAGACGAAGTTGACGGATCCCCGGAGCCGCAACCTGCCGATGCAGCGAGAACTCCTGTGCCGTTGTGGAAGAAGGCAGTCGCTGTCGGCGCCTGGATTGTCGCTGCCTTCGCCCTCACCGTCGCCTTCGGAAATCTCCGAGGTGACCCTGCGCCAGACGTAGCGGCCGGAGTTGTCCTGACCAGCATCCCCGTCGCGGTGGAGATCCCACCGGATACGCTCGGGATTCGTTTCGACGAGGTCCACGAGTTGTGGAACTCCATCGAGCAGGCGCCGTCGATCTCCCAACCACTGCGGCGGATGCCCGAGAGCGGTGAGTTGGACGCTTTCCGTCATGGTTTCGACACCTCCGCCGAGCTGATTGGCGCATTACGCGACAGCGACGGCTACCTGGTTGCCCTGATGACCCGCTCGAGCGTGGAGCACCCCAACGTCTCGACCTTGTACCTCCACATGTGTCACGTCATCAACCCGTTCTCCCCTGAGTGCATCGACAACTACTTCGCCACTGGGCTCGGCGGCCAGACCCTCGAAGAGCTTGCCTCCGGCCACAGCACCTCCTGGACCTACGAAGGCAACGAGTGGCGGGTGTCGATCGAAGGCAAACTCCTCTCCATCCGCGTCCTGGCCCCAGACTCGAACTAAGCCGAATCGGAACCCCTCCAGACTGTCACAGGCGGTCGCTACCGTCGGCAGGAGTGTGAGTATCAGTTTTCCCGGGCCTGAAGAACTCGGACGGTCGGTGGTGGTCAAGCCGGGTTCTCCCGCACCTGAGGGGTGGGATGGAGCCGATCGGGTGACCATCGACACGCCCCTGCTCGCCGATCCCGACCGTCTCGAGGCTGTCGTGATCGATGCGCAGCGTCGCTATGTACAGCGGACCCCGACCGTCTATGAACTCGGAGTGCCCGCCGCCGAGTTGAACCGGACCGAGAGCCTCGATGCCGACCCCGTCGAGCTGGGCAGCGACTTCACCTTCCTCCGGGAACGGCTGACCAAAGCCGTGTGGCACAACTCCTACGACGCCACCGGAGACGAACTGGTCTGGTGGTGGTCCCGCAAGGCCGAAGCCCGGATCGGAGCGAGAGTCGAAGCGCCTGCCGATGTGGTCCTGGCCGACGGGTCGGCGGTATGGGTCGACGGAGGTCCCCGCCAACCATTCGATCTCGACGTCGTTCACCACGAGACTGTCGACCTGGGACGAACCACCCGGGTTCCCCCGCCTACCGCACCTTCCGAGGCTCTCGCTGCCGATCAGCTCGCCGCCGTCTCCCACGAAGCGGGGCCAGCACGGATCATCGCACCCGCCGGTTCAGGCAAGACCCGGGTCCTCACTGCGCGGATGCGTCACCTCGTGGAAGACCGCCTTGTCGAACCGGAGATCATCACCGCCGTGGCCTACAACAAACGGGCCGCCGACGAGATGGCCGAAAGACTCCCGGCCAGCCTCCGCTCCCGGATCCGCACCATCCACTCCCTCGGTTGGGCGATCCTGCGCATGGCCCAGCCCCACCTCACCCTCATCGACGAGCGGGAGCAACGCCGCCGCCTCGAACCCATTTCCCCCGCCCCGCCCCGGGCCAACACCGACGTGATCGGGCCCTATCTCGAAGCCCTCAGCGAAGTCCGGATCGGGCTCCGCCCGCCCACACTCATCGAAGCCGAACGCGACGACGTCCCCGGGTTCGGGGAAACCTTCCGCAAGTATCAGGAGATCCTGACCGACCGGGGCGAAGCGGACCACGACACCCAGATCTACGGGGCGATCAAGGCGCTCCTCACCAGCCCCGACCTCCGCGACCACTGGCAGAGGCAGTGCCGGCACCTCCTCGTCGACGAGTTCCAAGACCTCACCCCTGCTTACCTGCTTTTGTTGCGACTCGTCGCCAGTCCAGGGCTGAATGTGTTCGGGGTCGGCGACGACGACCAGGTGATCTACGGGTACGCCGGGGCCGATCCCCGTTACCTGATCGACTTCGAGACTCTCTTCCCCGGTGCCGGCAGCTACGCCCTGGAGACCAACTACCGCAGCCCCACCGACGTGGTCACCGGCGCCACCCACCTCCTCGGATACAACGACCGTCGGCTTCCCAAGACGATCCGCGCCGATTCGAAACTCCAGGGGTTATCGGTCGAACAGGCGAGTGGGGTTGACCTGGGGACCATCGCCGTCGACCGCATCACCAGGCTGATCGACGAAGAGGCACCAATGAACACCATCGCCGTGCTCACCCGGGTCAACTCGAGTCTGCTCCCGGTCCAGGTCGCCCTCGCCGAGCGCGGCACACGATTTCAATCGCTGCTCGGCGCGTCGGTCCTCGACCGGACCCTGCTCCGGGCAACCCTCGCCTGGATCCGCATCGCCCTCGACCCCGAGGCGATGACCCGAAACGACCTGTTCCAGGCGATCCGCCGCCCCGGCCGCGGCCTGACCCGGCTGTTCACCGATTCGATCGAACGTCGCCGTGGCCCGTTCACCATCGACGGCATCGAGGCACTCGGCACCGACCTCGACTCGAAGCGACGCAAGCGCTGGGACTCGTTCTGCGACGACATCCGCCTCGCCGCCTCATCGGCGACATCGACCTCGCTCCTCCTCGACACCCTCTCCGACGACATCGGCCTGAGCAGCGCCGCCGCTGCACTCGACGCCACCCGCAATCTCGCCGACCGGTCCGGTCAGACCGACGACCTCATCGCCCTGCAACGAATCGCCGGGCTCCACGAAGACCCGGCCACTTTCGAACCGTGGCTCCGCGAGCGGCTGGCGACACCATCCGATCTCGACGGAGTTGTGCTGTCGACGGTGCACCGAGTGAAGGGGTTGGAGTGGGACCACGTGGTGGTCTTCGGGGCTGACTCCTCGCTGATGCCGCACCATCTCGCCGGCGACATCGAAGAGGAGCGGCGGATCTTCCACGTCGCCATCACCCGCGGCATCAGAACGGTGACCGTCCTCGCCGACAAGAAGACGCCGTCGGTTTTCCTATCCGAACTCGACGGCAGCCGCCCCAAGGCCGAGAAAGTGCGCCCCGAACCGGATAAGAAGGCATCTACCATTCTCACCGGGCTCATCGCCGGCGTTGCCGAGGAGATCAAAGTGCAGGGTGGCTACAAGGGCGTGGTCGACCGGATCACCGATGAGGGCTGCGTGGTCAAGCTGCACGGGGGTGGAGCGGAGATCAGGGTGAAGTGGGGCGACCGGATCGAGGTCGGCGGCAAGTCCGGCCCGCTCCGGCGCAGCCCCGACGACGTCGACGAGGCCCTGATCGAGCGGCTGAAAAAGTGGCGGCTGACACAGGCGGAATCCCAGGGCGTCCCTGCCTTTGTCATCTTTCACGACACCACCCTCAACGAGATCGCAGCCATCCGCCCCGCCTCCGCCGACGCCCTGCTCAAGATCACCGGCATCGGCCCGGCAAAGCTCGAAGCCTACGGCGACGAACTCATCGACCTCCTTGCGGACTACGACGGAGGCTGAGCAGAGTTGGTGGGATCTCCCCCACCCTTCCCTCCGCCAGCGGAGGGAGAGTTGCAAGCGGAGGGAGAGACGCGTATGGAGGTACTCCCGCGTCTGGCTGTCCTCCCGCTTGCGGGAGGAAGGTCCCTGCACCCGCCGACAGGCGGGTGGAGGGAGGAGGGAGAGATCCCCACGGGCCGGGAGCTCAAGCTCCGTTGGTGGGAACTCCCCACCCTCCCCTCCGACCTACCGGTCGGAGGTACTCCCTCCGCAAGCGGAGGGAGAGACGCGTATGGAGGTACTCCCGCGTCTGGCTGTCCTCCCGCTTGCGGGAGGAAGGTCCCTGCACCCGCCGTTAGGCGGGTGGAGGTAGACACCCCAGGGGCGTAACTGTCAAGCTGCC
>JBBDMR010000100.1:0-18327 GCA_040878225.1 Acidimicrobiia bacterium
GCAGCCTGGGGCGACGAGGGCCGGAGAGACCCCGCCGGTATTTCTGCGACGGGCCAGTACTAAGTAGGGATTGTGTCCTGGCGCCTGTAAGTGGAGAGCCATCCACCCATCCCCGCCGCGAGGACCAGCAGGGCAACGATCCAGCCCACAACCGGGATGAGCCACAGGATTGCGACCACCGCAGATCCGATGGCGACCGCGCCCGCAACAGTCGTCTGCTTCTTGAGACGGGCCCCGATCCATGCCACCGCAGGCATCCCGGCGAACAGGCCGGCCACCAGGACGATCCCCATCAGCGCGAAGAGGATCGGGATCAAAGCGGCGACCAACGGGAGCGCAGTGGAGGACGGGGCGAACGCGAGCACCGCAACAGCGACGCCCAGGACCAGCGCCGGTGAGAGCACAACTGCTGCACCGGTCAGGAACGAGCGGAACGGCGCCGCCTCCAGGCCCGCCAATGCCCGCTCCGACCGCTCCGGCCACACCGAAGAAACGACCAATGCCATCGCGGCCAGGACGATCGCCACCAGGATCTTGCTGGCCAGGGCCAGAGCCCGGACCCTGATGTTCGGTGGCATGCGAGTCTGTTGCACGACGACACCGCCAACATCCGCCAGCTCGACTCCGACAGCCTCGTTGCTCGACCGGTAAGTCAGATCGCCCCCGACATGAAGGTCATCGACAACGCTTACGCGACCTGCGGAGACCCTGACGTTGCCGGTGACATCACCCGATAGTTCGAGTTTCCGTTGGGAGCCTTCGACGTCTGCGCTGACCGACCCGTGCGACCCCGCATCCCACGCCCACATGATCAGGTCGGCGCCGACCTGGCCCCCGGGTGCGAGTTCGATCCCGAAAGCCACCGCAACGACGTCGCCCTCGACCTCGCCGGAGATCTCGACTGACGGTGAGGCCACCCGGAGTGACCCTCCGATGACCCCGCTCACCCTTACCTCCGGAGCGAGGGCCGTCACCGAGCCGGTGACCTCACCTTCGATGCTCACGTCCTGTCCGGCCAGGGCAAACAGGTCACCTTCGATTGTCCCCCGCACCAGCACCCGGTTGGCCGCTGCGTAGAGATCGCCGGTGAAAACTGTGTCTTCGGTGATGATGAGCAAGTCCGAGCTTTCGATCTCGGCGGCGACGGCAGGCAGCGCCAGCCCGATCGAGAGGGCCGCGCTCACTACAAACAGGATCGAAGCTCTAGAGCGGGAGGGCATCAGCAACGATGTTAAGGAGTGATCCGGGCAAGATGCCCCAGATCAGCGTGGCCAAGACGGCGATTCCAAGAACCCACCTGACCAGCCCCGGCACTGCAATCGGGGCTGCATCGTCGTCTTCCATGTACATGATCACAACGATGCGCAGGTAGAAGGCAAAGGCGATGACCGAGGCGATGACCGCCACCACTACCAGCCACTCGTGACCGTTGAACCAGGCATCGGAAAACACTCCGAACTTCGCAACGAACCCCGAGGTGAGGGGCAGCCCTGCCATTCCCAGCAGGAGCACGGTGAGACTGCCGGCAAGGACCGGGGAGCGGCGGGAGAGACCCCGATAGAGGCCGATATCGGAACTCGATCCGCTGGGGCCTGACACAGCAGCGACCACTGCGAACGCCCCCACCAGCTGCACCGCGTAGACGGCCAGGTAGAACAGGATGCCGTCGGAGCTGGATCCGGCGATCCCGGTCAGGATGAAGCCGGCATGGGCGACGCCGGAATAGGCAAGCATCCGTCGCACATCGCTCTGGACCAGTGCCATCACCGACCCGAGGAGCATCGAAACCACGGCGAGGCCGGAAATGACCGGCAGGAAACTCCAGTCGAAGTCATCGACGGCAGTGAGCAGGATTCGCGCCATTGCAGCGAAGCCGGCGATCTTGGCGACGCCGGCCAGGTAGCCGACGATGCCGGCGGGTGCGCCCTGGTAAACGTCGGGGGCCCAGGTGTGGAACGGAGCAGCCGAGACCTTGAAGCCGAGCCCGACGATCACCAGACCGATCCCGATCAGGATGACCCCGGGGCTGCCAACGATGAACGAGCCGAGGAAGTCTCCGATTCCGAGGATGGTGAGCTGACGGGTCCCCGCATAGATCAAAGCGACTCCGTAGACGAAGATCGCCGAGGCGAAGGAGCCCATGAGGAAGTACTTGATGGCCGCCTCGTCGGCTTTCTTATCCTCCCTGGTCAGCCCGGCGAGAACGTAGAGGGCAATCGAGCCGACTTCAAGGCCCAGGAACAACATGATCAGGTTGTTCGACGAGACCATTATCGAAAACCCGGTGGTGGCCAGGAGGACGAGGGCGAGACCCTCTGCACATCTGCGGCCCAGATCGCTGAAGAACTGCCAGCCCGACGCAATGCCCATGGCGGTCACAACCAACAGAGCGAACCGGCCGAAGATGGCATAGCCGTCCATCAGGACCATCCCGGAAAAAGCAGAAAGCACGGAGACGTTGCCTGCGGCGACGGCATCGGTGGCGACAAGCCATTGCACAACTGCCAGCCCGGAAGCAACCACCAGGGAACCGGCGGCAATGAGCCCGAGTATCCGGGCGCGCGGCTTCCACTGCACCTCGACGAGGAGGATGATCGCCGCAGCAAAGGCCAGGGCCAGATCAGGGGCGATGGCCAGCCAGTTCACATCCGGGGTTTGCATCAGGAATCGCCTCCCGCCGTGAACACATCATCGAGGCGGCCCGGGTACGGCACTTCGAAGTCGGTCGACGATTCGATGTGATCGAGCACTGCCTCAGTCGAGGGGCCGATCTTGTCCAGCAGGACCGCCGGGTAGAGACCGACCACCAGAACGAGTATCGCCAGAGGGGTAAGCAAGCCGATCTCGCGGGCCGAGAGATCGACAAGCACTTTGTTCTCCTCTTTGTCAGGCTCCCCGGTGAACACTCTCTCGTACGCCCAGAGCAGGTAGATCGCCGCCAGCACCACACCGAAGGAGGCGATGATGGCAAGCACCGGGACCGTTGCGTAGCTGCCGATCAAGATCAGGAACTCGCCCACAAAGCCGTTCAGCCCCGGCAGGCCGATCGAGGCGAACGTCATGAACAGGAAAAAGCCCGCAAACACCGGCATCACCTTCTGGAGGCCCCCGAAGTCGGCGATCGCCTTGGTGTGCCGGCGATCGTAGAGCATGCCCACGAGGAGGAAGAGGGCCCCGGTGGTGACGCCGTGGTTGAAATTCTGGATTACCGCCCCCTGAACGCCGCCCGAGGTGAGGGCGAACGTGCCGAGCACGATGAAGCCCAGATGTGAAACCGAGGAATAGGCGACCAGCTTCTTGAGGTCGGGTTGGACGATGGCGACGACAGCGCCATAGATGATGCCGATTACGGCAATGGTTCCCATGATGGGGACGGCATCAACCGAAGCCTCGGGGAACAGCGCAAGATTGAACCGGAGCAGCCCGTAGGTGCCCAGTTTCAGCAGGACAGCAGCCAGCAGCACCGACCCGGCAGTTGGCGCCTCGACATGGGCATCGGGCAACCAGGTGTGCAGCGGAAAAAGCGGCACTTTGATGGCGAAGGCGAGGGCAAAGGCAGCGAAGAACCATCGCTCCGTCCCCTGGTCCAGCGTCACCTGCATGAGGTCAGCGAGGGCAAAGGAGGTCACACCGAATTGGGACGAGTAGTTGAACGCCAGCCCGATGATTGCCGCAAGCATCAGGGCCGATCCCAATGCCGTGTAGATGAAGAACTTTATCGATGCATAGATTCGCCGCTCCCCTCCCCAGATGCCGATGATGAAGTACATCGGGATGAGGATGGCCTCGAAGAAGACGAAGAACAGGAACATGTCCAGGGCGAGGAAGGCCCCGATCATCCCTGCCTCGAGCAGCAGGATGAACACGACGAACTCTTTGATCCGTTTGCTGATCGACGTCGAAGCCCCCAGGGCGATGGGCACCAGCAGCGCCGTGAGCACCACCATGGGCAGCGAGATCCCGTCGACACCGAGTGTCCAACCGATTCCCCACGGTTCGTACCAGACCGCGTCAGTTGCCTGCTGGTAGCCCGGCATCGGCTCGAAAATCCAGAACAGATAGCCGGCAAGGGCGAGCGGCACCATCGAGAGAGCGATCCCCAGAGGGAGGTGTAGCTCCGCCCGCCTCGACGGGATCAAAGCGACGACGATGGCGGCGACCGCCGGGGCGAGGATCAATGCGGTGAGCATCAGAGACTGCCGCCCGCCAGAAGCCAGGCCACGACGACAATCGCTCCGGCGAAGAGAAGCGCCGCGTAGTTGCGGACGTAGCCGGTCTGAAGCGGCCGGAGCCGCTGGCCGAGGCCGATGAAGAAACCGGCAATCCCGTTGACCGCCCCGTCGATGAAGGCCAAATCGACCTCGAAAGCCATCACCTCGGCCACCCTCTTCCCGGGTGCGACCAACGTCCGACCGTAGAAGTCGTCGATCCGGTAAGCGTCTTCCCATGTGCCCCAGAGTGGCTGGAGCCCTTCTTCGAAACGCCGCCATGAGCTAGCTGGCTGGCGGTAAGTGACCAAGGCAGCTGCTGCTCCGACCGCGCCGGCGACGACCGAGAGGCCGGCCACGATCAGGAACATCCCGATCCCTTCCGGTGGATGCTGGACCGAGATGCCTTCGAACACCGGCTCGAGGAAGTGCTCCAGCGTGTAGCGGAATGGCGTGTTGACCAGGCCACCCAATACGGAAAGCACAGCGAGCGCGATGAGCGGAACCCCCATCAACCGGGGCGCCTTGTGAGGATCAACGCCTTCGGACCATCTCGGTTCGCCGAGGAACACCAGAACCCACTGCCGGCTCATATAGAACGACGTGAGGAGGGCGGTCACCAATCCGACGACAAACAGAACGGAGAACCAACCGCCCCGCTCGAAGGCCGCCCCCAGAATCTCGTCCTTCGACCAGAAGCCGGCCATCGGCGGGATGCCCGCAATTGCAAGTGTGGCGATTCCCATGGTGATACCGGTGACGGGCATACGTTTCAGCAGTCCGCCCATCTTGTGCATGTCCTGCTCGCCATTCATGGCATGGATCACCGCACCGGCGCCAAGGAAGAGCAGGGCCTTGAAGAATGCATGGGTCATCAAGTGGAAGAGCCCGGCGACGTATGCGGTCGAGCCAACTGCCAGGAACATGTATCCGAGTTGGGAGACCGTCGAATACGCCAGGACCCTCTTGATATCGCGCTGGGCGAGAGCGATGGTCGCGGCCCAGATGGCAGTGATCGCACCCACGGTGGCGACGGTCATGGAGGCCGCGGGGGCCAGTTCGAAGATCGCCGCCGAGCGGGCGATCACATAGACACCTGCGGTGACCATGGTTGCGGCGTGGATCAGGGCCGACACCGGGGTCGGGCCCTCCATGGCGTCGGGCAGCCAGACATAGAGCGGGATCTGTGCCGACTTGCCTGCTGCGCCGACCAACATCAGCAGGCCGATCGCGGTTGCCGTGCCGGTGGTGAGCACCTCGGGTGCTCTTTCGAAAATACCCGCAAATGACAGGGTCCCGAAGCTGGTGAACACCAGCATCACGGCGATCATGAAACCGAAGTCGCCGATCCGATTGACCACAAATGCCTTCTTGGCCGCAGCCGCAGCCGACGGGCGGGTGAACCAGAACCCGATGAGAAGATACGAACAGAGACCCACCAACTCCCATCCGAGGAAGAGCATTGCGTAGTTCCCGGCGAGGACCAGAGTCAGCATCGACGCGGCAAACAGATTGAGGTAGGTGAAGAAGCGGGCAAACCGTTCGTCACCGTGCATGTAGCTGATGGCGAAGACATGAATGAGAGTCCCCACCCCGGTCACCACGAGTGCCATCATTGCCGACAAGGGGTCCCACTGGATCTCGAAACTGGCACCGACCGCCGGCATCCACTCCCAGAGAAACACCGTCGATGCCTCTGCTCCCCCTTCGAAGAAAGGAAGCGCTGCCACGAAGGCGAACACGAAGGATGCACCAATCGCGACGGTGGCAAGCCATCCGGAAAGGGGCTCACCCAGGTACCGACCGGCGAAGTGGAGCAATACCGCACTCAGCAGCGGCAGGGCAATGATCAACCAGATGAAGTCGATCACTGGCTCAACCTCTCATCTCATTGAGCTCGTCGACTGAAGCGGTCGAACGCCTCCGGAAGATGGCGACGATGATCGCCAGTCCCACCACGACCTCGGCGGCGGCAACCACCAGAATGAAGAACACGGCCACCTGGCCGTTGAGGTCGTTCATGGCACGGCCCGCAGAGATCAACGTCAGGTTGACGGCGTTGAGCATCAACTCGATGCACATGAACATCACGAGAGCGTTCCTTCGCACCAGCATGCCGAGCGCACCGATGAAAAAGAGGACGGCCGCCACTGTCATGTACAGGCCGGGATCGACCATCAGATATCCCGCTTTCTGTAGTGGGCGAGGGCGATGGCCCCGGCGGCGGAGATGGTGAGCAGCAAGGCGGTGGCTTCAAAGGCCAGGACCCAGCTGGTGAATAGCGGCTCGGCTATGGCTTCGATGGTCCCGTTGGTCGAGTCCGGGATGAGAGCCTCGGAAGCACCCGGCACCCATTGGAAATCGGTGAACAGGGCCAGTGCGGCGGCGAGGAGGATGATCACCGATCCGAGCGCAATCACAGCTTTCCGCTGGAAAGGGAGGTTCTCCGACCGCGTCTCGTCTTTGTCGACGCCGATGAGCATGATGACAAAGAGGAAGAGGGTGAGCACTGCGCCGGCATAGACGATGATCTGCACCGCGGCCACGAAGTGCGCCAGCTGGAGCACGTAGAGGACGGCGACGGAGAAGAGGGTGCCGAGGAGCCCGATCGCCGAATAGACCGGGTTCCTGGCAACGACGACCGTCACTGCGCCGGCGATGGCGGCGATGGCCATCAGGACGAATACGAAGGACTCAACCATCGTCTTCCTCCCCGGCCCCCGTCGCCCTGTCGGCCTCGTCCTGGCCCGGTTCGGGATCCCAGGTTCTCGCTCCTGGAGTATCGCGCCACATCTTGACACCTTCGTAGGCGGCGACTCCCGACGGGGCAGTGGCCCTCATCCACCCGTCCGCCGACTCCAATTCGGCGAGGTCTCCGATTGTCTCGTCCGGGAACATGTGTGGCACATGGCCCGAAGGGTCCATCAGCAACTCCTTGCGGGTGTAGATGGCATCCTGGCGGTTCGTGGTGGACATCTCGAAGAGATGAGTCATGGTGATCGCCTCGGTGGGACAGGCCTCGACGCAGAGCCCGCAGAAGATGCAGCGGAGCATGTTGATCTCGTAGATGTACCCGTAGCGCTCCCCCGGGCTGGTCGGATTGTCCGGGTTGTTGTCGGCCCCCCTCACGTGGATGCAGTCGGCGGGGCAGGCACCGGCGCACAACTCACATCCGATGCATTTCTCCATGCCGTCGGGATAGCGGTTGAGCACGTGACGACCGTGGAAGCGCTGCGGCTTCTGGCGGGTCTCCTTCGGGAACTGGGTGGTGACCAGCTCGGACCCGCCGAAGATGGTCCGCAGCATCGTCCCGCCGGTGACCTTCAACCCTTTCCACAGTTCGCTGAACATTCCCATCGTCAGCTCCAGGGCAGTCCGAATTGGCGGAAGGCGATGACAAAAGTCGAGAGGACCAGCCAGCCGAGGGCACCGGGGATCAGCCGCTTCCATCCCAGGGTCATCAGCTGGTCATATCTCAGTCGGGGAAGGGTGGCACGGATCCAGAAGAACAGGAACACGATCACGTACGTCTTGAGCAGGAAGTAGACGGTGGGCAGAATCGCCGAGACCAAGCCGGGGACCACCCCGTCGAAAGTCGGGCCGTTCCAGCCGCCGAGGAACAGGGTGGCGGCGATTGCCGACATGGAGAAGATGTTGACGTATTCGGCAAGGAAGAACATCGCAAAACGCACACCCGAATACTCGGTGTGGAACCCGCCCACGATCTCCTGTTCGGCCTCGACGAGGTCGAAGGGGGCGCGGTTGGTCTCGGCGACGATGGCAATGAAGAAGATCACGAATGCGACGATCTGGGGGAAGATGTTCCATCTCGGGACGAACCGGAGAATGGGCTCGAGCGCCGGAATCACGTCACCCCACGTACCCGCCTGGCGGTTGACGATCTCGGAAAGCGACAGGGTCCCGCCATCGCCCTGGGTGGCGGTGAACATGACGACCGCCACCATCGACAGTCCCAGTGCGGCCTCATAGGAGATGGCCTGGGCAGTTGCCCTCACCCCACCGATCAGCGGGTACTTCGACCCCGATGACCAACCGGCGAGCACCACGGCGTACACCGCCATCGACGACATGGCGAGGATGAACAGGAGGCCGATATTGAGGTCCGCCCCCTGGAGGGTGACCTCCTGGTCGCCGATCGTGAAGGGCGCTCCCCACGGAACCATCATGAAAATGAGGAAGGCAGGGATCACGGCCAGGAACGGGGCCAGGACATACATGCCGAGTTCGACCTTGCGAGGGGTTATCGACTCCTTGAAGAACAGCTTCAGCCCGTCGGCAACGGTTTGAAGGATGCCGAACGGGCCGGCACGGTTGGGCCCGATACGGCTCTGCATGTCGGCGAGCAGCTTCCGCTCCAGCCACACGTTGATGATCGTGAGCACCATCAGCAGGCCGAACGTGAGCACAACCCGCAACAGGACGATCCAGAATTCAGCCCAGGTCATGCCAAACCTCCACCATCAGGTCACCACCGTCACTCGGACTACCGGGTCGGTGCCGAGTCGGGCCGCTCCGGGTTGATTCAGAGGCACGAAAACAACTCCGGGAGGGGTGGCCGCGTCGATCCTGGCTGCGAACTCTCCTTCTCCCTTGCTGGTGACCACCCGCACCATCGAATCGTCTTTGGCTCCGAGACGCTTGGCGTCGTCAGGACTGATCAGGGCCACAGCACCGGGGGCAAGCGGGTGGAGCGACGGCGAGTTGCGGAGGCGCACCCCATCGTCGTACATCACCCGGGCCTGGTGTAACAGAAGCTCGGCCGAAGGCCCCTTGGGCCCCTCGACCATCACCGGGATATGGGTCAATGGCTGGGCGCCTTCGATTGGCACTATCGCTCCGTCGCGGGCGTCCCACTCGAGCAGGTCCCAGCTGATGCCCTGGTACGCCGGGGCCACCTCTGCGATCTCCTTGGAGATTTGTGCAGCCGCGTTGAGACCCATCGGGCGGCCCATGATGCTCGACAGATCGTCGAGGATGGCCCAGTCCGGCCGCGACTGACCTGGCGCCGGGATTATCTCGTTGACCTTCTGCACCCTGCCCTCGAGGTTGGTGACGGTGCCCTCTTTCTCAGAGAAGCCCGCCGCGGGGAAGATGACGTCTGCGAACTGGTTGGAGTCGTTGAGGAAAGTGTCGATGCTCACCACGTACTCAGCCAGTTCCAGCGCTTCGGCCGCTCCTGACGGATTGTGTGAGTTGCCCACCGGGTCGGCCCCCACCAGCAAAACCGCCCGCAACTCCTCGGACTGGAGACCTGCGATTACCGACGCACTATCCCGCCCGGCTCCTTCCGGCAGCTCACCCCAGGCATCCAGCTGGCCGGGGCCGTAGGCAATGCGGCCGGGGAGAAGGTCGGGCGAGAGCCCCATATCCAGAGCGCCATAGGTGTTGGCACGTTCCACCAGAGGCATGATCTTCGCCGTGGCCGCCTGACCGCGGACGAACCCGGCGACCGACTCGGCAAGCTCCGCTGCGTCTGCGAGGGAGGCCTGTCCGACTATCGCCACGACCTTCCCCGTGAACATCTCCAGAAGACCCTCGTGTTCGCCCGCCACCATCTTGGCGAGGAGGTCGTGGCCGCCGCCGGGGCGGTAGCGGAGGATTCTGCTGGCCCGGTCATCGAGGCCGGTGCCTCTGGGATGGACGATTACGAGCTTCACCCCGAGTTCCTGGGCGGCCCGACGCACCCTCAAGTACAGCGTGGGGTGGGTCTCTTTGAGGTCGGGTCCCCACACCAGGATCGTGTCGGCAGAGTCGACATCGGAGATCAGGGCGCGGTCGACGGTCGCCGCGACGAAGTGTGAGGATGGGCCCTCGCCGGTCCGGCAGTCGACGTTGTTGGTCTTGAGGACTGTGCGGGCGAAACGTGACAACGCATATGCATCCTCATTGGTCCCGTTGGCCCCTCCCAGGACCGCCACCGAGCCGCCACCGGATTCCTCGAGAATCAGATCGAATCGGTTTGCGACCATGTCGAGCGCCTCGGACCACGAGACCGCCTCGAGGTCGCCGCCTCTCCGCACCAGCGGAGTGGTCAGCCGACCCGGCGAGCGGACCTGCTCGTAGCCCCACCGGTCCTTGTCGGAGAGCCAGCCGTGATTCACCGGCTCGGAGTCGACCCCGACCAGGCGGAGAATCTCGTTCTGAGAGACATGTACCGAGACTCTCGGGTGTGCCGGGTCGTAGAGCGAGGAGCTCTCCACCATCTCCAGGTCCCAGGGCCGGGCCCGGAACCGGTAGGCCTTGGCGGTCAGGGCGCCGACCGGGCAGATCTGGACGGTGTTGCCCGAGAAATAGGAGCTGAACGGATGGTCGGGGAACGTGTTGACCTCGGTGACATTGCCGCGGTGCTGGAACTCGATGAGCGGGTCGCCGCTGATCTCCTCGGAGAACCGGGTGCAACGGGCGCAGAGAATACAGCGCTCCCGGTCGAGCAGCACCAGATCGGAGATGGGAATCGGCTTCTCGAACGTGCGCTTGATCTCGACGAAGCGGCTCTCCCCCGGCCCGTAGGCAAATGCCTGGTCCTGGAGGGGGCATTCGCCACCCTTGTCACAGACCGGGCAGTCGAGGGGGTGGTTGGCCAGCAGGAACTCCAGTACCGCTTCCTGGGCCTTTTTGACCGTTTCGCTCTGGGTGTCAACGACCATGCCGTCGACCACCTCGTTGGTGCAGGCAGTGACCAGCATCGGGCCCCGACCGGTGTCCACCTCGACGAGACACATCCGGCACATCCCCACCGGCTTCATCCGCCGATGCCAGCAGAACCTGGGGATGTAAGTGCCTTGAGCCTCAGCGGCTTTGATGACGAGCTCGCCGGGCTTCACTTCGAACTCGCGGCCGTCGACCTTGATCGTCACCGGTTCGCTCATAGCGGGCAACCCCCGGCATCGACATGCGCCTGTACCTCGTCTCTGAAGTAGTCCTTGAGCGCCTTGATCGGGGAGACCGCCGACGGGCCCAGCGGGCAGATCGTTGTCATCTTCGGGGGCCAGGCGAGATCGATGCTGATCCCGTCGGACACGCCAATCGCCAGGTCGAGGTCGACCGCTCTCCCCTGCCCCTCTTCGATCCGGCGCAGAATCATCTCCAACCACGTGGTGCCTTCCCGACAGGGAGTGCATTGCCCGCAGGATTCGTGGGAGAAGAAACGGATCACGCGCTCGGCCGCCCGCACCATGCATGTTGTCTCATCCATGACAATCACCGCACCGGAGCCGAGCATCGAACCGGCCGCAGCAGTTGCCTCCTTGGTGATCTCGAGGTCGAGGTGCTCGGGCACGAACCACGGCGCGGAGGCGCCGCCCGGGATCCAAGCCTTCAACTCCTTGCCGCCGGGGATCCCGCCCCCGATGTCGTAGATCAATTCGCGCCAGGTGATCCCGTGGGGAAGTTCGTAGTTGCCCGGTTTGGCGACATGGCCCGAGAGGGACATCAGGAAGGTGCCGGTGTCGGATTCGTGGGCGAGCCCGGCATAGTCGTCCGCTCCCATGGCGAGAATGTGGGGCAGGTTGGAAACCGTCTCTACGTTGTTGACGATCGTCGGCAGCATGTAAAGGCCCTTCGCTGCCGGGAAATACGGTGGCTTCAGCCTCGGCTCACCGCGCCTGCCCTCCAGGCTGTTGATCAGGGCCGTCTCCTCACCGCATATGTAGGCGCCACCTCCGAGATGAACCGTGACTTCGAGGTCGAAGTCGGACCCGAAGATCGCCCTGCCCAGGTAGCCCTTTGCATAGGCCTCGTCGATGGCCGCCTGAACCCGCCGGGCCGGCTTCGCATACTCGCCTCGGATATAGACAAACGCGTGATGGGCCTCGTTGGCAATCGCAGTGATGATGGTCCCCTCGACCATCTGGTGGGGGTCTCTCTCCAGGAGCTGGCGGTCCTTGAATGTGCCCGGCTCCGACTCGTCTGCGTTGATCACTACGTATGCCGGTCGGGCCGGCGCGAGGAAACTCCATTTCAGCCCGGCGGAGAAGGCAGCACCGCCGCGGCCGAGAAGACCGGAGGCTTTCACAGTCTCGACCAACTCGTCCCGGGTCATTCCGATCGCGAGCTTCGCCTGGGCATATCCACCCGTCGCCTCGTATCGGTCGATCGAGTGAGAATCGGCAGGATGATCGACCATCCTCCGGGTGACGACAAGCGGGGCCGTCAACTCTGACCCGCGCTCTTCGTGGTTCCCAGCGGCTGGAAGGCCGGGTAGGGGCCTACAGCTCCGTCCTCATCGCGAATCCCCCAATCGAAGCTGCGAATACCTCCGAACAGCTCCTGCATCTCATCGGAGTTGACCGCAGCCGGGGTTGCCTTCTTCAGCCACCGGACCAGCTCACGCGCCTTTTCCGGCGAGACGCCTTCGATCAACTCGTAGTTGACCTGCACTGCTACCGCCCCGCCGCAGGCACCGATGCACTCGACATGTTCCACCGAGAGCACGCCTTCGGGGTCGGTCTCGCCGTGGGGAACCCCCGATTCGTCCTCGATGGCAGCCAGGACGTCATCGCCTCCGAGGAGCATGCACGAGATCGAGGTGCAGCAGCTGATCAGGTACTTGCCGGTCCGTTCCCGCTTGTACATGGTGTAGAAACTGGCCACCGCGTGGACCTGGGCCGGTGTCAGCCCCACCCATTCCGCAACTTCTTCCATGCCGGCGTCGGTGAGGTGGCCGTCCTCAGCCATCGCCAGGTAGAGCAGGGGCATCACAGCCGACCGCTTCTCGGGGTAGCGGGCAACGATCTCCTTGGCCCTGATCTGGGTCTCATGTGACCAGATGCTCATCGATCGACATCTCCCATCACCGGGTCCATCGAGGCGATGGTGGCAACGGTGTCGGCCATCAGCGAGTCACCCATGGCGATCGGCAATGCCTGAAGGTTCGAGAACGAGGGGGCGCGGGTGTGCATCCGGTAGGGCTTTGCCTGACCATCGGAGACCAGATAGCAGCCGAGTTCCCCCCGTGGCGATTCAACTGCGACATACGTCTCGCCCGGCTCCACCTTGAACCCTTCGGTGAACAGCTTGAAGTGGTGGATCAGGGCTTCCATGGATTGGTCGATCCGGGCCCGCGGAGGCGGCGTCACCTTGCGGTCGTCGACGCGGTAGTCACCCTTGGGCATGCTCTCCATTACCTGTTCGACGATCCGCAGCGACTGGTGGATCTCATCGACCCTCACCCGGTAGCGGTCGTACACGTCACCGTGCTCACCCACCGGGACGTCGAATTCGTACTGTTCGATCCCGCTGTAGGGGAAGGCCTTGCGGAGGTCCCAGTCGACACCGGCAGCGCGCAGGGCCGGCCCGGTGATTCCATAGACTGTCGCTTCCTCTGCCGAGATGACACCGACCCCTTTGGTCCGCGACACCCAGATCGGGTTGTTCTCGAGGAGATCGTCGTACTGCTGCAGGCGGTACGGCAGGTCTTTGAGAATCGCCCCGACATCATCCTTCCAGCCCGGGGGAAGATCGGCGGCGACACCCCCGGGGCGGATGTAGTTGTGGTTCATCCGGAGCCCTGTTGTCTTCTCGAAGAAGGCGAGAATGCTCTCCCGCTCCCGGAACCCGTAGATCATCATCGACACCGCCCCGATGTCCATCCCGTTGGTCGCCAGGGCGACGAGATGGCTCGAGGCACGGTTGAGCTCGGTCATCAGCACCCTGATTGCCTGGGCCCGCTCGGGGATCTCCACGCCGAGCAGCCGTTCCACAGCCATCGAGTAGGCAAGCTCGCAGTGGAGGGGGGCCAGGTAGTCCATCCTGGTGACATTGGTCGGCCCCTGGCCAAAAGTGAGCTGCTCCGCGGTCTTCTCCATCCCGGTGTGGAGGTAGCCGATGATCGGCTTGGTGCGGCGGATGATCTCGCCTTCGAGCTCGAGTTGAAGCCTGAGGACACCGTGCGTCGACGGGTGCTGCGGGCCCATGTTGACGATCATCCGCTCGTCGTCGCCCATCTCGTCGTCGAACACGTAATCGTCCGTCACCACCCGGCCGAACTGCTCATCGAGGCGGGCCTCCGACTCGTGGTCGCTTATCTCCTGGGCGCCCTCGTCGGTGGGACTGAACTCTGGCTCATCGATTTGGGTCTCGCTGAATTGGGGCTCTTCGGTGCCAGCGATCCAGATGTCGAGGGTGTCGGTGGCCTCAGCGGTCTTGTCGGGTTTTTGGTCCATCTCAATCCACCTGGTGGCTTGCTTTGAACTGGACCGGGACCCCGCCGACGCCGAAGTCCTTGCGGAGCGGGTGGCCCTCCCACTCGTCGGGCATCAGGATCCTGGTCAGATCGGGATGTCCCTCGAAAGTGATGCCGAACATGTCGTAGACCTCGCGCTCGGCGAAGTTGGCACCCGGCCAGACCGGTACCAGCGAAGCCACCGTCGGCTCGATGCGGCCCAGGGAGGTGATCATCCTCAGCCGGAGCCTGTGCTGCATGGAGAGGAGGTTGGCGACGACCTCGAAGCGCTCCGGCCGCTGTCGCATCCAATCGATAGCGGTGACATCGACGCAGACTTCGAACCCAGCCTCCTTTGCCGCTTCGGCGAAGGAGAGCCAGTCGCCGGGCTGGAGATGCACGACGACCTGACCGAGAGAGTCCTCGACCAGGGCCGACTCGAAGCCCTCGAAGATAGAAGCGAGCACGGGGTGGGTTTCAGTCAATTTCGGATTTCCCCGGACATGATCTTGTCGTGCAGCGAGAGGATCCCGTGCATCAGGCTCTGCGGGCCGGGCGGGCACCCCGGGATGTAGATGTCTACCGGGACGATCTGGTCGACCCCCTGGACCAACGCATAATTGTTGAACATGCCACCGGTAGACGCGCAAGCGCCCATCGAGATCACCCATTTCGGGTCGGGCATCTGGTCGTAGACCTGGCGGAGCACAGGGGCCATCTTCTGGCTCACCCGTCCGGCGACGATCATCAGGTCGGCCTGCCGGGGCGAGGCCCGGAACACTTCCATCCCGAAGCGGGCCAGGTCGTAGTGGGCGGCACCGGTGGCCATCATCTCGATGGCACAGCAGGCAAGCCCGAACGTCGCCGGGAACATCGAGCGGGTCCGTGCCCAGCTTGCAGCCTTGTCAACGGTGGTCATGAGGAGGTTGCCGGGTGCAGTCGTGGCCATCAGGCTGCCTCGGTGACGTCGGGTTCGATGTAGCGGGCGCGCCGCTTCACATTCCAGTCGAGCGCACCGCGTTTCCAAACGTAGGCAAGTGTCTCGACCACGAAGAATGTGAAGATTGCGACCGCGGCCACTCCGTACCAGCCGAGGTCGACCCAGATCGTGGCCCAGGCGAAGAGGAAGATGATCTCCACATCGAAGATCACAAAAAGCATCGCCACCAGATAGAACTTCACCGGGAAGCGTTGCGAAGGCTCGACCTCGGGGACGATGCCGCATTCATATGGCTCGAGCTTCTCGGGGGTGGGGCGGTTGGGCCGGAATATCCGTGACACGATGAGCGATACCGCAACAAATGCAGCGGCCAACAGCAACATCAACCCGATCGGCACATAGTCAACGAGAGTCACTGCGGGGAGCTTAGAACGCCCCCCGCTTGTGAACTAAATCGCAAGAGCGGCCTCTGCCTGACCGTTCTGTGTCGCCTCCGATCCGCATACCGAACCAATCCCGACACAAAACGAAGACGACGACAGGCCCCATCCCTTCTGTGTCGCCTCCGATCCGCATACCGAACCATTCCCGACACAGAACGGTCTGGATGCGGTCCGGGCTATTTGACGGGGAGGGTGCGGACGATTGCAGCGAGGGCGTCGTAGGTGCGCTCGCCCATGTGCTTGTCGTCCTCGTCGAGGAGATTGGACATCACCTTGAGGGTCCACTCCATCAACGGCCTATTGCGGAGGCCGGTGTGGGCGAGAGTTCTCATCACCGGCGGGTTCCCGATCAGCTTCACGAAGATCCGGGCCATCTTGTAGTACAGCCCGTACTCGTCCTCGAGGTGTTGGGGGTAACGCCGGAGGAGGCCGAGATCGTCATTGGCGATGGCCTTGGCCACATGGTCGGCAGCGATCCGGCCCGTCTCATAGGCGTAGGAGATCCCCTCCCCGTTCCACGGGTTGATCGCACCTGCGGCATCGCCGATCGCGATCCAGTTCGACCCGACCAGCGGGCTCTTGGAGAAGGACATCGTCAACTTGCCCCCGACCGGTCGGCTCAGCTGCGCTTCTTCGGACAGCTCCCAATGGGCCGGGGCGGTGGCCACGTAATCATTCATCATGTGGGTGGTGTTGACGTGCTTCCACCTCTTGAAGGTCGAGAGCAGGCCGACACCTACGTTGATCGTCCCGTCGCCGAGAGGGAACACCCAACCGTACCCGGGCATCGTTGCCCCGGACCGGTCCCGGAGGTCGAGCTGGCTCTCGAGGAACGGGTCTTTGGACATCGGTGAGGAGAAGTACCCCCGTGCGGCCATTCCCATCGGGTAGTCCCTGCGCCGGGAAGCTCCCAGATCGCGCCCGAATCGGTTCATCGAACCGTCGGCAATAATGGTGACGGCCGGGTTGACCACTTCGGTCTCGCCACCGGAGGTCAACTCGGCACCCACCAGGTGGCCATCTTCGATCACCGGTGTCGCGGTCGTCTTCTGCTTGATCACGACCCCCTGGTCCCCGGCGAGAGTGGCGATCTGGGCGTCGAGGTCTCTGCGGCGCATGACCCCACCCCAGGACGGGAAACGGCTGTGCTCGGGCCACTCCATCTCCAGCATCAGGTCGTCTCCGGCATAGGAGCGAAGGCCGGTGATCCGGTGAAACTCGGGGACATCGAAGTCGAAGCCCATGTCCTGCATCTGGAGGATGGCCCGGGGGGTGAGGCCGTCACCGCAGGTCTTGTCCCGCGGGAACTCCTTTTTCTCCACCACGGTCACATCGTGGCCTTCACGGGCGAGCCAGTAAGCAGCCGCCGAGCCCGCCGGGCCGCCGCCTACCACGAGGATTGATGGGGACTTCATTCGCACGCGAGATTAGGAGGGTGGCCGGTCTTTGCCGTAGTCCGGGCCCCGCCGATGCCGGAAAGGGACGGGCCATTGGGTATCGTTTTGAGCCGATGACCGGACTTCCCAAGGCAACCGTCGTACGGCTCCCCCGATACCTTCGCCTGCTCGAGGACATTGCCTCCTCGCGGGACACGGTGAGCTCAGACGACCTCGCCCTCGCCGCCGGCGCCAACGCGGCAAACGTGCGCCGTGACCTCTCCCATCTCGACTTCCACGGCGTGCGCGGCCTCGGCTACTCGGTCGCCGAGTTGCGGGACCGGATCCGTTCAGAACTCGGCATCGACAAGCGCCGTCGGGTTGTCATCATCGGCGCCGGGAACCTGGGGAGGGCCCTTGCGAACTACGGAGGGCTGATCAAACGAGGCTTCGATGTCACCGCCGTCTACGACAACGCGCCGAAACGGGTCGGCACATCCATCGGAGGGGTGAAGGTGCGTGACGTAGCAACCATCGAAGACGATATGGCAGCAAACGAATTCGACATGGCCATCCTCGCCGTTCCCGCCAGCGCCGCCCAGCAGGTAACCGACCGCTTGGTGAAAGCCGGGGTCAAGCTGATCCTCAATTTCGCCCCGGTCCGGGTCAGGGTGCCCGACGAAGTCCAGGTGCGCCAGGTGGACCTCTCCACCGAGCTCCAGATCCTCAGCTACTACGGAAGTTGATCCCTCACCAACGCTGCAATACTCCCTCCGCTTACGGAGGGAGTATCTCCGACCGCTAGGTCGGAGGGGAGGGTGGGGCGTTCCCACCAAAGGAGCCTGAGGCGCGGCCGCTCTCAACTCGGAGAGTCTCAGTCCCCCTTACCTCCCGGCCCTTTCGGGCCGGCAGGGACCTTTCCCCCGTTCGGCCTCGCCTCCGGGGGAACAGCCGCTCCCGCAAGCGGGAGGACAGCTAAAACGCGGGAGGACCGCAAGACGCAACTCTCCCTCCGTTTGCAACTCTCCCTCCGTTTACGGAGGGAGTACCTCCGACCGCTAGGTCGGAGGGGAGGGTGGGGCGTTCCCACCAACGATGTTTGAGGCGCGCCGCTCTCAACTCGGAGAGTCTCAGTCCCCCTTACCTCCCGGCCCTTTCGGGCCGGCAGGGACCTTTC
>JBBDMR010000101.1:0-38710 GCA_040878225.1 Acidimicrobiia bacterium
ACCCTCCCTTCCGACCTTCCGGTCGGAAGGACTCCCTCCGCAAGCGGAGGGAGAGTCGCAAGCGGAGGGAGAGACGCGTTTTAGCTGTCCTCCCGCTTGCGGGAGGAAGGTTCCTGCGCCCGCCGAAAGGCGGGCACAGGAAGGAGGGAGCGATCCCCTCGAGCCGGGAGCTCGAGCGGCGTTATTCGAAGACTGCATTTTCACTATGGGCATGGTGCAAATACCATGAGAGCGTGAGCGATACCACCCCCCTCCTCGAAATCAAGAACCTGCACGTCAGTGCGGGCGGCACCAGCATCCTCAAAGGTGTCGACCTCGTCGTGAACAAGGGAGAGGTGCATGCGCTTATGGGACCCAACGGCTCCGGGAAGTCGAGCCTCGCGGCGACGCTGATGGGACACCCCAACTTTCAGATCACCGAGGGCACCATCCTCTACAAGGGTGAGGACATCACCAAAATGAGTCCCACCAACCGGGGGAAGAACGGGATGTTCCTGGCGTTCCAGCACCCCGAAGAAATACCAGGCGTCTCCGTTATCCAATTCCTCCGCCAGGCCCTCTCCAACCGGACCGGGACCAATCTCACCGTCATGGAGTTGCGTTTGAAGGTGAGCGATGTGATGAAGGAATTGGGGATGGAGTCTTCTTTCGCCGACCGCTACCTCAACGAGGGATTCTCGGGCGGCGAGCGAAAGCGGAACGAAGTCCTCCAGATGGCAGTCCTCGAACCCGAGTTGGCGATTCTCGACGAGACCGACTCCGGCCTGGACATCGACGCCCTGCGCACGGTCGCCGAGGGCGTGAACCGACTCACCGGGCCCGACCGTGGCTTTTTGATCATCACCCACTACCAGCGCCTCCTCGACTACATAACCCCCGATGCCGTTCACATCTTCATGGACGGTCGCATTCTCGAAAGCGGCGGTCCGCAACTGGCCAAGAAACTCGAAGAAGAGGGATACGATTCGTTCAGGACGGCGTTGACCCAGAAGTGATCGACCTGACCCACTTGAAAGCCGACTTCCCCGTCCTCGAGAACGGGGTCCACTTCCTCGACTCGGGTGCCTCCTCACAGAAGCCGATCCCGGTCCTCGAGGCCATGAATCATTTCGCCAGGACCTCCTACGCAAATGTCCACAGGGGTGCCTACAAGCTCTCGATTCTCTCCACCGAGGCCTACGAGGCTGCCCGGGCCCGTGTCTCCCGTTTCATCGGCTCCCCCGACCCCGCCCAGGTGGTGTTCACCCGCGGCACGACCACCGCACTAAACATGATCGCCTCGGGGTGGGGTATGGAGCACCTCGGCGAGGGAGATCGGATCATCGCCACCGAGATGGAACACCACTCCAACCTCGTTCCGTGGCAGATGGTGGCGAAGCGCACTGGAGCCCGACTCGAGCACATCCCGATGACCGACGACTTCCGACTCGACTTCGACGCTTTCGAATCGATGCTGGGGCCCGATGTCAAAATCGTCACCATGACCGGGATGTCGAATGTCCTCGGCACAATCCCTCCGGTCCGCAAGTTCGCCGACCTCGCCCACAGCGTTGGCGCACGTCTCGTCGTCGACGCGGCCCAACTGGTTCCACATGCACCGGTCAATGTCGAAGAAATGGGCGCCGACTTCGTGGCGTTCTCGGGCCACAAGATGCTCGGACCCACAGGAATCGGGATCCTCTGGGGGAAGATGGAGGCGCTCGAAGAAATGGAGCCGTTCGAGGGCGGCGGAGAGATGATCTCCGATGTCACCCTGCACGACGCGACCTGGGCACCGATCCCGACCCGGTTCGAAGCGGGCACCCCGCCGATCATCGAGGCGGTTGGCCTGCATGCCGCTATCGATTATCTCGATGCGATTGGCATGGAAAAGGTCTTCGCCCACGACCGCGAGCTCACCGCAATTGCCCTCGAGCGGCTCGGTGACGTCCCCGGGCTCACACTGCAGGGCCCCACCGACCTCGACAACCGTGGTGGTGTGGTCTCGATGGTGATGGACGGGGTCCACGCCCACGATCTGGCCACCATCCTCGACGAAGGAGGCGTGTCGGTGCGGGCGGGCCATCACTGCGCCAAGCCTTTGATGCGACGCATGGGTGTTGTGGCTACCGCTCGTGCCAGCTTCTACGTCTACAACGAGGAAGCCGATATCGACGCCCTCGTCACCGGATTACGCACCGCTCGCGAACTGTTTGGAATGTGAGATGGCTCTTCAAGACCTGTACCGGGAAGTAATCCTCGACCACTACAAGAACCCCCGGAACCGGGGGCGGCTCGAGAAGGTCGACGCCACCGCTGAAGGGGTCAACCCGATGTGCGGCGATGAGATAACCATCGAGCTCACCATCGAGGGGGACACGGTTGTCGATGTTGCAGTCGACGGCCACGGTTGTTCGATCAGCCAGTCGTCAGCGTCGATGATGACCGATGCGATCAAGGGAAAGACCCGCGCCGAGATCGAAGAGGTCACGGCGAAGTTCCGGGCGCTGATGTCACTCGACGAGGACACCGACCTCCAACTCGACCCAGAGCGTCCGGGTGCGGTCCTCGGCGACATGGAGGCACTTCAGGGGGTCCGCCAATACCCGGTCCGGATCAAATGCGCCAGCCTGGGCTGGACCACACTCACCGAAGCGCTCAAAGGCGGCACCACCGTTTCGGTCTAGCTGAGGACATAGTCGAGCACTCCCGCGAGCGGCGGGGGAACCTGCGCCAGATGCAGTTCTGCAACGAACAGGCGGGCGTACTCGATCTTCCAGTTGGTGACGAAGCCCCGCAGTTGTGTCTCGAGTCGCTGTTCGCGGTGAGCAGGCTGGCGTTGATACGAGCGAAAGGACCCGGGCGTGTCGGCCCGCTCCACGATCGAGCGGGTTTGTACAGCTCCGAGCGCTCTGATCAGCTCATCCTCGAGGTCGACAACGCACATGTGGAAGCCAGCCTCCTCGAGTTCCTGGCGGGAGGGTCCACGCGAAATGCCGGCACGGGAGAGAGTCCTGCCGTATACGCCGACCTCCCCGATGTCACCGAGGCCGGCAAGGAGCGCGCCCCGGCCGCCAGGGCCGTATGTCTCGATGAACGGCCGCAGGTTGGTGGCCCCTCCGATCGCCACCACCTCGACACCCGATTGGTCCAGGTCGTGTCCGCATCGAGCTGCCAGAATTTCGACGGCGCCCTGATCGCTGGGTCCCTCCACCAGGATCACCGCTCTTGAAGCTCTCGCCCTCCCGGTTGCTGGAGTTGGCATGGGATACCTTTGCACGAGGAAGAGGCTGGCTCCGGGTGATTTTGGTCAATCAATCGAAGTCGGTCAGGACCTCTTCGAGACGCTCTCCCACCGAATTGAGGCGGTTGCGGCAGAATGCGAGCAATTCCGCAGCGCGCTGGACGTCTTCGAGCAGGCGGTCGACGTCGGCGTCGTCCTGACGGAGACGGGCGTGGATGGCACGCAACTCCTCCAACGCCTCCCGGTACGAAAGCTCGAGTTCACTCATCTTTGTCCTCCACCGTCATCCACACCTTTCCGTCGAACATCTGAAGCCGCACCCTGTCTCCGGCCGACAGTGCCGCCGCCTCACGAACCGGGGAGCCGTCTGGGCGGGTAACGACAGCAAAACCCCTGCGCAAGGTGGGTTCAACGCCCATAGTTGCGATCAGGCTCCCATAAGACTCGACCAGAGCAGTCTGCTGCTTCAGGCTCTCCCGTGCCCGTTCGGCAACACCGGATTGGAGGTGGGAAAGCTGATCGTGCTGGCGACGCAACACTTCTGTGGAGCCGGAGAGTTGTGCTGCCATGTGGTTGAGGTTGGCCCCGGTGCGGGCGACCGACTTGGTCGACTCGTCGCGAATCGCCTCGCGGGCCATGTCGATGCGCCGCGCGTATTCAGCCACCCTCGCCACCAACCATCCGGCGGCTGCCGTCGGGGTCTTCTCGGCAACCGCAGCGACTTCGTCGGCGATGCTGCGATCGGTCTCGTGGCCGATACCGGTGACCACCGGAACCGGCATCGCCGCAATTTGTCGGCCCAGGCTTTCGCTGTCGAAGGCGGCTAGGTCGAGCTTCGAACCACCACCGCGGACGACGGCCACCACATCAACGGGTTCCCGGCTCAACCGGTCGAGGCCTTTTACGACCTGGTCTGCGGAGGTCTCTCCCTGCATCGCCGCTTCGACCGTCGACACCTTGAACCGGTAACCCGGGCCCTTGAGGTGGTTGAGGAAGTCGGCGTGGGCGGCCGAGCCCCGGCTGGTGACCAGCCCGACCTTGAGCGGCACCAGAGGCAGCGGCAGCAAGGCATTGCGCTCGAGCAGCCCATCCGACTTGAGGCGACGCAGCACCTCCGCACGGTCAACTGCAAGGCGGCCGGCGATGAACTCGGGGTCGACCCGGAGCAGGCTCAACTGGACGAGCGACGATCCCCGCCTCATCCCTACGGTTGCTTCGATTCTCACTTCGATACCTGCCCGCAGCGAGCCGACTCCCACCGTGTCGAGGTCGCGGTCGATATCGGCCATCACCCTCCCCCGCCCCGCGACCTCGACGGCATTTTCCGGATGGTCGGGGTCGACGAGCTTGAAGAAACCGGCACCGCGGTTCGTCCTCTTGAAACCAGAGATTTCCCCCCGAACCCAGACCGGGCCCGGGAAGGCGGCTATCACCGCCGTCTCCACTCCCGAAAGGAGCTGGACGACACTGAGAGTGTCAGTCATCCAACTGGCCCCGACCCAAACTCCGTCACTACGCGATTCCACCTTCGGTCATCGACTTGATGTCCAGCGCCACGTCGACCTCTTCTGCTGACATGAGGCCAGCCTCGATGACCAGATCGCGTACCGATCGCCCGGTTGCCAATGCCTCCTTGGCGATTTTGGCCCCGTTGTCGTAGCCAATGTGCGGGTTGAGTGCGGTGACGATGATTGCATTGCGTTCGACCAGGGCGCGGGCCCTCTCGGTGTTCGCTTCGATGCCCCGGACACACGCAACAGCAAAGGTATTCGAGGCGTTACTGAGGAGGCGGACCGACTCGAGGAGGTTGTGGGCAATCATCGGCATCATCACGTTCAGCTCGAAGTTGCCGTTGGCGCCGCCCCAGGTGATGGCGGTGTCGTTGCCGATGACGTGGGCGGTTACCTGCATCATCATCTCCGACATCACCGGGTTGACCTTCCCCGGCATGATCGAAGAGCCCGGCTGCAGAGCGGGGATCTTGATCTCGTAGATCCCCGAGGTCGGGCCCGAACCGAGGAAGCGGATGTCGTTGGCGATCTTGAACAGCGACACCGCCACCGTCTTCAGGGCGCCCGACGCCATCACCGTTGCGTCCTTCGAGCCCTGGGCCTCGAAATGGTCTGTCGCTTCTCGGAACCGGTATCCGGTGCGTTCGTTGACAAGCACGATGACCGCCGCGGCAAAGCCTTCAGGTGCGTTGATGCCGGTCCCCACTGCCGTTCCGCCCAGGGCGAGCTCCTCGAGGTCGGGCAACGAAGCAGTCACCCGTTCCACCCCTTTGCGCACCTGGGTGGCCCATCCGCCGAACTCCTGTCCCAGTGTCACCGGCGTCGCATCCATGAGATGGGTCCTCCCCGACTTGACCACATCGGAGAATTCGACTGCCTTGGCCGCCAGCTCATCGGCGAGAACCTTGAGGGCAGGAAGCAGTCCGTCGCGGACGGCTGCGGTTGCGGCGACGTGGATTGCGGTGGGGATCACATCGTTGGATGACTGTCCGTAGTTGACCTGATCGTTGGGATGGATCGGGCTTCCGAGGATGGCTGCGGCGCGGGCGGCGATCACCTCGTTGGCGTTGGTGTTGGTCGAAGTGCCGGACCCGGTCTGGAAGATATCGAGCGGAAACTGCTCGTCGTGCTTGCCGTCCATCACCTCATCGGCGGCCTGCCGGATTGCGGCAGCCATCGCCTGGTCGAGAAAACCCTTGTTGCCGGAGACAGTGGCCGCCGAACCTTTGAGCAGGCCGAGTGCCCAGATGAACTTTCTGTCGAAACGCAGGCCCGAAATGGGGAAGTTGTCAACTGCCCGCTGGGTCGATGCTCCGTACAGCGCAGCATCTGGAACTTTGACCTCTCCCATCGAGTCTCGCTCGGTGCGATACTCCACATCTTCTCCAATCTCGTTGTCTGCTGAGGCTATCGCACATAGCGCTGGCCCACTAGCCGAGTATGTACGCGGTCCGGTCGTAGAGGGCGTCGAAGCGTTGGCGGAGATCGGTCTCCTCGTCGACGGCGGCCGCCGCAACCACCAGCAGGTCAACCAGACCGTGGAAGTCGCTCAGGGAGATCTCTTCCTGCATCGGGATCGGATCCCCACTTCCGGCTTCGAACTCGTCGAGGTTTCCCCGGTTATGCCAATTCCCGAGGGCAAGACAGAGGCCGGTCGCCCGATATCCGTAGACGCCGAAAGCCGTCGCCTCGCAGCCGCCGCCGTCCATGAGCTTCCGCTGGTGACGGATACCGGCCTTAGCTGCCCCATGGGCGATCCGATTGCTCAGCTCGGGGTCGAAGATCGTCGCCGCGTCACCGACCCGGATGATCGGACCGTCGCCGATCGGGGCGTTGGGGAGTGCACGTGAGGTCTCGATCGACAGCAAGCGCGAGTCACGAGGGATGGTGCCCTCCCGCGCCGCGTGAGTTGCGCCGACCAATCCCACCTCTTCGGCCCTGGTGAGGAGCACCCCGAAGTGGCGGAGGTCGGGATTCCCCCGCGCCCTGTCGAGGGCGGCGAGAGCCGCGGCGCAGCCGGCGAGATCGTCGCAGGCCGGGGCGAGCAAACGGTCCTCTGCCGGTGTGGCCGATGGAAATCGCCACGTCCCGATGTCGTCGACGGCAACACCATCGCCGTCGACGTGGATCTCGCCCGTCTGGGACTTCGCCTCATAATCGACGACGACACCTGTGACGCTCGCCCGTGGGAAATCCACCCCGGCAGCTTCGAAATATTCGGCGTTGACCCCGCCACGGAACTCAAAACCGACCCGGTCGCCGTTGGTCGAGGTGACCACAAACGCCGGATGGTCCATGTGAGCGACGGCCAGGACAGGTGGCTTCCGCTTCCGTCCCTTTTGGGTGACCAGGACATTCCCGCCGCTGTCAGTCTTGAAGCTCAGGTCCGGCCGCCGATGGACCCAGGCCCTGACCCATTTGACCACCTCGTGTTCCAACCCGCTTGCTGTCGTGATATGGGTCAGCTGCTCGAGCCAACGGGTTGCGGCAGATTTAGACGCCATCCCGTCTCCCGATCAGAGGTCGAACGGTGTTTCGGTGAAGAAATCGGCAGGCCTGGCCGCTGCGGCCCCGGGGGTCTTCTCGATGCCGAGACGCTCCCGCACCGAGTCGTAGCCGCCGGCCTCGAGCTCGTCAGCAAGCTCGGCGCCGCCGGAGTCGACAATCCGGCCGTCGATCATCACATGGATCCGGTCCGGTGTCATGTAACGAAGAATACGGGAGTAGTGGGTGATGATGAGAACACCCATGTCCGGGGACCGCATCTCTTCGACGGCTTCGGCTACCTGTTTCACTGCATCGATATCCAGGCCGGAGTCGATCTCGTCGAGCAGAGCCATCTTCGGCTTGAGCACCGCCATCTGGAAGATCTCGGAGCGCTTTTTCTCGCCTCCGGAGAGCTCGTAGTTGAGCGAGCGGTCGAGGAACTGCCCGGTGTCGAAACGCTCGCTCTCGACGCGGATTCGCTCTTTGGCCTCCTCCTCGCCGACACCCCGCTCGTCCGCCGCCTCGAGAAGGAACTCGTCGAGCCTTATCCCGGGCACCTCGGTCGGATACTGGAAACTCTGGAGGAGCCCGGCCCGGGAACGCTCGTCGACTGCGAGCGAGAGCAGGTCCTCGCCATCGAGATCCGCTGCGCCCTCGACCTCGTAACCACCCTTGCCGGTGAGGACATGGCACAGTGTCGATTTCCCCGACCCGTTGGGCCCCATGATCGCGTGCACCTCACCGAACGGAACTTCCAGGTCGAGCCCGTGGAGGATCTGCTTTCCGGGGACCGACACCGTCAGCCCTTTCACTGTCAAAGCTGACTGGCTCATACATCCTCCAAGAGCAGGAATACAGTGCCGTCTTCGATGGCGACTTCATATGTCGGGACCGGCCGGGTTGCAGGCAGCGACCTCGGCTCGCCCGTCTTGAGGTCGAACTCCGAACCGTGGCGCGGGCACTCGACCTCGGTCCCGAAGACTTCACCCTCGGCGAGGGAGGCCTCGGCGTGGGAACACACATCGCCGATCGCGTAGACGTCGTCACCGATCCTGAAGATTGCGACCCGCTCCTCGCCTACCGTCACCCGGATTCCTCGCTCCCTTGGAAGCGACGAAAGCTCTCCAACCTCGACCTTCACGATGCGACCCGCCCTTCTTTCTGAGCGGTGACGAAGCGGCTGAACACCTCGTCGCCGATCGGCTCTTCGACACTCGTTATCGGGAGGCGATCGATCACCTCCTGGAAGAAACCGCGAATGAGGAGCCTTTCGGCCCGTTCGCGGGAAAGACCGCGGCTCTGCAGGTAATAGAGGTGATCGCCTTCCAACGGGCCAACCGACGAAGCGTGGCCGCAGACTACGTCGTCGCAGAGGATCTCGAGATTGGGAACGGATTGTGCCTTTGCGTTCTCCGACAGAACGAGGTTCCGGTTGGTCTCGAAGGTCGACGTTCGGGTGGCGTCCTTCTCGATCCGGAGCAGGCCGGTGAACACGCTCTGTGCGTTGTCCTCGACCGCACCCTTGAGGAAAACGTCCGATGAAGTTCGCTTTCCCTGGTGGGTAATGACCATCCGGTAGTCCAGCGTCTGGTCAGCCTCACCGAAATAGAGGCCAACGATCTCCGAGGATGCTCCGTCTCCGGCGAGGTCGACTCCGATGTCGAGCCGGCCCAACCCTGCGCCAAGTCCCACTTCGCCGACCCGCGACGTCGAATCTCTGCCGAGGTGGATTCGCTGATGCGTCACAATCGTCCCGGCATGGTCCAGCCCTTGTATCGAGAGATAGCGCAGGCGCGCCCCGTCGCCAAGGGTGAGATCGACTTCGGGGATCATCAACAGAGACACACCGGGCGCCGAGCGATATACGACAAGGACACTTGCCTCTGCATTCGCCCCAACCCGGACCACAACGTGAGGAAAGGTGGCACTGTCAGGCGTCACCGCCTGGACGTCGATCAGGAGAGGACGGTCGAACACCTTGTTGGCCGGAACGTCGACGATGATCCCGTCCGTGGCGAAGGCAGCATGTGCGGCAGCAAGCTTGTTGTGGTCCGGCGGCACCGAGCCGCGAAGCCCCGGGTCCTCATCCATGCCTCCGATGCGGGAGACGTCGACTGCGTCAGAATCGATCGACACGACATGGCCGTCGACTATCACAACCTTGCCGCTGGCATCACCCACGGCGTTGAGGAACGGTCCCGGAGCTAGTTGCGCTCCGGGCTCGAAAACGGGGCCAAGCCCGGCAAACGGCATGTCGAATTCGACGTATCGCCAGTCTTCCTCGGTACCGGTCGGCTCATCCAGCGCGTCGAAAATCCGGTACGCGGCATGCATCTGCTCACCCCGCCACGCGGGTACGGTCGCGGCGAGACGGTCGAGGTTTTTGTTATCAAAGCTGGTCAAGGAGCTCTCCGGTTGGACCGCCATCAATCGTATTTGCCCTATGGGCGTAGGGCGAATTCAACGTCGCTATTCCGCGGAATCCAACGCTTCGACGGTGACGATCGACTGTGCGTTCCACAGCATCCAACCGAGGTTGAACCGCTCGGCCGAATCGATCTGCGCCCTGACACTCTCTGTGCTGTAGCCAAAGTCCTGCAACCACGGCCTTACGATGACGTTTTCCTGGAGCCGTTCCATGCCGTCCTCCAGTGCGAGCCGCACCACGTCGGAAGGGTGCTCGTTGGGATTGTCGTATCCGAACCATCCCGGGCCGTAGTGGCTGGGGTAGAGCATTGGCGATGCCACATCGATCTCAGCGGTGATCTCCTCCCACTGCTGTCCGATCCCCCCATCGTCCTGGGCTGTGGTGAGGAAACCGAAGATGTCGGCCGCCACTGCACATCCGAGTGGGTGGAGGCTGGTGACGGCTTCGTCGAGGAAAGCGTTGATTGTGGAAGTCCGGGTCTCGGCGCTCACTCCCTCGTCGAACTGCGCAGACTCGCGTCGGGCATCGGGGAAGCGAACGTAGTCGAACTGGATTTCGTCGACACCGCGGTTGCATGCCTCCACCGCCAGTCCGAGCGCATATGCACGCGCCGCGGGGTCGGTGGGGTCGAGGAAGTATTGCCCGTTGGCGCTGTACGGCTCGTTGAGCTCGGAGTCCCAGACCGCCATCGAGGGGATGCTGCGCGCTGCCACCGGGTCCTGAAAGATGACCAACCGTCCGATGACATACAGACCTAGCTCATCGGCGCGGGAAACCACCTCGGATAAGTTGTAGACCGCCGAGACGGCTCCAGCTTCGATGGCTGTTGGGTCAGTGCTGTCGTACCAGATGTAACCGGTCTCGTCCTTCAGGTCGATCATCAGAGCATTGAGTTCGGTCGTCATCGCCATGTCGACGAAACTCTCGAAATCGTTGGCCACCGCATCTCCCGATATGTGGACCGCTCGGGCGGTAAATGGCTCGATGGCGACAACACTCTCGCCCGGTCCACCGTCCCAGATGAAATCTTCCGGCATCCAGGCGGGTCGAAGCACCGTGACCGGGCCCGGTTCAGCACCGCGAAGGCGGAAATGCCCTTCTTCGTCGGAAACGGCGGTGGCCGGGCCGGCAGTGATCCGGGCCGACGCTACACCTTCTCCCTCATCGTCGACCACGCGGCCACGGAGGACCCGGGCGTTGAGGACGACACTGAAAACCTCTCCCGGGCTCTCATCGAGAGTGACCATCCTGGAGATGTGGCCGGGGGCAGTCACCTCGAGAACCCGGCTGGAACGGTTCCACTCCATCTCCACATGGCCATCGATGTCGGTAGTCCCCGCTTGGTCGCCACCGACGTCCACAACCGCGGCTGAGATTGGCACTCCCGCATCATCGATGACCTGGAGCGTGTACGGCGATGTCTGGCCGAGCAGCGACCAACCGGTCCAGGCAGCCCAGACGATGGTGAGTGCCACAAGCAATCGAAACTGTGTACGGCGTGACACTGGGACCGAAATGGTAACGATTCTGTCTTCCTAGTGTCCTGTCCGGTGGATTCGCTTGCTATTTCGGCGAGCAATTGTCTTTCCTGGCAAGGACGCAGGACGCAGGCGCACCGGCCCGTTCGTCAAGGACGAGGACGCTGCCAGGGAGGACAAGGGCCGTTGAAATACGAGCACGATCTTCCGGACAGGGCACTCGGCGCAAAATCGTTTGCCAGATGCTCCGCGGGGGGTTAGTTTTCCACAAGGGTTTGTTTGAGGAGGCCGGCGAAAGAAATGGCCATCAGGGCAGACGATGTGAAACCCGAACGAGGCTCGAGTTCATCCGACACAGTCGGGATCTACCTGGACGAAGTCTCCGAACATTTCCTGCTCACCGCCGAAGACGAAGTCCACCTCGCCAGGGACATGGAGAGGGGTAAAAAGGCCCAACAGATCCTGGATTCAGGCGACTGCGTAGCTGCTGATCGCCCGAAACTGACACGACTCATCGCCGACGGTGAAGAAGCCAAGATGACTTTCATCCGTTGCAACCTCCGTCTGGTGATCTCGATTGCAAAGCGTTACACCGGCCGCGGCCTCGACCTTCTCGACCTCATCCAGGAAGGCAACCTCGGGCTGATCAGAGCCGTCGAGAAGTTCGACTGGAGAAAAGGCTTCAAATTCTCCACCTATGCAACCTGGTGGATCCGCCAGGCAATCACCCGCGGCCTCGGGAACAACGGGCGCACCATCAGGCTCCCCGTCCACATGGTCGACGTGGTCCGGACCGTCCAGGACACCAAACAGATCCTCTACGACAACCTCCACCGCGCACCGACACTCGAGGAGATCTCGGAAGCGTCGGGGCTCGACGAAGAACGTGTGCTCATGGCGATGGAAGCCCCGGCGGAGACAGTGTCCCTGGACAAGCCGATCAATGAGGAAGGTGACGCCTCACTCCAGGACTTTGTTCACGACTCCGATGCCGATGACCCCGCGGAGAGTGCAGCTGCGGCGTGGCGGCGGGAACGGCTGGTGAAAGCACTGAAGGCGCTCGACACCGAGGAGCAGCAGGTCCTCTGGCTTCGCTTCGGGCTCGACGGCGACGAGCCCTGGACTCTTGCCGACGTCGGCAAGGTGGTGAACGCCACCAGGGAGAGAGTGCGGCAGATCGAGGCCCGCGGACTGGCCAAGCTCCGCCATCCCAGCTGTGACATCGATCTGCAGAACCTTTTGTAGCGCTCCCCTACCTGTCGGCTTCGGCCCTGAGATATCGCAGGAAGAGCATTTCCTCGCCCGCCACGACCCGATCGAGACGCATCCCGAGCGGAGGTTTGAGGTTGGCATGACCCACGAGTCGATTGGAGTCACCGCCGACCAGGGCCGGTGACACAGTCAGGTTCAACTCGTCGACGAGGCCGGCGAGGGCGAACTGACCGGTGAGGGTCGGCCCACCTTCGAGAAGCACCACTTTGGCCGGGGCCAGCCGCTCCAGGATGGCGGGCGGGGTCATCTCGAGCAATATCGCCACGTCGGCGGCGTCTCCGAGCAAGGCGAGCCGGCCCGGGTTGGCATTGGGCCCGGTAATGACCAACGTTTTGAATTCGGAATCCGAGAAGACCCGCTGCTCGACGTCGAGAGACATGGTCCCCGAAACGATCGCCAGCTTCGGGACCGGACTCATCCCCCGCTCCTCTCGCCACCGCCTCCGCTCCGCGTCGAGGGTCACCGGGCGATAGTCCTCGACGATCACAGTGCTCGCTCCGACGAGGATCACGTCCGGGACCGCGCGGAGAGCCTGGAACACTGCCTGGTCCTCGTCGTCTCCCAACCGGGTGCTCGCGCCGTCGATGGTTGTGGCTCCGTCGACCGAAGTCACAAAGTTCACAATCACCCAGGGGCGGCCATCCGCCTCCCGGAAGTCCGCCTCGGCCATCTCCATGGGAGATAGGGGCTGTGAGTCTGGAACAAGTCGTTGCATGCTCAGCAAACTACACGCCGACGCGCCCTGCCTCGAAACGGATCAGCCCTTCAGGTAGGCAGCCACGCCCTCGATAGGGCCCTGATAGATGATGTGCTGCATCGAGGGTTTGTAGCCCATTGCCACATTGATGTTGAGCATCGGATCGTTGGAATCTGCGTTCTCGGTCTCGATAACCTCGACGTCGGGGTGCTCGTGGAGGAACTTGAGGGCCATGGTGGCCTTCAACCAGCGTCCGAGGCCACGGTTACGGTGTTCGGGGTGTACCCCGGTGTCCCACTGTCGGGCCTTGGCGGGGTGCATTTCCTGGAAGATGAGTGACGTATACCCGACGAACATGTTGGTTGGCTTATGGCGAGCAACACAGGTGTAAATCAGGTTCTGTTTGCGTGCCTCCGCCTGCTCGACATCGCGGAGCATCTCATCGTCCCACCGCATGGGCTCCTCCTCCAGGTCTTCTAGGGGTGCGGTGTTCATGACATCCATAACCTCGATCATCCTCGGCCGATGCTCGTCGGGGATCGGCATGGGGAGAAAAAGCAATTCGTAGTCACCGGCTCGCTCTGAGGCACGTGCGATCCAGCCCTCGAGCATCTCGAAGTCGAGGTCGGCTACCTTCATCTGGCTGATCCGCTCGTTGTAGACCTTCTTCATGCCGGCGCGCTCGGGCAGGAATGAGTAATCACTTCCCTCCGGGATGCCAGTGCCAATTCGCTTCCGCCCGTTTCCGATTGCGTACTCCACGGGCTTCTGAGCGAGCGAGCGACTCAGTCCTCTTCGTCGATATTCAGAAGAGACGTAGATCCAAGTCCAGGCATTCTCGAGATCCTGGGTGCGATGGAGATAGACCCCGGCCGTGGCGATTGCGCGGTTGCCGTTCCAGACCACCCAGCGCGGGATGTCCTCGAGTTCTTTGACGTGACGCCACTCAGCCAGGCGCTTCGGAAGAGGAGTGGGCGGGTCGTCGGGCGTCCACTCGCCGTCCCATTCGAGATAGAGCTCGTGGAGCGAATTCAGTTTTGCTTCATCGACAGAGCGGGTGTCGATTTGTTCGATGGGGAAAGTCACAACAGGCGAAGCCTACGGAGCGAGGCCCACCCAATGCCGGGGAATTAGCTCCCGTCGGCTCCACTCGTGGTGGTGCGGATGTCGTCGGCCATCTCGTCCACCGCATCGGCGATGGGGTCGTCGACGACGACACCGCGCTCCTTCAACTTGGGGATCACCTGGTCGGCAATCTCGGCCGCCCGGGCCTCGCCAACTCTCGGAGCCAGCTTCTCTTCGAACTTCTGCCGGGCCTCAGACTCGGTGAGCCCCGCATACTCGAGTTTCTTGCCGTTCAAGTAACTGGCGACAAACCCGACGATGCCGAGAATGGCCAAGAGTTTGAATAGAGATTTGATTGCAGGCTCCCTTCGTTGAGTTGCTGGATTCAATGAGACCTCGCTCCTCCCCTACGTTACCGATCCAGCGGAGAAACGATTTCGCGTTCTGCGGCGGACCCCTTCACCAAGCCGAGCGCGCCGCCTAGATTCGAAATCGAGATGTTTGGACGGTGGATCACCGGCCTGATTGTGGTTGCCCTGGCGGTCGGTGTCTGGGCGCTGTGGCCCCGCGACGACACAAACGCGACCACAACCACTTCAGTTCAGGCTGCCCCAACGACCTCGACAACCGCTCGCACCACGACAACCAGCACCGGCACCACCACAACCGGGCCCAATCAGGAAACCGACATCATCGAAACCGTCGCCGAAGCCGAGGAGGTTCTCCGCGAACTGTGGTTCGGGTGGTTCGAGGGGATCTACAACCAGGACGAAGACAGGATCAGAGAGGTAGTGGCCAGCCAGAGCCAACTGGACGCGGCGATCGCTGCGTTCGATGTCGCCACATTCGTGGCGGCTCCAACTCCAGAAGGCATTGAAATGTCCGAGACTGAGATTCTCCGCGCTGACTCAGATTGTCTAGCGGTGATCTCGACAATTGATGTGTCCGAATTCCGCGGCGAAAGGGCAACCTCGAGATCTGTGGAAGTTCTTCGCCAAGTAGATGGTGAGTGGAAGTTCGCGGCTTCGTGGACACATGCCGAAGACCTTTGGGGGCAGGATTGCGACGCGCAATTAGAACCGCTCTCCTGACTATTTGTCTAGGTCTGCTGTCTACTCCGGCTACCGCTGACAACTTCGCGGCATGTTGGGTAACCGAGCAGCTAAATCCGGTCACGCTGAAGCTCGAGACAATCACCCGTTGCCGGCTTTCGGGTGGGGAGATTGTCGACTACGCCGGGGATAGTCAGGTTCCCGCGGTGCTCTCCCCTGCGGTGGGGACCGATCTTCTCGGTGACTGCTGGTATCTCACCTCGGCGTCGACCAACTGGGTCCACCTGAATCTCTTCGTCAACGGTGACGCAATCCTGGGCTGGGACCCCGATCCGTCCGTACCCGGTGGGATCGCATATGCAACCGATCGCATCCCCCGGTGCACCTCTGAGCCGAGTCCGGCATCAGACCCGTCAGGCGCCGTGTGGGATTATGTGACCGAATACATCCATCCCCCTCCGGAACCAGACCTGAGCCCACCCACCGGCAACGGCGTGACCGGTCTGGAGACCCATGCCGGCATCGCGATCCCTGACGACCACACGGCCAGCCTCGTGGCGGGCGGGTTGAGTCTCGAACTCGAGATCGAGGTGGCCGGTGTCGTGGTGGCATGGGGTGACGGCGTCGTCGACTCGTACCCCGCAGACGGTTCGGCGCTGGCTGGCTATCCCGACGGTATCGCTCTCCACATCTACGAGGTGAAACACGATCCCGGATACACACTCGAAGTTTCATATAACTGGACGGCGCGATGGCGGGTGTCCGGTGGGTCATGGGTACCCCTTGATGTCCCCGATACCACCACGGCGCTGACCTACCCGGTTGCCGAGATCGTGTCCAAGATCACCGGATAGGGATCAAACACGAAAGGCCCCGGGATCAACCGGAGCCTTTCGCAGGAGGAACTCTCTTACTAGAAGGTATATCGAGCAGCGGATCGACGATCTGTAGCCCGATTTTCATCCCAGCCGAAAAAAAAACCGGGGCCCTCGTTCGATCAGATCCTCGTAGCCAGCACCGACCACATGAGGGGGATCCGGGGACGGCCCGGAGGGAGGCGCCAGTGCCTTTCTTCGTCGAGGACCATTTCCTCCATGGCCTGCCACTCGCAGAATTCGTATTCGTCGACACGGTCGATGCGCAACCCGGCCTCGATGAGGGCGGTGAGCGTCTCTCCGAGTCCGTGGTTCCAGTCGTATGTCTTGGGACTTGTCACCACTCCGTCACCTGCGTATGTCGTGTCCTCCTCGAACACGTTGGGCCCATCTTCGAAGTACGGGTAGACGATGCTGAGCTTTTTTTCCGGGTCCTTCCAGTCGAGCGCCCACATAAGAGGATGGCCCTCGCGCATGTAGAAAGTCCCTCCGGTCTCGAGCATTGCCGCCACCACTTCGGCCCATCCTCTGATATCGGGGAGCCAATTGATCGCGCCCACGCCGGTGTACACCACGTCGAACCTCTCCTGGAGAGTATTGGGGGTGTCGTACAGCTCGGAGACGAGGAACCGGGCGGGGGTCCCCGAGTCGGCACTTAGCCGCTCGGCCGCAGCAACTGCCTTCTCCGAGAAGTCGACACCGGTCACAACGGCGCCGAGTCGGCCCCAGGAGATGGTGTCGGTCCCGATATGGCACTGGAGATGGAGCAGGCTCTTTCCAGTCACGTCGCCCAGGTTGTTCCGGTCGAAGGCAACCACATCGGAGAGATGGTCTGGATCGGATACGAATCGCTGAACGCCGTAGGTCTCGGAGCCGTAGTGGATATCGACCCGACTATCCCAGTTGTCGCGGTTGGTGGCGCGGTACTCATCGAGGCTCATGACAGCAGTATTGCGGCACCCACGAGACTTGGGGTTGCCATATCTCGGGAGTCCGTTAGCCTTGCCGACCCCGACCGAGAAACGAATGACCTCACGCCTCGCAGCCGGAATAGCAATTGCAGTCCTCACCGCCGCGGTCCTCGCGCTGGCCGCCCAGGATGAGTCTGAGCTGATACGGAGCCCCGAGGTCCTCTCCCGGTCTTTCTCGGTCGCTCCGACGACGGCCCTTGAGCCAACCGATATTCATGACCTTCTTCCGGACGAGAGTCCGACCACTGTTCACGCCAAGGCCGAGCCCGCTCAGGCACATGCTGCTCAAACGACCTCGACATCGGTAGTCGTCACCGAGGAAAGCTCCACGACCACCGCGCCTCCGGCGACCAGCACCACGCTCGCCCCGGTGACAACCACCGCCCCGCCGTCAGGCGGATTCAACGCGGGATATGAGAGCTCCTTTACGTCATTGATCAACTCCCACCGGAACGCCAACGGCCTCGCAGCACTGTCCCGCGACTCGGGCCTCGACGCCGAAGCACGAGCGTGGTCACAGCAGATGGCAGCCAACGGGGCTCTTTCCCACAGCAGCCTCGGCAGGTTCCTGCCGCCGTGGAGCTCGGTAGGCGAAAACGTCGCAGTAGGAGGATCGGCGTCCTCGATATTCGGGGGATTGGCCGCCAGCGCAGGACACAACTCCAACATGCTCGGCGACTTCACCCACCTCGGGGTCGGAGTGTGGGTCGACTCCGCCGGCGGGGTGTGGACCACCCACGTGTTCACCAAGTAGCGATCTACCGGAGTAGCTATTCTTCGGCTCCTCCGACAAGGACAGAAGTAGTGGCGAGAGCGACCGGCATCGGCGGAGTGTTCCTCCGTTCCAAGAATGCCGAGGCGTTACAGGACTGGTATGTCGACAACCTGGGTTTGGAACCCGACGCCGACGGATACGTGATCCTCAACTGGGGCGGCAGCCATTCGGGCTCGACCGTCTGGTCCGCCTTCGATGGCGATGCCGATTACTTCGGTGGCCCGGACGCCCAATGGATGATCAACTACCGCGTCGACGACCTCGACGGTCTCGTCGAGAAGCTGGAAGCTGCCGGAGTCCAGGTGGCCGATAAGCGATTCGAAGACGCCAACGGCCGATTCGCCCATTGTTGGGATCCAGAGGGCAACAAGATTGAGCTCTGGGAGCCCGCCGAGGGGTATTGAACGTCAAAGGTCTCCTGCAGTTAACCAATCACGAGCCTGCATCCGGGCCGCACTCAGGCTCTCCTGTGAGCACCGGATGGCCGGACGACTCGATGAAGGCCGGGATGAGACAGGCATCGATCACACCCTGAGGAGAGACCACGACACGGGCCACTGCTGTGGTCGAGCCGGCAAGCGAGAGGTTGGGCCAGACGAAGTTGCCCAACGACCACGCCACGGGACGGCCCTGGACGAATTCGAGCGGCTGGAGCCGGTGAGAATGATGACCGAATATCGCATCCGCTCCCGCCGCAATCATCGCCTCCGCCCGCTCGCGGTCCTCGGCACGGGGCTCTTCATCGAGTTCGACACCCCAATGGATGGTGACGATCACGATGTCAGCAAAACGGTCGGCGGTCTCAACGGCGGTAACCATGCGATCGATGGTGTCGCCATCACGCATTCCTGGCCTCGTGGAGGTGGCGAACCATCCCTCGTGCGGGAAGACACCCCCAAATCCGATGACGGCAACCCGCCAACCGTTGAGGTCGAAGAATGCCGGCTTGCCGGCCTCGGCCTCATTGCGTCCCGCCCCGACGGGGTTCAGACCGAGGTCTTCGAGAAGACGCCTGCCCTCCAGCATCGCTGCCTTTCCGTGATCCTGTCCATGATTGTTCCCGAGGTTGACCACATCGATTCCCGCCTCGATGGCAGCCGGGTATGCGTCGGTGTCGCAGCCGAACACGAATTCCTTCGGCTCGGGAGGGCCGTCCGGCGAGGGTGAGCACTCGAGGTTGATGACTGTCAGGTCGTCGGCGCCGAAGAGACCGCCCAGACCCGACCATGCATGGCCGTAGCCGTTGGTGCGCAGGGCACCGATCACGTCACCATCGAGATTTACGTCTCCTGTGCCGTGGATGACCAGCCAGCCGCGCGGGTCGACCGTCGTTGATGGAGTCTGGGTCGTCGTGGTCGCAGCGAGCGTGGACGTCGTCGAGCGTGGGGTGGACGAGTTCTCACTGGTCACGGACGAGTCGGGTGTCTGAATCGTAGATAGAGGTGCGGTGGCGGCATCACAAGCCACGACGAGAAGCACCGCCGCAACGATCACCAGGCCGGTCCGTGTCATGCGTAGAACTTTCACACCCGCCGGCGCGCGCTGATCAATTTTTGAGACGCGACCGGTACGCCGCGACGTTTTCCCGGGTGGTGCACTTCTCCGAGCAGTTGCGCCGCGATCGGTTGCGAGAGGTGTCAACGTAGGCATCGGCGCAGGTCTTCGAGTCGCAGGTACCGAACCGCTCGAACCCCCCTTCGATGAGGGCCGTGGTCAGGCCCATGGCGGTCACTGCGCCCAACCAGCGGGCAACACTCTCCCCCATTGCCTCGAAGTGGAGGTGGGGGCCGATGGCGTGGACACTGATCCGTGGCATCGCACCAACCTCCCCGAGAAGGCCGTTGAGAATGCCGGCCGCCTCGGTCTCGTCAGCAGCGTCAAAGACCGCACGGAGTTGTTTGCGTACCGATCGAATCTCCTTGAGGTCTCTCTCCGTGGGAGAGAGTTCGGCTCCCTCCCACCCGGCTGTGCGATCGCCGACCAGAGCGGAGATGTCCTCGGGAGTCTCCAGTTTCTCCTTCCCGCTGATCGGGTCGAGAGAATTGACCAGGTCGACCGCAAGCTGGACTGGCTCGTCGCTGTAATGTGAAAAATCCATTTCACCCCTTACTGTAGGCCGTCGCAGTTGCGTAAGGGACATCGAGCACTATAGACCCGTACAGGTGCCCCTCGCGTGGTTGTGACCGGTCCCGCTCAGTCTTCGACAAACCGGGGAAGGGTGAGGGCGAACATGCTCCAACCGTCCTCGAACCGGTAGTCGAGCTCTCCGGACATCAACTCTGCCAGTTGCCGTGACACGTGGAGCCCGATCCCAACTGAATCGGCCACCTCACGACGAGAAGCAGACTGCACAAATGGCTCGAATATTTGTCCCCGGTCTGCCGCTGGAATCCCAGCACCATCATCCTCCACAACGAGAACTACGCCCGCGGCGTCGCTGTAGGTGCGGATTCGGACCCTGTCGCCGCCATATCGGAACGCATTGCTGACCAGATTCCGCACGATCTGGCGGATCCGGGCCGGGTCTCCCAAGGCCACCGCTTCTGTCAGGTGAGCATCGAGGGCATCGTGTTGGTCTGGAGAGAGTCCCTCTTTTACCTAAGCGATCTGGGCCTGGAGATTGACCCTGACTTTTGCCACCTTCAGAGTCCCCGATTCGGCGCGAGCTGCAGCGAGGAGGTCTTCGATCAGGATCAGCACCTCGTCGGCCTGCTGCATCGCCGCCTGGAGCATCGGCCCGCTCTCCTCGGTCATGGCTATCGAATCATCTCTGGCCAGCTCGATGAAACCCATCATGGCTGTAAGTGGGCCCCGGACCTCGTGGGATACGCCCGCCAAAAACGTCTCCTTGGCCGCCATCATCTCGCGCAGCTCGCTGTTCTTCTGCTCGAGCTGGGCGGTGCGCTCTTCCACCTTCTCTTCGAGGCTTCCAGTCATGCTGTCCAACTCGGCCGTCATCATGTTGAAGGCGTCGACGAGTTCCCCGATCTCGTCGACACGATTGTTGGGAACCACCGTGTGCCGGTCCCCCCTGGCAATCGCCAGAGCCGCATTCTTGATCTTGAGAATTGGCAGGCGGATCTGCTGGGATAGCTTCCATGCCAGGGCGCCGGCCACCACTGACCCGAAGATAAGGGCAGCGAGCCCGGCACGCACGAGGTTGTCGAGCGGCTCCATTGCCTCCGCCCGGTCGAGTTCGACGGATATGATCCAATTCACCCCTTCGAGCAACGATCCGGCCGCCACCACAGGCACGCCCCTGTAATCGACACCATCATCCGCTAGAAGCGAGCCATCGTTGAGAATGCGGATGACTGACACGTCCACGGCCGAATCCGGGACAACCAGCGAGAGTGCAGCATCGGAGTCGAATCGGAGCGGAGTCAAGAACTCGACACCACCTTCTACAGCCCGGGCAAGGGTTGTCTCCCCGGTTTCGCCCAACCCTCTGAAGTCACGAGTCATCTCATTGAGGCGCGCCATCGATTGGGCGACGAGCACAACGCCACGAGGATGAGCAGGATCACCGACACCCGAACCGACGAGGTGCAGGTTCTCACCATCTCCGGCAATCACGTTGCCGGCAACCGTCCCCCTGAGTCCGCGGGCGAGGTAGTCGGCGTTGACAGGGACCGGAGATGGGTCAGTGCTCGCCACCAGCTCCAGGTCGGCCGAGTACACCGACACCCAGGAGACGTCGTGAGCGATGGCGACGTATTCATCGATTGCCCTCTGGACGGCAGCAGGGCCACTGCCACCTTCCCCGCCGGGGAGCCCGCGGAGTATTTGACTCCGGGCCGCGAGCATCTCGGCATGGTTCATGCCTTCGGCCACATACGCTTCGACCCGCTCTGTCTGCGCCGCCGCCACCCCGGTCACCCGCTCCAGGGCCGCGGCCTGAAACACCTCCCGCTGCCAGATGAAGCCCAACACGAGAATGGCCATGAGAACAAGAAATGTGACCGTAAGAACGCCGCCGACGATGTCACTTTGGAGATGGCTGCGCTTCGATGTCCCCGACACTGGGCCCGGCGGGGCCGGCATCTGGTCAGACTCGACCGGTGTTTCTTTGAGAGTCATCACGACCTGTGGTTATCGACACAGGAGTGACGCGACCTGAGGAGGTGCTGTATCAGGGATGGGACCGGTATCCAGCCCCCATTTCACGGCTGGGGACGTCGCCTGGTCCCTGCCTGAGGACCCCTACCGGCGATATTTCTCTTCCCCGGAGACAAAAGTCGCCCGGACGCCCAGCTCGTCGTCGACAACGACGATATCGGCGCGGCTTCCCACACTGATCGCGCCCATGTCGGACCGGCCAATCGCCCTGCCCGGTGTGGTCGCCAGAGCTGCAGATGCCCGCGGGAGGTCCCATCCCAGTTCGACGAGGTTGCGCAACGCAGCGTCCATTGTCAGCACACTCGAGGCGATCGTGCCGTCGGCGAGGCGCGCCTCTCCCCCGTGCACCGTGACCTCCCTGTTCCCGAGCCGGTACGTGCCGTCACCTTGGCCTGTTCCCGACATCGCGTCGGTCACGACAAGGAATCGATCGGCTCCAACACTCATGGCCAGCAGGGTTGCCTCCCTGCTCAGATGTACGTTGTCGACCACGGCAGAGATGAAAACATCGGGCCGGGTCAGCGCCACACCCCCCACCCCTGGATCTCGATGGGAGAAAGGACGGGAGGCATTGAACACGTGGGTCAGGATCCGGGCTCCCGAGTCGAAGGCTCGATGGGCCACAGCTGCATCAGCGTTGGAGTGGCCAACGGCGATGGCCGATCCCGTTTGGCCCAACAGGTCGATCAGCTCGAATGCGCCGGGCAATTCGGGGGCAAGTGTCATCTGGCCCACCTGGCCCGAGTCGACCAAACGGCGGCAAAAGTCGAGATCGGGATTGCGCAGCAGGTCGGGGTCATGGGCCCCCGGATACTCCGGCGACAGGAAGGGGCCCTCCAGGTGCGTGCCCAGAAAGGTGGCACCTTCGTAGTGGGCGGCAGCGTGGGACTGCAAGGCATCCCGGAAATCGCTTTCGGCGAGGGTGAGGAGAGTTGGCTGGAACCCGGTCACACCAGTGGCGGTCAGAGAAGCGGATGCGGTTCGCATCTCGTCGGGGCTCGCGTGTGCAAAGTCGACGCCGGCGTAGCCATGAGTGTGGATGTCGATGAATCCAGGCAGGGCGACTCCACTTCCTGCCCCACCAAGCCCGACAGCCACGACCGATGGCCCCTCCACCTCGACGTCGCCCGGGACAAGGCGTCCATCGACAACGGCCGCGGCTACCCCGAGACGCATCCGGCGGTCTCTTTCCTACGCCTCAGGCGAGAAAGGCGTCCAGCGTTATCGGGACGTTGCCGGCGAGGGCCTTGGAAACTGGGCAGTTCTCCTTGGCATTCTCGGCTGTCGACTGGAAGTCTTCCTCACTGATGCCAGGGACAACCCCCTTGACGGTGAGGGTGATGCCCGTGATGCCTTCGCCGGGGACAAAGGTGGCCGTGGCCGACGTGTCGAGCGACTCTGACGGGGTCCCGGCCTTGGCGAGCATGTTGGAGAAGGCCATGCTGTAACAGGATGCGTGTGCAGCTGCGATCAACTCCTCGGGACTGGTGATTCCGCCGTGCTCCTCGGCCCGGGCTTTCCAGTTGATCGGTAGCGGGCCTGCCGCGCCGGATGAGTCGAGTTTTGCCACACCGCTTCCGGACATCAGGTCGCCCTCCCAGTGGGCTGATCCGGTGCTATCCAAAGCCATTCTTTCTCCTTCTGTTGCCTAACGCAAAGCTAGTGTCGGTCGTTGCGTATACCGTGCCACAATCGACCTTGTGATCCACGGCGACAACCCCTTCTCCCCCGAAGGTGACGATCGGTTGCGCAGGTTCAGAGGCCGCCTGGTCTCCCCGGTCACGATCATGACCTCGGGGGACGATCGGACGCAGACCGGTCTGACGGTTTCGTCGCTCTTTGCCATCGATGGCACCCCACCGCTTCTCTATGCCGCGGTCGGGCCCAACTCGGACCTCTTCGATGTCGTGCAGAAAACGGGGAGGTTCGTGGTCCATATCTGTCGACAGGGTCACGATGGGATAGCCGAGGTCTTCGCCGGTCTGAGGCCAAGCCCCGGAGGGATGTTCGCCAGCGCAGAATGGAAACCGTCGGCGTGGGGGCCGACATTGTCTGCGATGCCCGACCGCGCCTTCTGCTCGCTCCAGACCATCGAGGAGGTTGGGTGGTCAGGAGTCCTGGTCGGCAGAATCGATGAGACTTCTCATGCCGATCTCGTCGAGCCCTTGGTCCATTTCAGAGGCAGCTACAGAAAGCTCGACAGCTGATCTGGTGCCCTGGTGCCCTGTCACTAGCCGGCCGTGGCGCACTTCATACAGGTCGATGTCGCCGGGAGGGCTTCCAGCCGCTCGGCAGGAATCAGCCCACCACAGACCTCACAAACACCGTATCCCCCGTTCTCGAACCGCTCCAGAGCGAGGTCGATCTCACGGATCGAGGCGGCTATCGACCTCGCCGTGGCTGTTGTGCTGATTCGCTCTACGGCCTCCGAAGTCCCGTCACCAACTCGCTTTCCGAAACCGATACCGGCACCCTGCTCCGGCGGTTCTGTCAGGCGCGCCAGTTCGTCGGAGAGGCGCTTCCGACGTTCCCTGAGCGACATTGCAACCCGCTCGAGATCAAGGTTCTCCCCACCCTGCTCGGCGCTCTCGCTCATTCGAAGTTGAGGTCGGCCACAACCGCGAAGTGGTCCGATGCCGTCGACTGGATCACCCCGACATCAGACGGGGTCAAGTCGCCGGTGTGGAATATGTAGTCGATCCGATAGCGGGGGTCGGCGGCACTGGATGTGAACCCATCGCCCGAACCTGCTTCTGCCCACGTGTCCACCCATCCGGCTGAGGCGATCATGGCGATCTGAGCCCAATCCGGTCTTGCGTTGAAGTCGCCCAACAACACTGCCGGGGTCTGGCCCCCCCACTGGTCGAGGATCGCGTTGATCTGTTCGGTGTGAACCGGCAGAAGGTCAGCTTCGGGGTCTTCGTCGTGGACGTCGGAGTCGTTGACGTGCTGGAGGTGGGTGCTGATGACGAGGATCTCGCTGTCGCCGACCGCCAGGAGCGCGCCGAGGTAGCCGCGCCGCATCGGCGTACCGACTCTCGGCAGGTAGTCGGTGCCAACGTCGATGATCGGGTACCGACTGAAGATCGCGTTTCCCCACACCGGATCGGTCGTTCCGAAGAAGGCAACATGCTCGAAGCCCAATTCGAGCTGGAGAAGCGTCAGAAGGTCGGTGTTGGCGCTCAGAAGCTGCCCGCGCGGAACCTCCTGAAGGCCGACGACGTCAGCCCTGGTGTCAGCAATCACTTCGGCGATTGCAGCGACGTCGAGGTTGCCCTCGATGTCGAACGCCGAGTGAACGTTGTACGAGACGAACCGGATCGGCTCCTCAACTCCGTCGGCTGACACGGTATCCACCCCGAGGGCGGTGAAGAAGGCCAGCACCGGGAGCAGGGCCGCACCAGCTGCGAAGACCCAGTCGGATTGTCCTTCCAGGAAGTCAGCGTGGTGACGGGTCATGGCTACGGCACCGAGTGCCCCAAGTAACACTGCCGCTGCGATTCGAACAGCAGGTGCGTCGAAGCCGAGATTCATATCGAGGGGCACGTAGTAGGCGAGGCCGAAGGCGAGAAAGAGCGACGCTCCGGCAATCAAGTAGAAGGAAGATGCGCCCGTTCGGGCACCATCCGGCTCAGGTACAAGACCTGCCCAGACCACTCCCCCTGCCGGGACGGCAAGAAGACTGAGAATGTTGTAGACGGTGGCATCTCCTTCGGCAGCAAGCACTGCAATGAATACCAAGCCCAGGCAGAGAGCAAATATCCTGCGATTGCCGGCAAGCCGGTAGGCGAGATAGACCGCTATGACATTGAGGATTGCGATACGCAACTGGGCAGTCGGGCCCGATACTCCGGTGACCGCCGAAGTCCAACCCTGGGACTGCAGGAGGAGCATCTGGATGAACAGGAACGGGGCGAACCCGAGGAGGGAGATAGAGGCGACGGGGCCCGCACCGGTCTTCTCCAGGGCTCCCGTGTTGTTGTACGCCCAGGCGATGCCGAGACCGAGTGCCGATACCGCAACGACCGGCCTCCAACCAGGCTGATAGGCAAGATCGAGACTCAGACCCAGGCCCTTGATCGCCGAATCGATTGCGAGCCCGATGAGGACACCACCCACCATTGCCGAACGTCCGAGTCCGAACAGCAGCGGTAGCAGCCCGACGAACGCAAGAGTTGCCACCGACGACGCCCAGAAGTCGACCAACGGGTCGGCGGCTATCTGATTGACCAGCCGGGCGACCGCCAGCAGCAAAGTGGCGGAGAGCAGCACCCGCTGAAACGGGATCCACTTCACCAGCAAGGGGACCAGTCCTGCGAGAAGGAAAGGTGCGAAAGCAATCGGGATCAGGTCGAGCACCCCGATCCCGAGGGTGTCCCGCAGGTACCAGCTCAAAGACCCGAAGAGAAAGCGCATCGACTGGAGACCGAACACGATCACCAGGGAGGCAAACAGGGTTCGAGCTATGCGATGCTGTTCTCTTTCCCGATCCATGGGCCTGAATCTAACGTGTCTCCTCTGGGGTCCGGGGCAGGACATGGTTCTGGCCCGTGGCGACATGTCTCTGTGATGACCAAGCTCCCGGGACCCGCAGTGATGTTTGCCCTTGCAATCCTCGGGGCGGCTTGCACGCCAAGCCCGGGGGCGACGGTGAGCACGGGCGAACCCGGCACCACCACTGTCGCGGCCACTCCCACCCCGAGCACGGGACCGTCGGGGCCAGAATCGTTCGATGAATTCGTAGAGAACTCGTTCCAAGAGTTGACGAGACGCCGACCCCAGTTGGTAACAGTCCTCGGGCTGGATGCCGTGTACCGGACCCGCCCCGACCAACTCGACGACCTCTCGCCTGAGTACACACTCGCCACCACGGCGGTCGCAGAATCGTTGCTGTCCCGGCTCCGCGGCTACGACCCGGAAACCCTCACTTCAGACCAGCGGGTCACCTACCGCACCTTCGAATGGCACCTGGAGACCGCGATCGAAGCGCACGAGTTCCGGCTGCTGGAATGGCCGGTCCACTTCTTGATCAACAGTTACAACGAGGATTTGATCAGCCTGTTCATGACGGTGCATCCTCTGACCGGACCGGTCGAGATCGAGTCGTATCTCGCGAGGCTGGCGGCTGTCCCGGCACAGGTTGACCAGGTGATCTCGTGGATGGAGCAAGCCGAAGATGCCGGGGCCGTCCCCGCGGGCTACCTGATCGACATCACTATCCGACAGCTTGACGATGACATTTCGGGGGGCGACCCGGACCGCACTGCCCTCCTCGCCGCCTTCGAAGACAGGATCCTTGATACCGATCTCGAAGTGGAGACTGCCAGCGGATACGTCGAGCGAGCCCGCTCCGAACTTGCCACGAGCTTCATTCCGGCATGGCAGAGACTGATCGATCACCTTCGCGGAATCGGCCAGCGCCACACCAGCATCAGCCTGGCCGACCTCCCCGGTGGAGACAGCTACTACCGGCACCTCCTCAGCCGACACACCTCGACTGACCTATCACCTGAGGAGATCCACCAGATCGGCCTTCGTGAGGCTGATCGAATCAAAACGGAGATGTACGAACTTGCTGTGGCCTCGGGCTTGGGTGAGATGAGCGTCGCCGGGTTCCGCGATCTCGCCGCGAACCGTGGCGGCTTCGTGTCCGGTGAGGATGTGGTCGACGCCTACGCAGGCATCATCGACAATGCGTCGGATTGGTTCGGTCCCTACTTCAACACGGTCCCGAGCACTCCGTTGGAGATCGTCAATGACCCCGGCACGGTCGCCTTCTATCTGGTACCGGCATCGGACGGGAGCCGACCGGGGCAGTTCCACGCAGGGACGGGCGGCCAGCAGGTCCCGAGGTACACCATGGCCTCACTCGCCTATCACGAGGCGGTCCCAGGCCACCACTTCCAGATTGCCACAGCCCAGGAGTCGGAGTTGGCATCGCCGCAGCGCTTCCTCACCAGTACGGGCCACGTCGAAGGTTGGGCGCTATACGCAGAGCGACTCGCCGCCGAGATCGGCGTGTACGCGGCCGACCCACTCAGCGATTTCGGTCGGCTCGACTACGAGCTACTGAGAGCAGCCCGATTGATCGTCGATACGGGGATCCACCATTACCGATGGACCAGGGACGAGGCGGTTGCGACAATGACCGGAGTCATGGAAGGGGACCATCTCAACCACGAAGTCGAACGATATGCCCTCTATCCGGGACAGGCGACCGCCTACATGGTGGGGATGCTCGCCATCCTCGACTTGCGAGACACCAACGGGATATCGATTGATGATCCCGAGGCAATGGCGCACTTCCACGAGACCTTCCTCGGGCAGGGCAATGTGCCGCTGGCTGTTCTCCCCGACCTGTCGGACCGGTAGCCGCGACGTAAGCGCCGCGAAGGGAGGGTCTGGCCAACCCGACCTATTCAGCGTTGTTGGCGCGCGCTTCAGCCGTTGTGGCGTTGGCGAGACCGGGCCTGGGGTGGTGGACAGCGCCCTCCAGTTCGTCATCGTCTTCCAGCTGGGCCTCTTCTTCCGACGTTTCGAAAAGTAGAACGGTCACGTGACCGCACGATTCACACACTTGTCGCTCAAGGCCATAGTTTCGCGTCGTTATCACGTTTTCGTGCTCACAGGCGCGACGCGGCAGCTCCTTGAGAATCTTCTCCAGCATGAAAGGGTCCCTCCCAGGATGATCAACTTCCACCACTCTGATCGAATCCGGGGCCTATATCCATAGGTCCCTGGGATCAGTGTAGGTCGAGTGCCTCAGTCAGCGTCGATGAACAGGTTCACAACAGATTGGACAATGCTGATTACCAGGGCGCCGAGAAAGGTCGACCAGAAGAATCCATCCGACGTGAGCCCGAGGTCGAGCCGTGCAGGGTCGGCCAACCACACGGTCAGAGAGAGCATCAGCGCATTGATCACAAGGAGGAACAACCCGAGCGTCAATAGAACCGCCGGAAGGCTGAGCAACTTGACGACCGGCTTGACCACTGCGTTGACGACTGAAAGGATCAGTGCGAGGATGAGAAATTGCCACCATTCTCCGTTGAAATCGAGGCCGGGAACGATTGCCACGGCCACCCAGATGCCGAGGGCGGTGACGAGAATGCCGAGTACTCGTTTCATATCGGGAACTATACAAACCTGGTCCGGACCGACGATGGCAATCAATCACTTGCTTGGAATCGGCTGCCGCGCTCCTGGCGACGCCTCCCTCCGCCTGCACGATAGGTAAGCGCTAAGTTCCAACCAACACCTGCGAAAGGATCTGAAAATGGGAATTCTCAACCGGCTGAGTGGCCTGCTGGGAGGAGGTAAGAAGGGCGGGATCGCTGAAGTCGTGCAGGCACTTATCGATCAATTCGGCGGAATCGATGCTCTGATGGCAAAGCTGAGGGGCAGCGAGTTGTCCGGCCAGCTCGAGAGCTGGATCGGAACCGGAGAGAATTCGCCCGTCGGAGCGAGCAGGATCGAACAAGCCCTAGGCAGCGATGCCATCACCGGAGTTGCCGAGAAGCTCGGGATCGACCGGAAGGAGGCGGCAGCCAAAATCTCAATGGCCCTGCCCAAGGTCATTGACAGGCTCACTCCGGCCGGGATGGTCCCGGAAGGGGGGATCAGCATGGACTCGGTGAGCAACCTTCTCGGTCGGTTGGAGGAGAGGTAGCCCGCCTCAACCGGGCTGGGTTCCGGCCTTCGTTCTCTTCCGGCGCTGTTTGCCCGAGCCCTTGGACGGCTCCCATTTGAAGAACCTTGTGGCGAGTATCACCGCGACCACGCCCCATAACGCCATGTAACCGATGCTGTCCCAGTGGAACTGGGCGCCGGTGAGGGTAGGGTCGAACGCGGCTCGGAATGCGTCACCAAAATGCTTCAGAGGAAAGAAGTTGCCGATGAACTCCATCCATGCCGGGGGGTTTTCGGTGGGGATGAAGATGTCGGACACAAAAGCGATGGGGAGGATCGTGGCGTTGGTGATTGCAGGGGTGGAGTCGCCATTAGGAGCGAGAGCTGCGACCAGCATGCCGAGGGCGGCGAAGCAGCCCACACCGACCAGGAATGTCACAATCACCGCAGGAATTGTGCGCGTATAGACCGAGACACCGTAGAACGCGACCGCAACTCCCATCATGATCACCACCGCGAGGGCAGCCAGATACACGGCTGAGACCACGCGGCCGGCAATGTAGATCCACGGAGGTAGTGGCGTGCCGCGCACCCGTTTCAGGATCCCGTTGTCGCGCGAGATCGCGGTGCCGATAGCCAGGTTTGTGTACGAAGCCGAAGCGGCTGCGAACACCGCCAGTCCGGGTGCGAAGAACTGCGCTGTCGTCACCCCCAGGCCCTCGATTACCTCGTTACCGAATATTGCAGCGAACAGCACGAGAAACATCAGCGGAAACACCAGGGTGAAGAAGGCGGCAACCGGGGTGCGCCAGAAGATCTTGTTCTGGTAGCGGGTCTGCTGCCAGATGAGTTTGAGGGTGCCGGGCCGCTCAGACATCGGTCTCATCTCCCACGAGCTGCAGATAGACGTCTTCAGGAGTCGGGCGTTCCACGGATAGGGAGTCCAGTTCCAGGCTGCGCCCGATAGCCCACGAGGTGAGCTGATTGAGAAGTCTGGTCGGTTCTCGGGTCGAGAACACGACTTTCCCGTCGCTGCTGGCACCAGGCTCGACAGGGAGCTCGGATACTGGAATCGAGTCAGGCAAGGCGAAGCGAATTGTCGCCTCAGCCTTCTGGCGTCCCCCGAGGGTGTCGGGCGTACCTTCGGCCACAATCGATCCAGCCGCAATGACGGCGATCCGGCCGGCCAGGTGCTGTGCCTCATCCATGTAGTGGGTGGTGAGGAGGATGGTCTTGCCCAGGCTGGACAGGTTCTCGACGATCGACCAGGCCTGGCGTCTTGCCGAAGGGTCGAAGCCGGTTGTCGGTTCGTCCAGGAAAATCAAGTCAGGGTCGCCCACGAGGCCGAGTGCAAGTTCTAACCGTCGCTGCTGTCCGCCGGACAAGGTCTTGACGCGTGCGTTGGCCTTCTCCTCGAGACCGACAAGCTCGATGAGTTCGCCGGTTGGCCTCCGCTTCGGAAACACGTCTCCATAGACATCGATTACCTCAGAGACGGTCAACTCCGGTTCGACCGCTGACTCCTGGAGGACGATGCCGATCTGCTCTCTGAACGCACGGCCGCCGGTCGCCGGGTCGAATCCGAGGACTTCCACTGTGCCCGAGGTTCGCTCCCGATGTCCTTCCATGATCTCGACGATGGTGGTCTTTCCCGCTCCGTTTGGTCCGAGAAGTGCAAATACCTCGCCGGGCTCGATCATCAGATCGACGCCGTCGACGGCACGCAACGGCCCGTATTCCTTTACGAGTTGTGTCACTCTCACTGCAGGCACGGAGCAATCGTAGACAATCGCTGCCGGGCCCTTCCGGACACTCGGGTGTCTTTTCGACGCCTGCTCGGCACGCCGAGCTCGCTAAGCCTGGTGTCAGCGGCGGCGGAGCAACACCAGAGGTATCACCCGGTCGGTCCGCGACTGGTACACCTCGTAGCCGTCGTAGGCATCGACCACCCGGGTCCACAGCATCGATCGCTCCTCCGGAGCGGCCACTTGCGACTCGACCAGAAACGAGTCGTTCCCAATCTGAGCCCGCGCCCGCGGATCGGCTAGAAGATTCTTGTACCACTGGGGGTGATCAGGCCGCCCACCGTATGACGCGACAACTACCAGGGCACCCTCGTGCTCGAAGTACAGGAGGGGAACGGTGTGGTCCTGACCGGTGCTCGCACCTACTGTGGTGAGCAGCAGCATGTCGTTATCTACCAGTCGGCTACCGAGTCGTCCCCCGGTCAACCTGAACAGCGCCGCGTGCAGCGAAGAGAGCCGGCGGACACTGGCGTCCTTCACAGGTCCGGCTTCGCGGAGAGCTCCACTTCATCGACCTCGAACTCTGCTCCACATCGTGGGCAATTCGTCCGGGCGCGGTCGGCGGGTTCGAGCATCAGGCCGCACTCGAAACACGTGTATTCGAGGAAACAAGCGGGGTCTCCCATGTGCTCACCTTATCGAAACGGCGATTTGGATGGAACATTCCCCCAAATGCCGTATAAGGTTAGGACATCGGCCAATCCAAAGCCGATATAGTGAAATTGATCCGACCAGGCGTCAGCCTCGAAGATCCGACGCTTTTTGGAAGGAGCGAAACACACCATGTCCAACAACCTTTTTGTGGGGAATCTCACATACTCGGTTAGCAACTCCGATCTGGAGACGCTGTTCGGCCAGTACGGCCAGGTAACCAGCGCCCAGGTCATCACCGACCGGGAAACCGGTCGCTCACGGGGCTTCGGCTTCGTCGAGATGGCTTCGGCCGAAGACGCCAACGCCGCGATCGAAGCCCTCAACGGCAAGGACCACGATGGTCGTAGCCTCACGGTGAACATCGCACGCGAGCGCTCCCGCTAACCAAGAACAATCGCAATGAAAATAGGCCCGGCACTGCCGGGCCTATTTTTTTGGACCAATTCCTGGGAGCGCGTTCAGCTCCAAGTGCGAAAAGTCCCGTCGGGCAGGTCCGAAGGTCCCTACTGATCGGGTTGTGGCTCGGGTACGTTTGGCACATGGAGAATCTGAGCGAGAAGAGGACCCTCGACTTGCTTACAGAAAGCAAGGTCGGGCATATGGCCGTCATCGACGGCGATGTTCCCTACGTCTCGCCCGTCTCCTATGTGGTCATCGACAATGAGATCTGCTTCAGGACCGGGCTCGGGCGCAGGGTCGAGGCCATCAAGGCGAACCCGGCGGTCTCCTTCGAGGTCATGCGGACGACGGCGGACGGAGGCTGGGAATGTGTGATCGCCAGTGGCGAAGCACACGAGCGCAGTGACAACCTCTTTGCGCAGAAAGTGGTGTCGTCCCTCCTCTCGAAATACCGGGAAGAGCTGGGCTCACCTTTCTCGAGAGGAAAGAGATCTCCGATTGCCGAGCCCGCGACATTCATTGCGATCTCCATCGAAGAGATAACCGGCCGGACTTCGGGGACGTGGATATCGATCCCGAGCCGTCCCGGCCGTTTGTAATCGTGAAAGAAACAACGCGAATTAGGAGGTAGGGACATGAACATGTCAGAACTGGTGGCTGGAGCCATCGTGACCGCGCCACCGGATATGAAGCTGGTCGACTTGGCGAAGCTGATGGAGGCCGAAGGGGTGGGCTCGGTGGCCGTGGTCGACAGAAACGAGGATTTCATCGGAATTGTAACCGACCGCGACATCGTCCATGCCGTGGCCCGGTCCGAGGAGGATGCCACGGCAGGCGACATCATGACGGGAGCCCCGGACACCATCGAGATCGACACCGAGATTTCGGAAGCCGTGGCATGGATGAACGCGACGGGCTACCGCCACCTCCCCGTGACCGACAATGGGGCCCTGGTCGGGATGGTCAGCATCAAGGACCTTCTCTGGGCAGTCGCGGGCAGCTGATGTTTGTCGAGCATGAGATCGTGGTCGAGATCCCCATCGAAGTGGTGGAACGCCAGCTGATCGACAAGCTCACAGCGCTCGAAGGTTACGGTGAGGTCGTGTATCGGCGGGGAGAGGATCTGCGGAGCCGGGTGGGACCGGAAACACCTCTGGCCAAAGAGGTGGCGCTCAAATTCGGCCACCCGAAGATCACCCGTTCCGGAATCGCCCTCCCCTTCACCTGGCGCGCAACCGGGGCAAGAGCGCTCTTTCCGAGCCTTACAGGGGACCTCGAGGCCTCGCGATCGGGATCATCCGACTCGACGCTGAGAGTACGGGCCTCTTATGACCCACCATTCGGTTGGGTCGGGGATCTGCTCGACCATCTGCTGCTGGAGAGAGTGGCACGACTGACAATCGAAGACTGGCTGGAGAGGGTGGGCAGGTCGCTTGAGAATGCCCCTGTCGTCTCTTATCCCGAATAAGGCAAAAGCACCTCGACGACAGTTCCCACACCGCCGACCGACCGGATATTGACATGGCCACCCAGGGCCGAGGCCCGCTGGCTCAGGTTCTTCAAACCCATCCCGGCTTTGACCCGGTCCGGATCAAACCCGGATCCCTGATCGACAACCGATATCACGAGACGGCCGCCAAGTCTCTCCAGCCTCACGTCGATCACCTTTGACCCTGAATGGCGCAGTGCGTTGGACACCGCCTCAGTGATCATGGGTTGAACGGAAGCGATCGCCTGGTCCGGGAGCTCCAGACCCGCCGGTTCAACAGAAACACCGACCGCCACCTGGTAGGGAGCCGTCAGCCGGGAGAGCTGGGCGCGAAGCGTGTCTTCGAAGGCTCCTGTCATCTCCGGCCGATCGAGGTCGGCCACAATCTCACGGAGTGAGTCGATTGTCTCGTCGATCCGGGCAACAGCTTCATGCAGGCCCACCCTGGTCGCCTGGTCGATGGGCCCCGAGGTGAGCCCTTGCAACTGGAGGCCGGTCCCGAACAGGTCCTGGATGATCGAGTCGTGAAGGTCACGCCCGATCCGTTGTCGGTCTTCGAGGACAGCCATCTCCCCAACCCGGGCGCGGAGCCGGGTGGTCTCGACAGCGACTGCCGCGATCGCGGCAAGGGCCTCGACGATGAGTTGGTCATCGGCGTCGAAGCCTCCATCCTTCTCGGTGAGATAGAGATTGCCCACCGCCCTATCACCCGTTCCTACCGGAACCCCCAGGAACCGCTCCATTGGCGGGTGGTGCTCGGGGAACCCCACGGAATCGGGATGGTCGGACAGCCGGTCGAGGAGGAGCGTTGCCCTCTCCTTGATCAACGTTCCCAGCACCCCGTGGCCTTTCGGCAGGTGGCCGATCTGGGACACTGTCTCCGGGTCGATCCCCTCGTGGACGAACTCGATGAGCGTATTGTGCTCTCCAACGACACCAAGGGCTGCATATCTGGCCCCGGTCGTATCACACGCGGTTTGAACCAGCCGGCGGAGGAGATCTTCTAGATCTGTCATACCGACCAGTGAGGCAACTGCTGCGGTCAGACTCGTAAGCCTCGTCACAGGAATCTGTCTTTCCATTACGCAGAGCGTACCCAGATGGTCCCGGATCACGCTGGTGCGCGGTAGTTGGATCGAGAGCCAATTACTGTCAATACGGTGAGCACGAGAGTTTTGATCGTTGATGACCATGAAGTAGTCCGCCAGGGGCTCAAATCGATGTTGCAGACCCATCCCGAAGTAGAAGTGGTCGGAGAGGCCAGTTCCGGTGAGGAAGCCTTCCGCAGGACGGGGCTCGACGAGCCTGATGTGGTCGTCATGGACGTGAGGATGCCCGAGCAGTCCGGCATCGAGACCTGCCGGGAGATCCTTGAACGATTCCCCGATGTCCGTGTCCTCATGCTCACCTCATATGCAGACGAAGAGGCGCTCATGGCGTCGATCATGGCCGGTGCCTCGGGCTACGTGCTCAAGAAGGTGAAAGGAACCGAGCTCGTCGACAACATCCTGCGCGTGGCCGCCGGTGAGTCCCTACTCGACGAGTCGATGGTGGAGCGGCTCTTCGAAAGATTGCGATCCGGCAAGACCGAGGACCCCCGTCTCGCGAAGTTGACCGATCAGGAGCGCACCCTCGTCAGCCATATCGCCCGGGGCTTGACCAATAAACAGATCGCCGAAGAGATGTTCCTCGCCGAGAAGACAGTGAAGAACTACGTGTCTTCGGTGCTCACCAAGATGGACATGAGTAACCGCAGCGAAGCAGCGGCGTATGTCGCCCGCTCGGAGTCAGATAAGAAAGATCCCGAAGAGTGGTGATGCATGGTCGTCAAGATGGATGACATGCATTGTGCAACGGGCTAGCTACCAGTTAGCACTAGGGGCGTCGCCGGGAATGCGCTTCTCCGCCCGCTTGGTGTCGTCGACGTCGAAGCGAAGACGATCGGAGCTGACACCCACCACCCCATCGATCCGACGGGTCATCTCCTCGAGGATCCTGGCGTCCGATCTGGTCGGCACGGTGCCCTCGAGAGTCACGATGCCGTCTGCGACCTCGACGCTGAGTCCCGCAGGCTCGAGCCAGAGGATCCGCTCGATGACCTCGGTACGGATCTCGTTCTCGATCTCGGTGTCGTCGCGAGCAAAGACCTTGAGGATGTCGGATCGGCTCAGGATCCCGACCACGCTCCCGTCGGGTTCGACGACTGGGAGCCTTTTCACCCCAGTCGACTCCATGAGGCGTGCCGCTTCGGTGTGGTCGGCCTCGGCTCCTATGGTCTTGACCTTCTTGGTCATGGCTTCCCCAACAGTGATCGCACGCTCTTCGACGCTCTTGAAGAAAGACATGAGCGTGGTCGCGGGCTGGCGGAGTGACTCCTGATGCAGAACGTCTCCTTCGGTGACGATCCCGACCAGGCGGCCATCGCCGTCGACCACGGGAATACCGCTTATCCTTCGTTCGATCATGATGTGGGCGGCGTCTTTGAGCGAAGCCGACTCCCTTATGGTGGTCACGTCGGCCGTCATCAACTTCCGTATTTGCATGCAGACTCCTTTATCCAACAAAAACTACCCGACGTGACGCCATGCGTGCCACCGCCAGTGGGCCTTATCCCGGAGGGCTTTCGTCCCTAGTGGCGTGTCTCTCAAATAGTCAGGCGTCTCTCCGGCCCTCGTCGACACGCACAACCTTTTAACCGACACACCACCAGCGAACTAACTTGAAGCCGGTGCCGCCTCCCCTGATCACCAATGCCGAGCGTCGCCGCCGACTGGCGCACAGACACCTACTTTCACCCGAATTGCGCACCCCGGACCTCCCCACCGTCGTCGACGCGCTGGTCGCCCTGCACTCATCGGACCCGGTGACTGTCTATCTCACAGCTGCAGCCCGACTCGACAACCCGTCGATCGACGTCATAGACCATGCGTTGTACAGCGAACGGAAGGTCTTCCGCCACCACGCCATGCGCCGGACGCTCTGGGTCATGGGGAAGGAGACGATTGGCGCGGCACATGCGTCGTGCACTTTGAAGATCGCCGACGCCGAGGAGAGGCGATTTCTCGCCTGGCTGGAAGACACACCCTCGATCTCCCGGCCTCGGGCGTGGTTGGAAATGGCCACTGAGCGTATCGTCGACTACCTGAGCACGAGCGCTCCCGCCTCGACCAGAGAAATCGGACTCGCATTGCCCGACCTGGCGGAACCGGTGAAAGTCGCCCTGGGAACACGCCAGGAGACCACGATTCCCGGTCACAGCCGTGCGCTTCTGCTCGCTGCTTTGAACGGGATCGTCGTACGGACCAGACCGCGAGGCACCTGGATCGCGTCCAACTACATCTGGGATACCGCGCGGAGATGGGGGTTCCCCGCACTCACCGGCCAGGAACCGGCGCAGGGGACCGCCGAGCTTCTGGTCCGGGTGCTCGATCGGTTCGGTCCGTGCACGCTCACCGATCTGAAGTGGTGGACCGGCTGGACCTTGACCATGACCCGAAGGGCCCTTGCTGACATCTCGGCGGCTGAGGTTGCCCTGGAGTCGGGTGCCACGGGTTGGATGAATGCCAGTGATGTTGATGATTCTGTCAACGATCCCGGGCCGTGGATAGCGCTGCTCCCGGGCCTCGACCCGACCACCATGGGGTGGAAGGAGCGGGATTGGTATCTGGCCACAGATGTCGCCGCGCATGTATTCGACCGCAATGGCAACGCCGGTCCGACCATTTGGGCCGACGGCCAGGTTGTCGGCGGGTGGGCGCAGCGGGCCAACGGGGAGATCGCTTTTGACCTCCATCGGGAGCTGACGCGGGAGCATCGGGCACTTCTCGCCGACGCGGAATCGAGAACCATCGAATTCGTCGGTGATACCCGGTTCAGTGTCAGATTCCCCTCGCCCAATCAAAAACGGCTGCTGAGCACGACGGGGACATACCCTGCCGACGATGCGATAGAGGCGTAGGGTTCCGGACATGAAAAAGTCAAACACGCGATTCAAATCGATGGTCCTCTTGCTCGGACTGATGCTGGTGGCCTGTGGAGGATCCGATGATCCCGATCCCGATCCCGACCCCGGCTCCGGGGACGCGGCCGGCAGCGTCACCATCTCGATCGACGGTTTCGCCTTCAGTGAGCCAGACACACTGGCTCGGGGAGGGACAGCCACCGTGACCAACAACGACAGCACGACCCACACCTGGACCGCCAACGACGGCCTCTTCGACTCGAGCGGAATCTCCCCGGGAGAATCGTTCGAATTCACCTTCGACGATGCCGGCGCCTACACATACTTCTGCAATATCCACCCGACCATGACCGGAAGCATCACGGTTTCTGGATGACCTTCTGATGAGCGGGCCGGTCGAAGAGCAGACAGTTGACGGGGCCGACCTCGGCATGTCAACGATCGAGGTCAAAGAGGGCAGGACGGCACAGGTCGGCGAGATGCATGTGGTGCGGGTGCTCCCCACCAAGCAGAAGCGGGCCGTTGGCCCATGGTGCTTCGTTGACCTGATGAGTCCCGACGACATCGATGAGCCTCCACCCCTCGAGATCGGCCCCCACCCTCACATCGGTTTGGCCACTGTGACCTGGCTGTTTGCCGGTTCGGCCCTGCATTCGGATTCTCTGGGCAGCGAGCAACTCATCGCCCCCGGACAGCTGAACCTGATGACGAGCGGCCACGGCCTGGCCCACGCCGAGCTCGGGGTCGAGCCCTCCACCGCCAGGGACACCGGCGGGATCATGGGGGCGCAGATGTGGCTGGCACAACCGGAGTCGACAAG
>JBBDMR010000101.1:38810-42080 GCA_040878225.1 Acidimicrobiia bacterium
GTCGCCCGCGACCAGGACGAGATCACGGACGCATGGCGCGACTGGAGGGACCACAACGACGAGAGATTCGGACCGGTCCCATCGTCACTGGCAAGGATCGACGCGCCGACCCCGCCCTGGATCAGGGAGTGATACCGGTCTCCTGAGCCGCCGGAGAACTTGTCACCTGCCCGACGCGTCTATCCGTTCGTATCGAGCGCACCGCCAGTACTACGAAGAACAGGGCAATCGGCATGACCGCCATGGTGGCCGAGCCGGATGTGTCGGCGTGATAACTGACGATCAACCCGACAAATACCGACAGAACCCCGATCAACGCGGCAAGGAGCATTATCGAGGGGACCCGGCGCACGAGGAGGGCCGCAGTCGCCGCAGGACCGACGAGCAGACCGAAGACCAGCATCGTTCCCACCGTCTGGAAGGAGCCGATGATCACCACTGTAATCAGGCCGAGCAACACCACATGAGCCAACCGGGGGCGCAGTCCGAGGAGCCTCGCTTTCTGCTCGTTGAACGAGAGCACAAGGAATGGCCGGTACATGACTGTGCTGACGACCACCGTCGCCCCAGCGACGATGCCCAACAAGACGATGTCTGATCCGGTAACGCCGAGGACATCACCAAACAGGATGGCAGTGAGGTCGCCCGAGAACGAAGGAGTTCGCGAGATGAGGATCACCCCCAAACCGAGCATGCCGACAAAGAGCAGGCCGATCCCGGTGTCTTCAGGAAACTCGGTCTGTCGATGGACCAGGTTGATGCCAGCGAGCATCACGACCGCTGCCAGTGCGGCTCCGATCATCGGGTTGAAGCCGAACAGAATCGCCAGCGCGATTCCCGGAATCACCCCGTGGACCAGAGCGTCGCCGAGAAAGCTCATCCCCCTGATTACCACCCATGTGCCGACCAGGGCCAGGGCTATGGCTGCCAGGCTCCCACCGAGCAGCGCTCTCTGCTGAAAGGCCAGCTCAAACGGTTCGGTCATCCACTCCACAGCGAGTCAATCTATCTTCAGGACCCGAGCGCCTGTGCGATTCTGCCCGCATTGGTCCGAAACATGTCGACCAGTGTTTCGGCGCCGGACCCGGGCTCACCCAGAGATCCCGTGAAAAGCTCGACCACCTGAACCTCTCCTCCGAGCTCGCGAGCAACCGCATCGGCGAGGGCGGACGGTTGGGTGGTTTCGGCGAAGATGACGCTGACACCGAGTTCGCGCATCGTGGCGACCAGCGAGGCCAGGGCTTCCGAGCTCGGGTCGCCCAAAGTCGACCCACCAGGCACTACGGTCCCGACCACCTCGAAGTCGTACCTGTCGGCAAAGTAGCCGAGTGCTTCGTGATTGGTGACAAGGAGGCGCTCGGCCGGTTCGATAACGGAGAGCTCCTCCTCGATCTCGAAATGGAGCTCCTGGAGCTCGGCTGCATAGGCCGCCCCGCGCTCGGTCCAACCGGTGCCGGGGTCGAGCTCGTTCAGCTCGGCAGCGACGATGGCTGCCGCCTCCGCCATCCGTAGCGGGTCCATCCAGACGTGAGGATCGATTGAGTGGTCATGGTCCCCGTCCTCATCATGGTCCCCGTCCTCATCATGGTCGTCAAGCCCGAACGGGATCGGGTCCAGCATCGGCCCCAGCTCGAGGACCCGGCCCCCATCCGCCACTACACCTTCGAGGACGGCAGCGAATCCTTCTTCGAGACCGAGCCCGATGATCACCACCAGGTCGGCGTCGTTCATTGCGGCGACCTGTTGGGACGACGGCGAAAACGAATGCGGATCTGCCCCGAGCGGCATCAGGACCTCCACCGTGGCATCGGCCCCGGCGACGTTGGACACCAGGTCGCCAAGGGCTGAGGTGGTGACCACGACCTTGACGCCACCTTCACCCGGGTCGCTGGTGCCACAGGCCCCGAGCGTCATTGCCGCGAGGACCGCCACCCCCATGACTGCCCTCAGTCGTTTCATCCTCTGCTTGCCTCTCATTTGTAATCGATATTGAGAATCATTATAATCACTTTGAGAACGATAATCAAAAGCCGGAACAAATGCCAGAAACCAACCTCGAAAAGCAGATTGCCGGCTGGCTCCAGGAGAGAGACATCAGGCTCACATCGGGTCGGCGCACGATCGTCCGCTCACTCGGGGTCGCCGACGGCCCGCGCTCGGCCTCCGACCTCTACGCCTCGATCGGCGACACTGTGCCTCTCTCCTCAATATACAGGTCGCTAGCAGTCCTAGAGGAGGCCGGCGTGATCAGCCCCCACTACTCCACGAAGGGCGTCACCAGATACGAGCTGGCTGAGTGGCTCATGGGCCATCACCACCATCTCGTCTGCGTCGAATGTGGCCAGGTCGAGGACATAGAGATCGCATCCGAAATAGAGACCCAGCTCGAGGCAATCGTCGAGAGCATCGGCCGTGAGGTTTCCTTCGCCCCGCGGGATCACGCCCTCAACATCGAAGGGCTGTGCTCCGAATGCAAGTAGAGCCTCCACCCGCGGTCCGGGCCACCGAGATCGTCCTGGCCTACGAAGGCAAGGTCGCAGTCGACACATCAACTTTCACGATCCCCTCCGGGACAGTGACTGCGGTCATCGGACCCAACGGTTCAGGTAAATCCACGTTGCTCAACGCCATCGCCGGGCTCATCGACCTGAGTTCGGGGACAATCGAGGTTCCGGCGCGACGCGACGGCTTCAAGCGGGTGTCCTACGTCCTGCAGACGACCAAAGTCAACGATGCGCTGCCGATATCGGTTGCAGAGGTGGTGGGGATGGGACGCTTTGCCGGGAAGGGTTGGTTCGAAAGGCTCGGTCCGGAGGATCGGGCTGCAATCGCATCCGCCATGGAGCGCACCGGTGTCACTGACCTTCAGGGCGAGCACCTCCAGTACCTTTCGGGGGGACAGAAACAACGCGTCTTCGTCGCTCAGGGACTAGCCCAGGAACACGAGCTGCTACTCCTCGACGAGCCGTTGACCGGAATCGATCTCACCGCCGCTCACGCGATAGACAAGGTGATCCACGACGAAATCGAGAACGGCTGCACTGTGGTGCTGACGACACACGATCTCTCCGAGGCGAAGATAGCCGACCATGTCATCCTTCTCGCCGGGCGGGTTGTGGCCGCCGGGCCCCCGGACGTGGTACTTACAACCGAGAACCTGACCGCGGCATACGGGCCATCATTGCTCCACATCGCCGACGGCAACGTCTTTGTCGACGATCCAGCACACCAACCCGTTCCCGGTCGGCATATTCACCGCCAGAAGACGGT
>JBBDMR010000101.1:42180-81921 GCA_040878225.1 Acidimicrobiia bacterium
ACGATCCAGCACACCAACCCGTTCCCGGTCGGCATATTCACCGCCAGAAGACGGTTCACCCGGAAACATCTCCCGGCGAATACCACCAGGAGTAGAACCGCACCAATCTTTGCAAAGGGTTCGACTTTCGTTAACCGATTGTTTACTTCATGCACCTACAAATACAGCGCGGGTCGAACAGCGGCCGGCGCAACAACAAACTTCCTCCTCCCAAGGAACGAAATCGGGGCGGCCCCAGGGGTCGCCCCTCTTTCGTCGACCAACAGCCGGGTCGGGCCCGATGGAGTGCTGCGGATGGCCCGGAACTCAGTGGTCGCCTTTCCCCTCGGGAGGAAGGTCAGCAGTGCCGACGTGGTCGGGATCGAAGATGTCGGGTTCGAGGTATATCCGTCGGGCATAGGGCACCGCTTGCCTGATCGCAATTTCACAACGGTCGATGGCATCGGCGACACCGCTCATCGTCAGGGAACGATCGAACTCGACCTTTCCCGCCACGAGTAATTCCTCGGGGCCGATGTGCTGGGTCCTCAGGTCGATTATTCGCTTCACCCCGTCCGAGCCGCGAACCGCGCTCAGGATTGCCGCGATGTTCTCCTTGGTGGCCGCTTCGCCCAACAGCAAAGATCGCATCTCCACAGTAAGAACTGAAGCGATAACCAGAAGGAGGAGACCGATGCCCACGGTTGCGAGTCCATCCCAGACCGGATCGCCGGTGGCGGCGGTCAAACTCACCCCGATCAGGGCGATCATGAGCCCGAGCATCGCTCCTGCATCCTCCAGCAACACAACCGGAAGCTCCGGCGACCGCGAGCTGCGTATGTAGTCCCACCACCCGCGGTTCCCCTTCTCTTTTCTGGCTTCGACAATTGCCGTGCGGAAGCTGAACCCCTCGAGGATCAGGCTAAAGATGAGGACACCTATGGCCCAGCCGAGGGACGTAACCTCGTGGGGGTGGCGGAGTTTGTCTATCCCCTCGTAGAGCGAATACACCCCGCCGAGCGTGAACAGGACTAGAGCAACCACAAAAGACCAGAAGTAACGCTCTCTCCCGTAGCCGAACTGGTGCTCGTCATCGGCGATACGCCGCGCCTGGCGGCCCCCGAGCAGGAGCAGTCCCTGGTTGGAGGTGTCAGCCACCGAATGGACCGACTCGGCAAGCATCGCTGACGACCCGGTCACGAGATACGCGACAAACTTGGCGACCGCGATGCCTGCGTTGGCAATCATCGCCGCGAGAATCGCCCGGGTTCCTCCACTGGCCATTTCACTCCTATCGCAGTCGGGCCGCGTGGAGGATACGACAACGTGGCGGAATAGGCGTTTCTGGAACCTCACCGACCGACGCGACGTTGTAATCCCGTGACCAAACCCATGAGCACACCGCTGAGGGCGGGATTCGCATCGTCTGTGATCCCTGGTGCCGGCCAACTTCTCACCGGGGCCCGGGGATTCGGATGGATGCTGGTTTTGTCCACCGCTGCCGCCACCGCCCTCGCCACATGGGGGTTGATGACGACCGAATCGACCGGGATGCTCAAGATGGTCACCAATCCGGACCTGTTGCTTGTTCTTGTGTCGATCAACATCATCTTCGGGATGTTTCGCATCCTCGCAGTGACGGATGCGTGGCGGAGGGCGGGGGGACGCTTTGTGCGGGCCGGGCTCGCAGCGCTTGTGGTGTTCACCGTCGTCCCTCACGCCACGCTGGCTTATGTGGGCCTCGAAACCAGGTCGACGATCATGGAAGTCTTTCCCGGCGGCGGGCCGAATTTCTCCCCGATTCAAGTGTCGACCACAACCAGTACCACTACCACAACAACGACGACGCTCCCCTACGCCGGCCCCATTGTCACCCCCAGGACCATTCCGACCAGCTCAACGACCAGCTCGACGACCACCACCACCCTCCCGCTGGGCACCAACCGTCTCACCTTCCTCCTGCTCGGCGGTGATGCAGGGCCGGGAAGGACAGGACTGCGAACTGACAGTGTGATGGTTGCAACCATCGACACGGTCACTGGTTCCACCGCGCTATTCGGACTTCCGAGAAACATGGCAGGGCTCTCGTTCAGCGATGGGACCCCTTTCCCCGGCCACAGCAAAGGGATCCTCAATGAGGTCTATCTCTACGGTCGGGCGCACCCAGAGATGTTCGCGGGGCCTGATCCAGGGATCACAGCCGTTTCCAACATCGTCTCAGCGACACTTGGAATTCCGATCGACTATCACGTCCTCGTCGAGATGCAGGGTTTCGTAGAGATCGTCGATGTTTTCGGGGGGGTGAACGTGAACCCCCGGAAGGCCTTCACAGCCCCGATCTATGAGGACGACCCGAGTGACTACGAGATGATCACCTTCAATCCGGGCGAACAGAGACTCACGGGGCCCGAGGCGCTTGCTTATGCGAGGAGCCGCACGGCCAGCAATGACTATGTGCGCATGGAAAGGCAGAGATGTCTGATGACCGGATTGCTCGAGGAGGCGGGACCGTACAACCTGACGACAAAGCTGGTTTCGCTTCTCGACGTCATCGAACGGCGGGTCTCGACCAACATCCCTTCAAATCAGCTTCCCTACCTGATCAATTTCGCACCGTCCATCGACACGACTCAGGTCACGTTCGTCGGTTTCGACCTCGATTACCGAAATGGCGAGTACACACCTACGGGCTACGCGATGGCCGACATTCCCCGTATCCAGGAGACGGTAGGCCTGATCCTCACAGGAGAATGGGATGAAGACCCGGTGAATGTGAGTTTGAGCGAGGACACGTGTTAGTTCTGGCAGACTGAAGGCCCGGTGGGAGTGGGCCTTCCCGACCGAAGCGGAGGGCGCATTCTGGGCAATTCCGAAGTTGAGCAGGTCTTCCGGGCGGAATCCGGCAAAGCCCGCGCCAGCCTGATCCGCGCACTTGGCGACATCGACCTCGCCGAGGAAGCAGTCCAGGATGCGTTTGTGGTCGCGCTCGAACAGTGGCCGGAGAAGGGAATCCCGCCGTCGCCGGCGGGATGGATCATCACCACAGCTCGCAACCGGGCGATCGACGTCTATCGCCGTGACAGCAAACGGCAGGACAAATACACCCAGGCTGCTTCCCTCTACTCAACCGATGATGTCGAGGAACCCGAGTTTGAAACACTCCCCGACGACCAGCTCCGGCTGATATTCACATGCTGTCACCCGGCGCTATCGGTCGAAGCTCAGCTGGCACTGACCCTTCGCCTCATCGGGGGCCTGGAAACGCCGGAGATCGCCCGCGCCTTCCTGCTCCCGGAAACGACACTCGCCCAACGCCTGGTCCGCGCCAAGAAGAAGATCAAGGTGAACGAGATCCCCTACCGGGTCCCTCAGGAAGCCGACCTGCCCGAACGGCTCCGCTCGGTCCTCGGTGTGGTCTACCTGATCTTCAACGAGGGCCACACGGCCACATCCGGGACCAGTTTGACCAGAAGCGACCTGAGCGCCGAAGCCATCAGATTGGGGAGGCTGATTCAAGCCCTGATGGCCGACGAACCAGAAGCGGCCGGACTGCTGGCGTTGATGCTCCTGGTCGAGGCGCGGCGGCCCGCCCGGGTAGGCCCCGATGGCTCACTCGTGCTGCTCGCTGACCAAGACCGCGCGCTGTGGTCCAAAGACATGATTGCCGAGGGCCAGGGTCTCGTCCGCGCCTGTCTCCGCCGGAACCGGCCGGGGCCGTATCAGATTCAGGCAGCGATCAATGCCGTCCATTGCGACGCTATGACGGCCAAGGCAACCGACTGGCGCCAGATCGTTGCCCTGTATGACCAACTGATGTCGATGACACCAACGAAAGTGGTCGCCCTGAACCGGGCGGTTGCAATTGGTGAACGCGACGGGCCTGAGGCGGCACTGACCCTGATCGAACCGCTCGCCCTGGACAATTACCACCTGTGGCACGCTTCCAGGGCTGAGATGCTTGCCAGGCTGGGTCGCGACGACGAGGCCGTTGCTGCTTACCGTCGTGCCCTGCAGCTGACGGCAAACCGGGCGGAGAAGGCGTTCCTCAAAGGGCGGGTGAGGACGATGCCGGGTGCTGGGAGCACCGGTTAACGTGGGCACAGGTTGAACAACGATTCTCTCCCCCGCTTCCGATCACACCCCTGGCATGGGCTGGATACCGGATCCGAGCCGCCAGGGCTGGTGACCGCCTATATCGAAATCACACCTTTCGACGTCATCAAGTATGAACTCGACAAGGAGAGCGGACTGCTCAAGGTCGACCGCCCCCAGCAAAGCAGCAGCTCGCCCCCGACGCTCTACGGGCTCATCCCCCGTACGTTCTGCGGACGCGGTGTTGCTGCCCTGAGCGAGCATGCCGAGACCGCAGATGGCGATCCACTGGACATTTGCGTCTTCTCCGAGCGCCCGATCAACAACTCCGACATCATCCTCCAGGCGAGGGTGGTCGGCGGAATCAAGATGATCGACAATGGTGAGGCTGACGACAAGATCGTGGCCATGCTGGCCAACGATCCCATCTACGCGAACGTTGCCGACCTTTCAGATCTGTCCGAGATCCTGCTGCACCGTCTCGAGCACTACTTCCTGACGTACAAACAGGTTCCCGGTAAAGACTTGAACGTGTCGATCGAAGGGCACTACGGGCGGGAGGAGGCTCACGAAGTGGTGAACGCTGCAATCGCCGATTATCGGGAGACGTTCGGACCGCCACCCGGCTAGCCGGATGCCCCATTCGACGGACGACCGGGGAAGAAGGTGTTGGTCCGGGCGATATAGTCGGCGTATCCGGGCCTCCGCGAGGTGATGGTCTTCTCGAGAAGACCGACGCCGGAGAACCGCATCAGCAGGAACGACATCAAGAGTGGCGAGAACACCGTCCACCATGCACCAGCCGCCAATGCCACGAGGTAGTGCCCCCACCACACGCAAAAGTCGCCGAAGTAATTTGGGTGCCTGGTGTATCGCCACAGACCGCTGTCCATGACTTTGTCCTCCGAACCCGGCCGCGCCTTGAACCGCGCCAGCTGGTAGTCACCCACCGACTCGAAGACAAGGCCGGCGCCCCAGACCGCGATTGCCAGATAGGCGAGCCAGAACAGCCCGGACCCGGAGGTCTGCACCGCGACCACGGGGAATGAGATCACCCACATCAGGAGCCCTTGCAGCAGAAAGACCTTGAAGAGACTCTTCCACCAGAATGACTTCGGGCTCTCTGCACGCATCTTCTGGTACCGCTTGTCCTCATCCTCGCCGAGATTCCGCCAGACGAGGTAACCGCTGAGGCGGAGGCCCCAAACCGTTACCAGCAGCGTCATCAGGAGCGAGCGAGGGCCCGCGGAATCCGATGTCAGGTAAGTGGCCCAGGCGACAAGCACGAACCCGAAGCCCCAGACCATGTCGACAATGGAGGCATCACCCACCACAACGCTGATGAGCCAGGTGAGCAGCATCAACACCAGTACCACGAGTGCGGCCGTTACGAGTAGATCAGCCATCCACCCGGGCTCCTGCGGTCACCCAGTCGTCGACCTCCGCCCAGAGTCGATACAACCATTCGGTACGTTCGCTGCGACCCTGAGGGACCAGACCTCTCTCGACCCTCCACATCTTGACGGCGACGTTGGCTCCGACAACGGCTCCCGCCCAGACATCACCGAGCCCGGAGAAACCCTCGAGACCACGGTGGGCGAGGACCACTACATCGGCATCGGTCGCATCGAGGATGGCCAGTGTCCCGGCAGGCCGCGGTGGCATCACATTCTTGAACGCCCTTGTGAGCTCGGCGACGGTTCCTTGCTTGTTTCGCTGACGTGCCACCAGGCGGGCATGCTTGGTCTCAGAAAAACGGGTCCCCTCGGGAAAGATGACAACCCCTTCGCTATCGGACATGCCGGAGGCGAGTTCGCGCAGGGATGTCAATTCGGATTCGGAATCGGAGGAGGCCCGGTCGATGAAGTAATTCGGCAACCGATTCCCTGCGATGTCCAATGCCGGGTCCACGAGGAGTTCCCGCTTCAGCACATAACGGAGGTTGATTTGTTGCCGCTGGGCGATAAAGACCACCGGCAGCAAAGAGTCGATCAAAGAGGCATGCCGAGCAAGCACGATCACCGGTGGGGGGACCGCCGAGTCGGAACCTTCGGTGTGGAAACTGACATCGAAGACGAGGGCGAACGCACGGTAGTTCCATGCGGCCCACCAACCCTGGAGACGATAGGTGAGGGCCATCGACCGGCGCTTTCCCAGCAACGACACCAGGCCCAGCGCAAGAACCGCCCACACCTCTCCTACGAGATAAATCCAGGTGAACGCAACGACCCGCGTTGCCGCCCCCGGTCTTCGTAAAATGACAGCCATGACTGCATCTACGACCAGGGCTGCCAGGAGGAGGATGGGCAAGAGCACGCTGACAACCGCTGCCGCGGCGAAAACGAGACTGACCGTCACCATGCGCCTGCTGATTGGGTTATTCATCAATTCAGACATCCGAGGCTTAGTTCGGCGCCGAACCATTCTCGAGATGAAGCGAGGTATGAATTGGGCGGAGTGATCACCGGCACTGGAATGTATGTGCCGGACAATATTGTTACCAACCATGACCTGACGCGGATCATGGACACCACTGACGAGTGGATAACTACACGAACCGGTGTCAAAGAGCGGCACTTTGCCGATCCGGGTGTCGGTTCCTCCGATCTTGCAATCGTTGCTTGCCGCAACGCCATGGCCAATGCTGGAATCGAGCCCGAAGACGTCGACGCTTTGATCACCGCAACCATGACTCCCGACTATATGGCACCCGGGATCGCCGGACTCGTCCAGAAGGGGACCGGGTTGGGCCACGTCGCTGCCTTCGACTTGCGCCAGCAGTGCAGCGGGTTCCTCTATGGGTTGGACCTGGCGGATTCGCTGCTGACCGCAGGCCGGGCCGAGACGATCCTCGTCGTTGGTGCTGAGGTCCATGGCGGGTTCCAGCCGTGGAGCCAGGAATCATGGCGGTCGGTTCTCGGGTCAGGTGAAGACATACCGGCAGCGGACTACGAGCGAAACACCAACTACCGGTCATGGAGTGTCATCTTCGGCGACGGTGCCGGAGCGATGGTCCTGCGGCGGTCGGACGCCGACAGTGAAGGCTTCCTCGCCACTTCCCTGCACACCGACGGGAACAGCTTCGAGCTCATCATGGTTCCAGGAGTCGGGTCCAGGTCGAGGCCGTATGTAACTCATCAGATGCTCGACGAAGACGCGCACCTTCCTGTCATGGACGGCGGGGGCCTCTACCGGCGCGCCGTGAGACTGATGCCGGAAGCGGCGCGCGCGGTCGCCGAGAAGGCAGGAATCGGACTCGACGAGATAGACCTGATCGTCGCCCACCAGGCCAATGATCGCATCCTCGAAGGCGTCAGGAAACACTTCAAGATGAGTCCCGAAAAGGTCCCATCGAACATCGGCGGCTATGGAAACACCACCGCAGGCACCTTGCCGATCCTGTTCCACGAACTGCGGGAAGCGGGCCGGATCGGTCCCGGCACATTGGTTTGTTTCGCCGCATTCGGTGCCGGCGCCCACTACGGCGCGGCGCTCTACCGTGAGCCAACCCTCCGCTCACGGGCCCCAGGAGCCTAGTTCATGATCGCTGCCTTCTTCTTTACCTGGGCCGCGACCGCATTCATCCTCACCGTCAACGCGCTGCGTCGACCGGTTCCACCCGGGCAGGGGCTGGCACCGCTTTGGCTTCCGGCAATGGTCGTGTCCGAACTCGCCCCGTGGCTACTCCTGGCCCGGGCCGGGTTTGCCACCCTGTTCGTTGTGGCTGGTTCGCTCCAGCTTGGAATCGGCCGGGTCGGGCTGGCCCTGTTTGTGATCTCCGAAATCGGGCTCCTCGTCTTGATGAAGCGCAGTTGGCGCGCAGCGCGTGACACCGGCATAAGGCCCGGGCTATTAGACCTCTGGCGGGTGCGGATCACCGTTCCTGACGGGGTGGAGGTCACCGAAAGCGCCCTCTACGCCGAGGAGCTTGCGATGAATATCTACAGCCGACAGGGACTCGAATCGGCACCCGCTCTGATCTACCTCCATCCGGGTTCGTGGATGCGGGGTGGCCCGGGCAGGCAGGCGAGACCCCTGCTCTACGACCTTGCGAACCGGGGATGGGTCGTGCTCGACATCCGCTATCCGCTGTCACCGGCAGCCACGTTTCCGGAGCATCTGATCGGTGTCAAACGGGCGATTGCATGGGCAAAAACAGACGCCCTCAAGCTGGGAATCGATCCGGACCGCGTGGCGATCGCGGGCGCCTCCTCAGGTGCCCACCTCGCGGCACTGGCCGCCCTTACTGATAACGTGGCGGGTCTGCAGCCTGGCTTTGAGGACATCGACACGTCGCTGATTGCGTGTGTCCCCCACTACGGGATCTACGACCTCTTCGTCCGCAACGGCACAAGGTACGACTGGCCGTTCATCGCCAGCCATGTCATGAAGTCCTCGCCCGTGGAGTCACCGCAGCTCTATCGACTTGGATCACCAATCGACCTCGCCCACCGTCAGGCACCGCCATTTTTCGTCATCCACGGCGAATACGACTCCCTGGTGCTCCCCGCCGAATCGATTCACTTCGTTGAGGCGCTCCAGTCAGAAACTGCCCCGGTCAGATATCACGAGGTCGCCGGAGGACAACACGGATTCGATGCATTCGCATCGCCGCGGGCACGGGCGGTCGGGGCTCTGGTGGTCGACTTCCTGGAGGCAACGGCGAGCGACGTCCTCAGCCGGCGAACCCAACCGCAGGGCCACTGACAACGATCCCTCCTGATTCGGGGACCGAGACGGTGAGCTTGCTGGGCCGTCCCATGTCGACACCCTGGTGAATCGTCAGTTCAGCCGGCGGCTCCAAGAGTCCACTCTCACGAAGGTAGCCTCCGAAAGCCGCGGCAGCAGCACCGGTGGCCGGGTCCTCGACGACCCCGCCAACCGGAAACGGGTTCCGCGAGTGGAAAACTGTCGGCTTCTCCCTCCACACGAGCTGAAGCGTGGTCAAATCGTCACGTCTCATGATCGACCCGAGTTCTTCGAAGTCGTAGTCGAGCTGGGCCAGCCGGTCCCGGTGCCCGGCCGCGAGAACCAGATGCCATGCACCAGCGAATGCCCGGGCGGGCGGAATCGACTCATCGAGGTCGGATCTTTGCCATTGGATGGCAGCCAGGACGCTGTCCACCAGGGCGGAAGGGGCCGGCTCATACGCCGGATCCACTGAAGTGAGGGCGGCTTGGCGAGCCCCATCACGGATGCCTACCTCAACGCCGACCGGGCCAACCGAGGTGAGAAGCAGGTACTGACCGTCTCCAAACCGCTCCCCGAGTGCGACGCCACTGGCGACGGTGGCATGCCCACAGAACGAGACTTCAGCCTCAGGCGAGTAATACCTGGTCTCCCATTTGGGGCCAGAGCCAGCGAGGAAAGCGGTCTCGGAGAAGCCGACATCGGCTGCAATCTGCTGCATGACGGGCACAGACGGGAGCCCTTCTCCGATCCAGACCCCTGCCGGATTGCCCCCGCCGGGCCCGTCCGCAAAAGCAGTGAGTTTGGAGAGATGCCCTCCGGCGACCCGGGTCATCGGGGGATCTTATGCCTCGGGGCGCCACTTCGAAAAGAGTGGCCACGGTGAGGTCAGGTGGTGGATTGGAAGCGATAGCCCATGCCGCGGACCGTTTCGATTGACCCCTCGCCGAGTTTGCGCCTCAGATACCCGACGTACACATCGACGATGTTGCTTCCGGGATCGAAGTCATAGCCCCATACATGGGAGAGCAGCTGTTCCCTCGAGAGCACTTGCCCGGGATGGCGCATCAAGGTCTCCGCCAGAGCGAACTCCCGGGCGGACAGTTCCACCTCGCGGCCGCCGACCCCCACTTTCCTGGTGCGCAGGTCGAGCCTTATGTCACCTGATTCGAGAACAGTGGCACCCGTTCGATCCTCCCCGTCACGGAGCCTCAGCCGGATGCGGGCCAACAGCTCGTTGAACGAGAACGGCTTGGTGACATAGTCATCAGCTCCCCCCTCCAGGCTCGCCACTGTGTCGCCGACTCCTTTGCGTGCTGTCAGGATGATGACCGGCATCCTGGTTCCTTTGCGTCGTACCTCGGCCAGCACCTGATGGCCGTCCATCCCGGGAAGCCCGAGGTCGAGGATCATCAGGTCGAAATCATCGTCGCGCGCTGCTGAGACGGCTGAGAGCCCATCCTCGACCACAAACGCTGTAAATCCCTCGGACTTGAGACCCTTCTTCAGGAATGAGGCGATACCTGGTTCGTCTTCGGCGATGAGAATTCGGCTCATGTCCCAGCACTCCCGGCTGTGGGAATCGTCAAAGTGAAGCGAGCACCGCCTTCCGGCGGAGTGTCGACGCTCACGGTACCTCCGTGGGCTTCAGCTATTGCAGAAACTATCGCAAGGCCAAGTCCGGCCCCTTCGGTTCGTGCCCTCGCCGACTCGGCCCGGGAAAATCTCTCGAAGATGCGTTGCTTGTCCTGCTCTTCGATCCCGGGGCCTTCGTCTCGGACCCAGAGAACGACCGCGGAGCCCCCGATCTCCCCACCAACGTGGACGGGTGTCCCCGCCGGAGTGTGCTCTACGGCATTCCGGGCCAGGTTCATCATCGCCTGATTGAGACGGTGGCGGTCGGCGCGGAATTGACCGGGCTCAGCGCGCTCAACGTGCCAGGGGCGCTCTTCGAGCGCTTTTGCCTTACCGACCAGCTCCCGGATGAACTCGTCGAGATCTATCGGCCCGGGTTGGATGAAGTCGGGTTGTTCCGCCTTCGCAAGATCGAGCAAATCGTCGACGATCCTCGACATACGGTCAAGCTCGTCGGTGACCACTTTCACCGTCTCCTCTCGATCTTCGGGATCGTCACCCATCAGTTCCAGATTGCCCCGGATGACGGTTATCGGCGTCCGCAGCTCGTGGCCGGCATCGTCGATGAAGCGTCGTTCCGAAGCGAATGCATCATCCAATCGGTCGAGCATTGCGTTGAAAGTGACAGCCAGTTCGGCGATCTCGTCGTCTCCCTCGACTTCGATACGTTTGGAAATGTCGGTATCGGTGATGGCGCGGGCGGTTTCGGTCAGGTCGCGCAGGGGCTGGAGGATCCGACCGGCGGAGGCCCAGGCAAGGACGGTGGCGAGGAAGAAGATCGACCCGTAAACCACGGCGCCGAGGCGGATGGCTTGATCGACTGAAGCAAGCCGGTCGGACATCAGAACCGCGACAACAAACACACCGTTCAGCTCGTCGGCGGAGCCCAGAGGAACGGCCAGATACCGGACTTCACCGAGATCGGGGTCGTCGAGCACCCCCCGTTCGCTTTCGATGGTCATGCCCCAGGCAGCCACTTCAGGGAGATCGGCAAGGGTGCTGCCGAGTACATCGGTCTTGTAGATTTCGCCGTCGACAAAGGTCATAAGACCTTCGCCCGCGAGCGGAACGTTGCGGGCAAAGAACGTGTCGAAGATCGCCCTGACATCGGTGCCAAACGGCTCCCCGGTCTCGGGGTCGAGGCCCTGGGCTAGCTGCCGCAATTCGCCGACTTCCTGGTCCATGGCGAGCTCAGCGTCGGAACGCGCCTGTGCCAGGAGAAAGGTGCGTTGCAGCAAGAGCGCCGCCACAAGAGAAACCCCGAGGAGGACTACATACCATCCGAGGATTCGTACCCGCACCGAGCCTGAGTTGCGCCGGGCGTCGACTGGCGAATCAGGTGTCGACCTCGGGATCATGAATTGAGCCTACGACGCATCAGGACATGGGGAGATAGGGTAGCTCTCCCCATGTCCTGGAACTTGTGTTCGTGCCTTCGCTTCAGTCAGACGAGTCGGCGCTGTCGTCGGCTGAGTCGTCGGCTGAGTCATCGACCGGTGAGTCATCTGGAGAGTCATCTGGAGAGTCAATGGGCGAATCATCCGGTGAGTCGTCGGCTACTGCGGTATCGGGAGAATCATCGACTGAGTCGTCCAGATCTGCGCTCGCCAGCACGGTGTCGTCGACTGAATCGATCGAGTCGATTGAGTCGAACTGGGTGACCGGGCCTGACACCACTTCGAACGCATGGGTCGTGGTCGTGGTCAGCTGTGTCGAATCGTCTCTCTGGTCCTGAATGTTGATCGCCGGCGGCGCATTGTTGGAACCGTCGGGGCTTGCCACGGCCAGGCCGGTGAGGCCGAGTGCGGCCATAGATGCTGCGCTAACCACTACTTTCCAGTTCTTGACCTGTTCTTTGGTCTGCATTTTTGCTCCTTCTCTCGAATGCGTTACGTGTTCATGATCGGTGGCGAACGTGAGACCTTCCTGAGGCAAGGATGAGACTCTTCTTATCCATCCAAAGCGACCTTTCCACCCAGCGCTGGGCGACGTCGATCCGCGCCACAGTCTCGGACGGCCACTCGGGGCGCTGCACCCGGAACGGGCCGGTCGCCTGTCCCAGGATGACTGCCGCGGTTCGTCTTCTCAGGTCGACAGGATCGAGCTTGGTCTCCCACATCTCCTGAAGACGACTGGAATAGGCGAGCACCCTCGTCGGATTCGGGGCACTGGAGGCAAGCAGTGTCAGGTGGCCCAGCATCATCGCCGGATCGTCCCCGGGCCGGCCCCACCCGTACGTGTCAACGTCAATCAAACCCGCGGGCTGACCGTCATGGACCAACACCTGCGCCTCGTAGAAATCACCGTGTACCGGAACGTCGGCATCGCGGTCATCAGGCCCAATCGTGGACACAAGTTGACTGAGGCGGTCCGCCTCGGCGGGGACCACCCTGGAGAGCAGCTCAGCTATACGCGCCAGCTTTTCGATCGGCGACTTGGTCACCTTTTCGTCGAGGGGGTATGGAAGATCATCGATCAGGGCCGCCACGTCCGCCGGGGCGGGCAACCTTGCCCTCCCCTCCCGCAACACCCGCCTCAGATCCGCCCCAGGCATGGCCGGAAGCACTACTACGCCGAGGTCTGCGGAATAACCGAGGCTGTCCGGTACCGGCATTCGTGCGGAGAGGTGCCGGTGCTTCTCATGTAGCGACCTCGCCGCCTTCGGACGCACCACCTTCAAGAACAGCGAATGTGGAGAGCCAACAGCCTCGACAACACCCCGCCGACCCGGGCGATAGGCGCGGAATCGGATCGAGCTGATTGTGGTCCCAACACCCATATCAGCGGTGAGCCTGGAGACGGTGGCACGATCGAGGGCGGAGGACAGCCCGGGAAGCTCCGGATCGTTGGGCACCACCCAAACACCAACCGCCCCGTCCGGTCCCTCGACCCGTGCGGCGCCATCCGGGATGCGGCCAGCAGTAGCCACGATTTGGTGGCTCCCCTCCAACAACCCCCCCTCGGCCATGACCCTGTATCGGACGACCAGCTGCTTTCCGGGCCACCATGACGACTGCACGGCGTGCAGGGCGGTGAGAGTTGAGCCGGCCTCCTCGACGACGGCGAGCACCGGTGCCGGAACCCTGTCGGTCAGGAGCGTCTCGCTGCCGGGAAGGGAGGCGTCGACAGCGCCACGGCCAATGGAGTTCACTGGGAACATGGCTTTAAGTGTCCCCGCCGCCACTAAGACCTGGATAAGACCTTCATGAGAGTTCTCTCATAAAGCCTGGTTTCACGCAGATCCGAGTGTTCACTCCATAAGCCGCCGGGCGTGGTCCAACATGGCCCGGAGCTCGCCCAGATCGAGGGCTGACAGGTCCTTGAAGCCGATGCTCGCAGCACCCACCTTGACCTTCCCCAGGCGGTCGCCGTAGGTCCTGGAGAGGTACTCACCGTCTTCGACCGCATTCACGTAGAGGCTGAGATGGTTCTTCTGCGCAGCAAGGCCGACCTTGAACCATTCAACGGTCCGGTTCGAGTTTTCGTAGGTGAAATCTCCGTACCCGATGATCTCCTGGTCGGTCCCGCCCCACAGTTTTCCCTCCCACAACACCCGCAGCTCGCCGGAAAACACGTCGGCAGTGAGGTCGTCTATTGCCTTGAAGTCTTCCCGCACCCCCTCAGGGAGCGAGTTGATGTGATCTTCGACTGATCGGTCGGTGACTCTCATATGGATCTCGATATCTGCCGGCGCCGGAGCTGGTGGCTGTTTATACCTCAGGAGCCTGTCATCGTGTCCCGTGCATCGTCGTATAGCGATGGACCGCAAGCGGGGCGAAGATGGCGATGATCACCACGACCCATAGCAGGGTGGAGAGGACCGGGTTTGGACCTGCTTCTCTCTGCATTCTCTCGATCGCAGCAGGGTCGGTGTATGCAGTGGCGGCGCCGGTTCGCTCGGCTATTCCCTCTTCGAGCAACCGTTTTGACTTCCTCGGCTTCAATTTTCGCCGGGCAGAGTCGCCTGCATAGACATCAACTGGGTCGGTGGTAGTCGATGCGGTACCGCACCGGCATTCGTAATCGAAGACAGAAGCGAGCGAATCACACTCACCTTCACTGAGTCTCCCGCTTTGAGCGCGGAGGTGGGATCGGACTGGAGGGTGGCGAGCAACCGCACCTGGAGGCTAGCCCTGCCTGGTTGTGACTGGGTCCTCATTGATTCGAGTGAGGCCCGCGAAACGAGGCCCTCCTGCCACCCTGGCAAACAGCGCCATCGTGATATTGAGGAGCGCGTGCACCACCACCGGAACCCAAATCGACCCGGTCGCGATACGCAAGGCGACGAATCCAAATCCTGCCAGCGTGGTAACAGCGATGGTGGCGAGCACATGGACCGTTGTGGAGCTGTCACCTAAATGATTTTCCGACTGTTCGAGCGCAGGCCCGAGATGCCATAGACCGAATAAGCCTCCTCCGACCAGGATCGCCACCGGTGTCGAATAGACCGCAGTCAGAGCCGCATGAAGCACTCCTCTGAAGAATGCCTCCTCGATCAAGGCGGTCAGGATCGGGATCCGGAACGCTATCTGAAATACCGCTCCCCGACGTCCCAGGCCGGCAATCCGCGGGTCGGCCAGTGCAGGACGGAGGCGGTCACTCCAGAGCATTGTGACACCAATCCACGAAACCACGACAAAGGAGACAATCGCCCAGATAGCAACTGTGGCCGGGTCGGGGGCACCCAGGCCAATGGTTCCGAATCCGAAAACGGCCCCGGCCGTCAGCGTTAGACCGGCGCCAACCAGCCCGATCGTCACCGGCGCCCAGCCTGCTCGGATCCGTGCAGGGAGCAAGAAGAAGACGATCGTCTGGAAGGTTGCTGCATAGACGACAAGCGGACCCACGGCGGCAGCAAATGTCATGGGCTGGCTAGTGTCCTGTCCGGCAGATCGTGCTCGCATTTCAACGGCCCTTGTCCCCCTGCCGGACAGGACACTTGTTCTGCATGCATGTTCGGTAGTTCCCGTCTCCAGCCCTTTTGAAACAAAGAACGGCTAATTCTTGGCCGGAGTGAGATATCCGCGAATTCGGGGAGCGACCTCAGCGACCAACGAATCGACGCTGGCGCTAGCCAGTGGCTCCAATGCCACCACATAACGAAGAATAGCTATCCCGATCAAGTTAGACGCTGCCAGCTCCATCCGGAGCTCGGCGTCAGGACCATCGAGGAACTCGCCGATCCGGCTGATAACGGCATCAACCACGAATTCGGCCATTGGTGGCGGTTGCCCGGTTTCAAAGGCCGCCCGCAGCTGGCCGAGAAGTGCCTGGCGAGAATCGGGGTGCTCCCACACCTCGAAAAACAACCTCGTCAATCGCTCTGCCACGCTGTCATCTGCCACACCCTCGATGAATACCCGGTCGATCATCGCCGTCGGGCTGGTCGGCAAGGCGACAGAGGCGGCAAATAGGTCTTGCTTGGTCCCGAAGTAGTGAATCACCAGGGACGGGTCGACCCCTGCCATTCCCGCAATCCGCCTGATAGTCGAGCCGTTGTAGCCGACGCCGGCAAAACTGGCCCGGGCCGCATCGAGAATCGCCTCCCTGGTGTCAGGTGATCCACGACGAGGGCCGCGTTTCCTGCTCAAGCTGTGACGAGGTCGACGAAAGCTTCTTCAAGTGTGGCCGGTCGTTCATGTATCGCCAGTTCGGTGTCGTTCCCGAACACAGCAATCACCCGATCGATACCAATCCCGACGACTCGAAGCCCGGTTCCTGCAAAAGATCCGACCAGTCCGGCCTCGGAGATCATGTCCATATTCCTCGCCTGATCGCCACCCGTCACCGACACCGTTCTTCGGGAACCGATGATTTCTTTCAGTGTTCCCTCGGCAACCACGAGGCCATCAGCCAACATAAGGAGCCTGTCGCACTGCTCGGCTTCCTCGAGATGATGGGTCGTAACCAATACACCCGCCCCTTCAGCAGATGCATCGCGGATTGTCTCCCAGAGTCCTGCCCGTCCCAGAACCCCGACCCCGGATGTGGGCTCGTCGAGGACCAGAAGCTCAGGCCGGTGCGAAAGAGCAGCTGCGAAAGCCACCCTGCGCTGGATGCCGTGCGACAGCTGCCCGACTGGCTGATCGATGGCTGGAAGCAACGAGGAAATCGGCACCGGTTCGGCGACACCGTATACCCCCCTCTGGAATTCGAGGTTCTCTGCGACAGTGAGGTCTGTATACAGACCCAGCCCCTGGGGCACGTATCCCACCCTCCTAAGCACCTCACGCCCGGGAGCCAGGCCCATCACCCGTACCCGACCGGAGTCCGGCAGGGTCAGGCCCAGCAGGCACCTGATGAGTGAGGTCTTCCCCGCCCCATTCGCCCCGAGAAGCCCGACTATCTCCCCTGAGCTCACTTCGAGATCCACTCCTCTCAGAGCGGCGACATCTCCAAACGACTTGTGCAGCCCATCGATGACAGCAAGCGTGCTCATATCCTCTGCCGCATCAACGTCCGAGCGGTGAGTATGTCGGTGAGGTCGGGCTCCACCTGCTGAGCGCCGGAAGGGAACGACCCGTCGTCACTCCAGTAATGCCACTGGCTACCCCTCCGCCAGCGGTGCACGGCCCCGGTCGGACGTTCCGACGTGCGCCAGATCGGGCCTGGCACCGAATTGAGTATCGCCTCGGGTGCGCCCGACACTATCTCCACGCCGGCCTCGAGGGCGAGAATGTGGGAGGCTCTCGCAGCTTCATCGAGGTAAGTCGTTGTCATCACGACCGCGGTTCCCTCCGCAGCCGATCTCGAGATCAGCCGCCACAATTCCGACCGGCTGACAGGGTCCACGCCGGTGGTCGGCTCGTCGAGCACAAGTATCAGCGGGCGTGCAACGAGCGCCATCGCAACCCCGAGTTTTTGGCGCATCCCGCCCGAAAGGTGGGCCGCAAGCCGATCCCTCGCGTCTTCGAGTCCGGTGGCACCGAGCAATCCATCGAGTCTGCGGGTCTTCTCGGCAGGACCGAGTCGGTACACATCCGCTACGAAATGAAGGTTCTCGGCGACCGTCAGATCAGGCCAGGAGCCGGATGAAGCGGGCTGGTACCCCACGGCAGATCGATCAGGCAGAACCACCTTTCCTGACTCAAAAGGAATCAATCGGCCCAGGACGCGAGCGAGGGTGGTCTTTCCGGCGCCATCTCCGCCGACAACGGCGGCAATCGAACCCGGCACCACGTCGAGGTCGATTTCGCTCAGGGCCGGCTGTGACCCGATGCTCACCCCAAGCCCCCTCACTCCCCAGTTCACGCCGCAGCCCCTGCCCCAGCCCTTGCCGCGGTGCCACCTTTGTCCGCCGACCCGAGGTCCCGTCGAAAACGGAGCACGGCGAGGCCGAAAATGAATGTCCCGAGGATGGCCAGGAGACCCAATGGGAAGATCATGTCGAAGAACATTGCGCCGCGCAGCATCACACCCTGAGCGACCAGGTTGAAGTAAGTGAGAGGTAGCAGATAGCCGATCCAGCGGACACCGGCCGCCATGGAGTCGAGCGGGAAGATCAGCCCCGACAGTAGTACCTGAGGCAGCAAGGTCATCAAAGCCAGCTGGATTGCCTGACCCTGGTTCTGCGAGACGCTGGAGACCAACACACCAAGCCCGAGAGTGACAAACAGAAACATGAGCGAGCCGAGACCGAGGAGCAAGAACGAGCCGTTGAACGGAACGTCGAACAGTGCCGTACCGACGACGAGCACTACCACGAGGTCGAGGGACGCGACCAAGAAATACGGGGCGATTTTTCCGATGAACACGTCAGTCGGACGCAGAGGCATTACAGCTAGTTGTTCGAGTGTGCCCGCCTGCCGTTCTTTGACAACCCCCAAGCTGGTGATCACCGTTCCAACGAACAGAAGGATGAGCCCGGCCAGGCCCGGCACCAGAACTGCCGAGGTCTCCAGGTCAGGATTGAACAGAATTTCGGTTTCGAGCCCGGGAAAAGACAGAGAGGCGTTGGCCAGCATCTGCGAAGCCGTCCGGGCCGGGAACAACTGAGAACCGTCGATCAGAGCCGTGGGATTCCCTGGCCCGGTGATGATCGCAACCACGACTTCGGCACGCCGCAGATCCTCCCGCGCCGTGTCGGCGGTGCCTGCCGTGTCCACCTCCAGGACCTCAAACGGGGCCGGCAGCATCGCCGATACCCCATCGGCACCCGGTCCGTAGACGGCAGTGTCGATTGCGGAGACATCAAATGATGCTGCGTAGCCGAACACAACGAGAAGAAGCACCGGCATCACGATCATCATCGCCAGGGTCCGGTGGTCTCTGCGTACCTGGCGGAACTCCTTGACGATCATCGCCCACATCATTCACTCCTAATTCAACAGTTGTTGAAATATAACAAACCCGCTGTCTCTGGTGAAGGACCGCGAGGTGCAGTGACGCAGAGGGCGGGCCGCGATCAGGCGGTATAATCGGCGTCGTTCACCTTCTCGGGAGCCCACTCGGTTGCCCCACCATGGGTAATCGAGAGGTGCATCATCGGCGAGTCGGGCCGTGCTCCGTGCCAGTGCAGTTCATCTGGCGGGGTGTTGACAGTATCACCGGCCGAGATCTCCACCCGCACGCCCGCCTTGTTCGCCACCACACCGCTACCGGAGACGACATGAAGCACTTGCCCGGCGGGGTGGGAGTGCCAGTCGGTCCTCGAACCGGGAGCGAACTGCACTCCGAGGACCTTGATCCCTGATTCGGAGCCGTCGGCTGCCATGTCCCCGAACCAGACCGGGCCGGTGAAATGCTCAGAGGGTGCGGCCACCCATTCCAGTGAGTCGATTGGTTTCTTATCCATGTCGACCGAGGCTAGCGACGACGTCTCTCGGACGACCAGAGGCTACCCACGGTCGATCATCTGATCCACCGGTGCAAAGTCGTCTCTGAGGACAAAGGCGTCGCCGATGAAACTCTCGAGGCCAAGTTCTTCGACGCCTACCTCCACACCGCCGTTACTTCTGATCCGGGCAACAACGGCCTGGGCGTCGATGTCGGAACGGGACCCGGCGACCACGAAGTTTCCTCCTGAATTGCCAGCCAGATATGCGGGCGGGGCGAATACCGCAACGTGGTCGAATACCTCCAGGAAGGTCCGCGCCGTGGAACGGGCGAATTCGAGGTCCCCGTAGTCGATCACATTGATGAGGTAGATCCCGCCAGCCTTCATCTTGGAGTCGATTATCGAGACGAACTCCTCGGTGGTGAGATGCCAGGGCACTGTGAGCCCGCTGAAGGCATCACCGATCACCAGGTCAACCGACGCGTCCGGCACCAGGGTGATCGACTGGCGAGCGTCGGCGATCACCACCTCGGCCTGGCCCTCGAAACCGAGCGCCTGTCTTCCGATAGTGAGCAGTTCGCCGTCGATCTCGAGGACTATGTGATCGGTGCCGGGCCGGACCGCGTCGAGGTAGATCGGAAAGGTAAACCCTCCTCCACCGACCGAGAGCACGTCCAGCGGCCCGGACGGCAAGACGGAGTCGATGACATCGGCCATCACCCTCGCATACCGAAAGTCGAGATACGTGGGATCCTCCAGATCGACATAGCTGTTGTGGCCACGGTCGAGGATCAGGATCCGACCGCTGGGGCGCTGCGCATCGACCCTCACTTCGGCACAGTGGTAGGTGGTTTCGAACTGGCAGGGACCATCCACCATCGCAAGCAGCGCACCGGCGCCAGCACCGATTGTGATGACCGCGACCGACAACCAGCGGTTTCGCTTGACCATGAGCAGGGCACCCGACGCGACGAGGAGGAACCCGAGACCAGCGATTATGGGACGGGTCGGGAACGCAGCGATCAGGAAGAAACCGGTGACGAAAGTCCCTGCGATCGCACCAGCAGTGCCGATTGCCGAGTAGCCGCCGACGACAGACCCGGTCTCGTCGAGTGAGCTGAGGCGGATCTTCACGATCACCGGGGTGACCGCGGTGAGCAACGCGGCGGGCACCACAAACCCCACCGAAGCGAGGAAGACGATCGAAAAGGGGTTGATGCCCAGGTTGGGGCCGAAGAAGTCGATGATCGGCGGGCTCAGCATCGCGGTCAACCCCCCGGCAACCATCAGAGGCCCGGGAAGCCGGGAAGGCTCCATCCGGTCCGCGGCGCGCCCGCCGAGCCAGGCTCCGAGCGCGATACCCCCGAGGATCACGCCGATGATCCCCGTGAACACTTCGAGGCTGACGCCCAGATAAGGCGCGAGGAGCCGGCCGGCAAGGATCTCGATGACCAAGATCGCGGCGGAGGTGAAGAAGACGAGTGTGCGGGCGAGGGGTTGGCTCACCAGGTCAACGGTATCCGATCGTCCTGTCTTCGTGGATTCTGCGCCTGTGTCACCAACCCCGGAAACCGGCCGCACCGGGAAGCCTTGCATCCTCCGAGTACGGAAAGACCTCGATGAGTTCGCCATCCAGGATCCGTTTCTGAATGCCCACCCACGGTTCCACCCGGAACAGATCAGCATGCCTTCCCTTGAACAGTTCCTTGAGTTCGGGGTTTAGGCCGAGAAAGTGCTCGTGCTCCTCAGGAAACACGTCACGATCCCCGACCGCGAACCAGGGCTGATCCGACATTGCGTCATGGTCGTCCCTGGGTTCGGGCATCTCCCTGAAACGGACATCGGTGAGCGGGGATAGCTCGTCGTAGTCATAGAACACCACCCGCCCGTGCCGGGTGACTCCGAAGTTCTTCATGAGCAGGTCACCGGGGAAGATGTTGGTAGAAGCCAGGTCCTTGATCGACTGCCCGTAGTCGAGGACCGCGTCGGCAGCGGCCGATGGCAGTGCCTCACGAACAAAGACATCGAGTGGGACTATGCGTCGTTCGACGTAGACGTGGTTGACGATCACCGAATCACCTTCCATGGAGACGGTCCTGCCCGCCTCGTCGAGAAGCTCCGCCAACAGCTCGTTGCTGAAGCGGGACCTATCGAACTTCAGATGCTGGAAGTCCTGCACATCCATCAGCCGGCCAGCCCTGTCATGCTGGAAGACCATCTTGTACTTGGCCATCACGGTGCGGCGCGTCGTTCTCTTCGGCGGGGCGAACTTGTCCCTTATCACCTTGAACACGTCGTCGTACCCGGGCATCGTGAAGACGATCATCACCAGGCCTTTCGTGCCGCGAGCATGCTCGAACCGTTCGTCGGTCGACTGGAGGTGCCGGAGGAGGTCCCGGTAGAGCTCGGTCTTTCCGTGTTTGTTGTGGCCGATCGAGATGTACAACTCCGCGATTCGTTTTCGCGGCATCAGCCGGCGCAGAAACCTGACCAGGTCGTACGGCCGCGCCACGTCGACCTGGAAATACGAACGGGTGAAGCTGAACAGGATCGAAACCTCGTTCTCGGTGAGCAGGACAGCGTCGACCACAACCCCGTTAGCACTGTTCCGAAGCGCAATCGCCAGAGGGATCCGTTGTGACCCCGAATAGAGCAGGCCAACTATGTATGCGGCCTGGCCCCGGTAGAACCGAGACCGAACCACCTCTGCGCGCTCGACCACGGGCAATCCCCCGGCCCCGGTCAGTCGACGCTCGACCCGCTCGGACACCTCGGCGACATTGCCCTCGAAGTCGGCGTAATCAACGTCGTGTCTTGCGTCTCCGAGAATCTCACCGATGAGAGCGGCAACTGACTCTGCGCCGTCATAGGTGCGGTAGACCGGCGCTTGCGACGGACTGGGCGGGCTGTCGAAGTCGGTGTCGACGAACTCGACGGCTGACTCGACACCGACGGTGGTGAAGACCTTCCTGGTTATCGAATTGAAGAAGGTCTCTGCCAGTTCCCAGTCCTGTCGATCGGAGATCAAGCGGGAGTAGACGGCTTTGATCGCAACCCACAGCACGGAGTCGCCACAGCGATCCGCCAGCAGCGCCTCGATCGCTCCGACGACGTCGCCTACCGTCGTTGAATACAGGTCGAGCCTCTCGACCGCGTCAGATTGGGTCCCCGCCCAATCCCGAAGTTCGAATCGCCGGGGGGCCCGTTGGTTGATCGCTCTGAACCGGCTTATGAACCCCTCGAAGCCTTCGAGGATCCGGTTGGCCCCGAGATTGGAGAGTCGGCTGTCGGAGAGGCTCATGGCTGCAGTTTTAGCCGAGTACGGCCCGATGCGACATTTAGTCAGCGGATACTGCCAAGAAACTACAGGATCTGCCTATTGACCTTCCAGCCTACTGGAAGGTGTATAAGTCGGTGATTAGGTAACCCTGAGGTGAGAACACCGCATGAAGCACGACCACACCGAACAACACACGCACGGAGCCGAGGCACCCGACACCCGGGACGGCCATGACAAACATGAGGGACACAGCCCGGCGATGTTCCGGGACCGGTTCTGGATTTCCCTACTGCTGACGATTCCGGTCGTCTACTTCAGCGAAATGATCCAGGAGTGGTTCGGATACTCCTCCGTCACCTTCCCCGGGTCAGAACTCGTGGCGCCGCTGCTCGGGACCGTCATCTTCCTCTACGGGGGCTCACCTTTCCTGAAGGGCGCTGTTGGCGAGATCCGGGATCGTCAACCGGGCATGATGCTCCTCATCGCGATGGCGATAACCGTCGCTTTCGTCGCCTCGGCTGCCACCTCACTGGGTTGGTTCGACCTCGAGTTCTGGTGGGAGCTTGCTGCCCTGATTTCCGTGATGCTTCTGGGGCACTGGATGGAGATGCGGGCCATCGGTCAGGCACGCGGCGCCCTTTCCGCCCTTGCCGAGCTATTGCCCGACACGGCCGAAGTCGTCACCGATGCGGGAACCAGGGAGGTCCCGATCAGCGAGCTTTCCACCGGTGACGTCGTGTTGGTCAGGCCGGGGGCGCGGATCCCTGCCGACGGCACCATCACCGATGGTGAGGTTGAAGTTGACGAATCGATGGTTACGGGTGAGTCCCGGCCGGTGAGTAAGGGACCCGGGGACAGGACGGTCGCAGGGACTGTGGCGACCGACACGGCCATCCGGATCAAAGTGGAGGCGGTCGGGGAGGATACGGCTCTTGCCGGCATCCAGCGGCTTGTTGCTGCGGCTCAATCATCCCGGTCGAGAGCACAGGTTCTTGCCGATCGCGCCGCCGCCATCCTTTTCTACGTTGCGGTGTTTGCCGCAGTGGTCACGGTCATCGCTTGGCTTGCAGTCGGAAGGGCCGACCAGGCTGTGGTGCGAACCGTTGCCGTTCTGGTCATCGCCTGTCCCCATGCCCTCGGCCTGGCGATACCACTGGTGATCTCGATATCAACGGGGATGGCGGCGCGGAACGGGATTCTGGTCAAGGACCGACTGGCGTTGGAATCGATGAGGTCGGTGGACCTGGTCCTCTTCGACAAGACCGGGACCCTGACCAAGGGCGCACACCGGGTTGTGGAAGTGTTTGCGGCCAACGGCGACAACGACGAGCTGCTCCTGGTGGCGGCTGGCGTCGAGTCCGATTCAGAGCACCCTCTGGCGCGCGCCATCAACACGGCCGGACTCGACCTTGGAAGTGTCCCCGGGGCCACCGATTTCAAATCGATGAGCGGGCGAGGTGTCGAAGCAACAGTGAAAGGCTCCAGAGTGACCGTCGCGGGACCGACCCTGTTGCGGGAACGGAGCCTTGAGGAACCGGAGGAGATGCGTGAGAAGACAGCCATGTGGCGCGATCGCGGTTCGGCGGTTCTGTACGTGATACGTGATGGTGTGGTCGCCGGGGCCATCTCACTCGAGGACGAGATCCGATCTGAGTCCCGGGAAGCCATCGACCAGCTGCACCGTCTGGGAGTCAAGGTTGCGATGATCACCGGCGATGCTCATCAGGTGGCCGAAGCAGTTGCTGCCGATCTCGATATCGACGAAGTGATGTCAGAAGTCCTCCCCGAGGACAAACACTCCCACGTCTCTTCACTCCAGGAGCGCGGCTTCACGGTTGCCATGGTTGGCGACGGGGTGAACGATGCCCCGGCGCTGGCTCAGGCCGACGTCGGAATAGCCATCGGGGCCGGGACCGATGTCGCCATCGAGTCGGCCGGCATTGTCCTCGCATCTGACGATCCACGGGGAGTCATCGCGATCAGGAGGCTCTCGGAGGCCGGATATCGCAAGATGCTGCAGAACCTCACGTGGGCAGCTGGTTACAACGTGGTTGCACTGCCTCTGGCGGCCGGTGCACTCGCCTGGGCGGGCATCGTCCTCGGTCCGGCTGTGGCGGCAGTGTTGATGAGCGCCTCCACTGTGGTGGTTGCGCTCAACGCGCAACTCCTCCGTCGCCTCGACCTGAAAGAGATGGCATGAATCTCGGGAGGAGAACCATGGTCAGACGATCGGTGTTTTTGGCTGTTCTGGTTCTATCTGCCTGTAACGCGGACACAGTCGAGGTGGCGGACCCGGTCGAGGTAGAGGAACAGGACCCGGAACTCGTAGAGCTGGGCCAGCCGCTCTATCAGCAGCACTGTGCGCAATGTCATGGAACAGACCTGCGCGGCACCGATCTGGGATCCTCACACCTGTCAATCGTCTACGAGCCGAACCATCACGGCGACGCAGCTTTCCTCGCCGCGGTGTCCAGAGGGTCTCCCGCCCACCATTGGGATTTCGGCCCGATGCCATCAATCTCCGGTTTGAGCCAGGAGGATGTTGCCGCCATCACTGCCTTTGTGAGGGAACAACAGCGAACCAATGGGTTTGAGCCCTATCCGCCTTGATCGGATTCCGACCTGGCGATTATGGAACCGGCAACCGCGATGAGATCGTCACCGAAGATGTCGGGGCTTTCCGACAGAGGTCCAGGGGCTGACTTGCCTCTGGAGACATAGGCGGTCCTCGCCCCGGCTCGAGATGCACCCGTCACATCCCAGGAATGGGCGGCCACCAGCCGCATGTCATCGATTGGGACCCTGAGTCGCCCTGCCGCATAGAGATATGTTGCAGGCGCCGGTTTGAATTGCTCCACCTCCTCGACGGATATGAGTTCGTCGAAAAAGCCGATCAGCCCTGCGTTGCCCATTTGTGCCTCGAGCACCGGGAACGAGGAGTTGGTCAGGGTGGCCAGGCGAAAGCCGCTCTCAGCGAGCCTCTCCAGAGATGGCACCACATCGGGGTGAGGCGGCAAGGACGTCATCCCTGCAACGAGCTGTGCGGCCTGCAGCTCCGACAGGATGACTCCCACCGATCCGGCGGTGACGATCAGAGCATCGACACCCTGGCGATCGAACGAGTCATAGTGACCTGTCGAGTTCGCCACCAGCGAGTTGTGCAGCATCCTGGTGAACCAGACAGTCATCAACTCGACCGGCAGGATGGCCGAGAAGGCCGGGGCCAGCCCGCTCAGGTCGAGCAGTGTCTCATTGACGTCGAAAACGACGACTTCTCGTTGACTCACGGGCGACCTCCGTCGAAGCCGGGCCCGATCAACGTTAGGCGTCGGTACTCCGGCGGGGTAGGTTCGAGTGGATGGCCAAGACATATCTGGACCGTGAGGACGCGGGTAAGAAGCTTGCCGCTGCCCTATGCAAATACCAGGACCAGAAGGATGTCGTGGTGTTTGGCCTGCCCCGGGGAGGAGTCCCGGTCGCCTTCGAGGTGGCCCGGCAGCTGAAAGCGCCCCTCGACATCCTGGTCGTCCGCAAGATCGGGGTTCCAGGCCAGCCGGAGCTGGCCATGGGTGCTGTCGCCTCTGGTGGGGTGATCATTCGCAACGAGCAGGTCATCACAGCCCTGAGGATCGGCCCGGCTCGATTCGATGCTGCGGTACTGACTGCTCGAGACGAGTTGACCGAGCGGGAGGCGGCGCTGCGCGGTGCGGAACTGAGTGTCGACCTCAAAGACAGGTCAGTGATTGTGGTCGACGACGGGATGGCCACCGGGTCGACGATGCAGGCAGCCGTGGAGGCTTTGCGGACCCTTGGCCCAACGGCGATCGTCGTCGCGGTGCCGGTGGCCGCGCCCGAGGTGGTCGCCCGGCTGGGGAAGGTGGCCGACGAGGTCGTTTCCATGCTCACACCCCGCTCGCTTGTCGCAGTGGGAGCTTGGTACCGGCAGTTCGGCCAGACCGCCGACTCAGAAGTCCGCCGTCTGCTCGAGGAGGCCAATGCGGAAGGGGCACCCTGAGCCATCCTGCCGGCCTCTCGCGAAGGGCTATCGTCGTTGACATGAGATTTGGAGCATTTGTACCGCAGGGATGGCGTCACGACCTGGTCGGGATACCGGTGGAGGACCACTGGGAGACGATGACCGGGGTGGCCACGACGATCGAGAAGGCCGGCTACGAGTCTTTATGGGTATATGACCACTTCCACACCATTCCGGTACGGTCACAGGAGGTGACCTACGAGGCATGGACCCTCATGGCCGCCCTCGCCGGCGTCACCGAGACGGTGCGCCTCGGGCAGATGTGCACCTGCAATACCTACCGCCCGCCCTCATACCTCGCCAAAGTTGCCGCATCGATAGACGTCATCTCCGGGGGCCGCGTGGAGATGGGAATCGGGGCCGGCTGGTACGAAGAGGAGCACGACGGCTACGGGTACCCATTTCTCAAGCCCTCGGAGCGGATCGGGATGCTCCGCGAGGGCGTGGAGATCATGAAGGCGATGTGGACCGAAGACGAGGTCAGCTACGCCGGGAAGTATTACCAACTCGACCGGGCGATCTCCCAACCGAAACCTCTGCAGAAGCCCCACATCCCCTTTTGGATTGCCGGTGGCGGTGAGCAACTCACCCTCAATGTGGCGGCCCGCTATGCGCAGTACACCAACTTCGGGATCGAGGTCGATGAGTTCATCCACAAGTCTCAGGTGCTGAAAGGTCACTGCGAGGACGTTGGCACCGACTACAACTCGATCGTGAGGTCATCCAACTTCAACATCTTCTGTGCACCAACGGATTCTGAAGTGGAAGACAAGATCGATTGGGCGCGAACGGTGCTGAGCGGGCACCTGCCCGAAAATCGGGCCGACTGGCTGGCGAAGCTGTACCTGGAGACATCCGGGACACCGGAGAAGATCGTGGCGATGCTCGAGGAGTGGGAAGATGCGGGCATGTCCTATGCCATCGTCAACTTCGCAGATGCCGCATACGACACAAGCGGTCTGGAGCTGTTCGCCAGCGAGGTAATCCCTGCCTTTCCCAGGTAATACGGCCAGGGCACACCGGGAACAATTCCCCGTTTTTGTCGGGCCGGAGTCCTCTAGCTGCCACTGCCAGGGCGTAGTCGAATGGAATCAAAGGAGGTCGATATGATCATCGTTGCAGCCGTAGACGGTTCCGAACACACCCACAAGGTCGTTGCCACGGCCAAGGAGTTCGCGGGAGTTGGCGACATCCATTTCGTGTATGTCTCAGGAAGCTATATCTACCCGTACATGGTGCCAGCAGGACACATGGTCGATTTCGAGTCCCTTCGGGAGAGCCAGACAGCCGCGGTGTGGGACATCGTTGGGGACATGCCATCGAATGGCCAGGCAGTGACCCTGGAAGGCGGCGCTCCGGCCACGATGATCGTGGATTACGCCAAGAACGTCGACGCCGATCTCATCATCGTCGGTTCGCGCGGGCGCGGTGCCCTGGGCACCCTGCTGCTCGGTTCTGTGAGCCATGGGGTCGCCCACGCTTCCGATCGGAACGTCCTGATCGTCAAATAGCATCTTCCGGCTGTAATGCGCTAAATACGCTTGACGGCTTACAGGCAGCAGGTTAACCTGTAAGTAGCAAAACATGATTCAGCCGTTACGAGGCCATGGCAGAAAGAAGCAGAGATGACAGGCGCAAAACCCAGCGAGCAAGAGGCCACCTTCGCTGAGACCTACGATCGGCTCGCCAGGGCCTGGGCCGACCACGAGGATCTGCGCCACGCCGGCGCAACGATTCCCGAGCAATACCGATCGTCACTGCGTCTGAGCGAGGCTCGCGATGAGATGTGGTCTTGGTGGGCCAAGTTCAGAATCCAGAGGGCGCGCTGATGTTCGCTCCGTACTGCCCCGCACACGGATCGCGGGTTCTGCTTTTCCACGAGAACATCGAGCGCATCGTGCGCACCAGCAACGGACTGCAGATCGCCTTCAGGTGCAACTGCGGCTACCAGGGGCTGTGGTGCCCTGGCGATTCCGGGACTGTGGCGGCCTAAGAAGCCGTCGACCGGAGCATCCACGCAGTCTTTTCGTGGATATCGATTCGCTGGGTCACCAGATCTGCTGAGGCGACGTCACCGGCTTCCTCTGCCGTCTTCACCACCTGACGTCCGGTGCGGACCACCGACTCATGGCCCTCCATGAGGTTCCGCACCATCTCCATGGCCTGCGGCACCCCCTTCTCATCCGTCACTGAAGTCAACTCGGCAAACTCCGAGTAACTGCCCGGTGCCGGATGCCCCAGCGCCCTGATCCGTTCGGCGATCACATCGACCGCCTCACGAAGATCGATGTACTCCTCTTCGAACATCAGATGCAAAGTTCTGAACATAGGCCCGGTTACATTCCAGTGATACCCGTGTGTCTTCACGTACAAGGTGTATGTGTCGGCGAGGAGACGGCCCAGGCCCTCAGCCAATTCGCTCCTGGATTCCTCGGACAGTCCGGTGTTGATTTCCACTTTGGCTCCCTTCGATACCGGGCTGACTATCGCAGATTCCCTTGCAAACAGCTAGAGCCAAAAGGCCCTGCTGGCTGTAGGAATCCGCTGACCGAAATCGGATCGAGAAGCCACATCCGTCTTGCCCGATTTGACGCAATAATTATTGAGTCAATATACTTTGATCTATGTTAGAACGTAGAGCGGCAGCCCACGCGGCCCTGGGAGACCCAAGACGGCTCCTGATCGTCGACCACCTGGCATCGAGCGATCGGACTGTCGCCGACCTCGCCCGCATCGCTGGAATCGGAACCAACCTCCTTGCCCATCATCTCGAAATACTCGAAGAAGCATCGATAATTCGGCGCCACGTTTCCGAGGGCGATCGCCGGCGAAAGTATGTATCGCTGAACTGGGACGCGCTCCCGGGGCCACTCCCCGGGCCACCGCACGATTTCGGGTCGGTTGCTTTCGTTTGCACCCACAACTCCGCACGCTCCCAGTTCGCAGCCGCGGTCTGGGAACAGGCCACCGGCCTGAAGGCGCAGAGTGCGGGAAGTCAACCGGCCGATCGGGTCCATCCTCTCGCAGTCGAGGCGGCGGCCAGGATGGACATCGATCTCTCGGGTGCACTACCAGGAGGCTATGAAACACTCGAAGGCGAACCTGACCTAGTGGTGAGTGTGTGCGACCGTGCCCGGGAAGTCGGTCTGCCCCCGGCAGCGACGACGTTCCACTGGTCGGTGCCGGATCCGGTGAGGGCGGGGAACCTCCGATCCTTTCAGAAGGCATTCATCGAGATCAGGTCCCGGGTCCATCGGCTCGGAAACGGCCAGGATCCAAAGCGATGACGCGAGCTGCCACCGCGGAGGGAGTCGGCACAGGACTCGCAGCGGGCTCTCTCAGCGTGCCCGTCGCTCGATTTCTCTTCCCTGAACCCAGCCGACAACCATCACTCAGCTGAAGGAAGCCATGCCAGTCACACTCGACACCGCCGAAAAGCTCCAGATCAGGGAGGCTGCCGAACGCCTCCGACGCCAATTCGAAGGAAAGCTCAACGCAGAGACCATCGAGCGATTCATGAACAGTTCTCTCGAAACGCTGACCGAGCGGGCAAGCACCAGCACATGGGTGCCTCTCCTCGCCGAGCGCTTCGCCCGCGATCGGCTCCGCGCCCTGATTCGCCTCGATGCCGACGTCAGCACCCTCAAACCCAGCGTGCTTTTTCTCTGCGTGCACAACGCCGGGCGATCCCAAATGGCGGCCGGATGGATGCGGCACATTGCCGGAGAAGAGGTCGATGTCTTCTCGGGTGGGTCCGAGCCGGCGGAGCTGGTCAACCAAGCGGCGGTCGCGGCCATGGCCGAAAAGGGCATCGACATTGCCGCCGAAATTCCCCAACCATGGTCCGACGAGATCGTGCGGGCAGCCGACGTGGTCGTGACGATGGGCTGTGGAGACGCCTGTCCGATCTTTCCCGGGAAGAGGTACGTGGACTGGGAACTCGACGACCCGTCAGGCAAGACCGTCGAAGAGGTGCGCCCCATCCGCGACGACATCGAAGGACGGGTGCGCAGCCTGCTCGCCGAGCTCGTGTCTGTAAAAGCGTGAGCCGATACAAACCCCGGTCAGAACGTGAGGCGGACTATCGGCCTGGTCTCGTTCCGGCGAATCAACTCGACGAACCCCTCGTCTTCGAACATGCCGAGGGTCCCTGTGAAGTAATCCACGACTGACGTCCTCTCACCGTCCACCGGGTAGGCCTCGACCGCGCTCGCGCCGAGGTCCCTTGCATATCGGATGGCCGCGGCAAGCATCCCCCTGCCAATCCCCTGGCTCCTGTGGCCGACGCGGACAACAAAACAGTTGATCGACCACACATCGGCGGCGTCGACCGGTTTCAGCAGACGGGAGCGACTGATCGTGGGGAAGTGACTCCTGGGGCCGACCTGGACCCAACCGAGCGGCTCATCGCCTGTGTAACCAATTAGACCGGGAGGTGGCCCGGCTGCAACCACCGCCGCGTATCGCTCTTTGTTGTCCAGGTCGTCGTGGTAGCCACCATCCGGTCGGCGCCAGTGCATGCAGAAGCAACGGCGTGCCACTCCCCTCTTCCCGAGAACGATCTCCATGTCCCTGAATCGTTCCGGGGTGAGGGGTCGGCACTCGAGCGAGCCGGCTGCCGCTGCTGTTGTGTGGGACCAGTCCATCAGGCGCTGATCTGGCCAGGCTCGGGGCAACCGTAAGCGAAAGCGATCTCGACGACTTCCGCGTCACCGGTTCTGGCGAGCGATTCTGATCCGTCGTTGCGCCGATGCAACTTCTCGTAGCGGTCGAGTGCCCGTGTCCGGCGCTCCTCGTTGGCGGCCCTGACGTACTCGTAGCTGTAGATTTCGAGCATCTCATCTTCCTATCTCTCTGTCTCGATACACTAAGGATTAACCAGGACAGCTTCTGTCCGCATAATGCGAAATAATCGAGGTAGGATGGACAGCGCTGAACGATTGTTGAAGCTACTCGGACTCCTCGAGGGGAGGATCGATTGGACAGCCGATGAGCTCGGCCGAAGACTCGAAGTCACGCCGAGAACGGTGAGACGAGACGTAAACCGACTCCGCAACCTCGGGTACCCCGTCGAAGCGGTCGCCGGTCCCGGCGGCGGCTACCGGCTCGGCGCCGGGGGCAAACTCCCCCCTCTGCTTCTCGACGATGAAGAAGCTTTGGCTGTGGCCCTCGGGCTTCGAGTCGCGACGACAACTGCCGTCGGTGGACTGGAGGATGCATCCCTTTCGGCGATGTCGAAACTCGAGAATGTGCTCCCGCCCCGTCTGAGGAAGCGACTGGAGGACGTCTCCGAGTCGACAATCTCCACCCTTGCCGGGTCGCCAACGCGCGTCGACCATGCGTCGCTGGCTACAACGGCCGGCGCCATCCGGTCACGCCAGCGCCTCCGATTCGCCTACCGCGACGGCGAGGGTCGCGAGAGCGATCGCCATATCGAGCCGGCACGACTCGTCCACACCGGTCGGCGCTGGTACTTGTTCGGATTCGACATGGATCGCGACGATTGGCGAACTTTCCGCCTCGACCGGGTCGACAAGCCCACGGCCACCGGGATCCGGATCAGAAGCCGCAAGGTGCCCGACCCAATCGAATACGTCCAAAGAGGCATCACCGTCGACGCCTGGAACTTCCGGGCCAAGGTCAGGCTGGATGTTCCCGCCGAAGTTGCCCTGCGGCACATTCCGGTGACAGTTGGCGTAGTCGAGCCTGCCGGAGAGGGCTCCATCCTCACGATCGGGGCGGACGAAGTCTCGTGGCTGGCAAGGTTCCTGCTCAACCTGCCTTTTCCTCTTGAAGCTGAGTCTCCCCCGGAGCTACGCTCGGAGTTGGCGAGGATCGGGCGCGAGATTGCGGAAATCTACGCTGCGGAGTGACTCTTGCGACGTCGTCAGCTACGACCCGACGTGCGCTGACGCCGGAGACGTCGCGCAATCCACACTCCGACCAGCGGGCCGCCAACGAGAATTGCCACAACCACCGAACCGACCAGGACACTCTCCCGGAATACCTCCGGGATAGTTGCCTCATAGCCCCGCTCGATGCCCGCGTAGATGACCACGTTGACCGCCACGACTGCCCCAATGAGACCGCCGGAAATCCCCCCGATCAGAATGTCAAGCATCCAGGCCTTTCGGCCGTGTTCCGCCCTATCCCCGAGGTTTGTTGACATGGTCCCGCCTTTCACTCTGTCCGGGCCGCGGTTTTGGACTTACGCCGACTCCAGGCTGATTCCCGCCTCATCCCAGCTCTCGGGGATCGTCAACCGCTCCATGGCACCCTCGGCGGCCGCCACGAAAGACGCGACCTGGGTGCGCCGGGTCATCCCCAACTTGGTCAGCACATTCGACACGTAGTTCTTGATTGTCTTCTCCGCCAGCCCCATCGCGTGGGCGATCTGCTTGTTGGTCAATCCCCGGCCGATCAGGTGTGCCACCTCTCTCTCCTGCGGTGACAGAACATCCAGCCGGTGAACGGGGTTGCCAGCCTCCTCTCCTGCCGATTGCCCGGCGCCGAAGAAGTCGGATCGAATGCCCACCGCCCGAATCGCCGAGAGCAACTCATCTGTGCGCGTCTTCTTCAGTAGATAGCCGCGGGCACCTGCGGCATGCGCCGCCGCTCGAGACGTATCGTCCGCGAGCGAAGTGAAGATGATCGTTGCGATTTTCGGGTATCGCCTGGTGACCTCACCGCAAATCTCGATCCCGTTCCCATCGGGCAGGCGCACGTCGAGGACCAGGACATCGGGTCTGGTCTGATCGAGGCCCGGAAGTGTTGCCGCGGCAGATGCCGCTTCGCCTACAACCTCCGTGCCGGGGTCCATCTCGAGGACCGCTTTGATCCCTGCCCTGACGACTTCGTGGTCGTCGACGAGAAAGACCCCGATCGGTCTGGCATCGTGAGCTTCCATCGGTCTACTCCGTTTCTCGGACCCCAGCTGCCGTCGTTTGCAGCCGTGTACACAAGGATGGGGCAGAGCAGCATCTCGTCCTAGAGAACTACGTCACACCAAGACCGGAATTGGTCCCGTTCCGCCTATGCGGCGTCGGTTCAGTCTGTCGTCGGAATTACCACCAGCACGTCACAACCAGCGACCTGTATCGTGCGATGGCTGGTGCTGCCCAGAATCAGCGAAGCGAAATCACCTCGCCCGCGTGTGCCCACCACAACCAGGTCGGCGCCGACCTTACGTGCGTAGTCGGGGAGCAGATCCGGCGGGTAGCCTTCGAGGTCGATCCGTTTGGTCGGAACATCGATTGACGAAAGCGCCGGCTCCAACTGTTCCCAGACCGCAGCTCTTTCCGACTCGGCAATCCCGGTCAAGTCGATCGGAACCTCCGAATAGACGATGGGCATCTGGCTGACATGGACGATATGCAGCTCTGCATCTCGCCAGCCTGCCTGCTCCGCGGCCTTCTTCAGGACCTCAACCGATACCGGTGATCCGTCGACTCCTACTACAACGATCATCTTGCCTCCTTTGAGGTGTCATTATGCCCGCATGCTCGGCATTGCGACCAGGGCCAGAAGACCCGAACGCCCTGTCTTCCCCACCGGAAAGGGCAAGAAGGCCCTAGCGCCAACAATACGGGCGCGGCATGGTATCGATATGAGCAACCACACCATCTCCGGAAGCGTCGGCTACACACGACCGGCTGGAGCCCTGGAAGCGCAAACCGGTCTCGACACCGCGCGCGAACGGCGCATCGACCTCCGTCAGGCAATGGAGCGGCTCGAGAACCGGGTGGCACGTCCGTCCGCAACCGGGTCCTGGCGGGCCGACGTGGAGGCCGCCCTGTCCGAACTGGGCGAAGCTCTCGACGCCCACATCAGCGAGGTCGAAAGTGAAGGCGGACTGCTGGCATCCATCGTCACCGATGCTCCGCGTCTGGCGGGCCAGGCCGCGGATATGCGAGCGGAACATGACGAGCTTCGGGCCGGGTATTATCGAGCTATGGCGGCCTGTTCGGAGCACGGCAAGCTCGAACCGACCCTGGTCCGTCGCCGGGTCACATCGCTGCTGGGGAGAATTGCCTTGCATCGCCAGCTCGGCTCGGAACTGGTCTTCGATGCGTACAACGTCGACATCGGAGACGGGGACTGATCCCAGGCTTACCCCGGCGGTGCCCTGGGTACCGATGGCGGCAGTGCTTCATCACGAACCATCCGGCAAGCGACGAGAGAAAGACAGGAGGTCGAGCAATGACCGATAGTGACGAAAGAGACCTTGCCCTGGAACGAGCCCGTGAGGATGCAGAGGGTGTTGAAGTCCATGACACCCAGGGCACGGGTGGTGCCCTGGAGCGGGAGCGCGAAGAAGCCGAAGGCGTGGAAGTCTTTGAGAATCCGGATGCGACAATCCCCCCCGCCGCCGTGAAGGAAGGTGGGCCTGGAGAGGAATTCCTGAGCGGGGACCTGCTCGACGAAGAAGACGAGGCGGACGCCCGATAATCGAGAGCCCGCGGGTTCGGCAACGACGGCTCTCCCCCCGTAACCTGGCCCGCATGACAACACGACCCCCGGGGCTATAAACGGTGACTACCGGTTCTTCCAGTTCGCTCCTCGGCGGGATTCTCGGGACCGACCAGTACCAGTTGACGATGGCCCAGATGTACTGGAAGGAGGGTCTGGCCGACCGGCCCGCCCAGTTCGATTACTTCTTCCGTTCCTATCCCGACTACGGGACACATCAAGCCGGATACTGCGTCACGGCAGGGTTGGGTTGGCTTCTCGAGTGGATGGAAACGGCACGGTTTGGCCGGGACGAACTCGCCTATCTGCGCAGCCAGATCACACCAGCGGGAAAACGGCGCTTCGACGACGGCTTCGTGGATTGGCTGGAGAACAACGGAGACTTCGGGTCGATCCAGGTGGATGCGGTCCCCGAAGGCAGGGTTGTCCATGCAAACGTACCGGTGGCGACGGTCACCGGGCCTCTGGCGATGGCGCAAATCCTGGAAACGCCTTTTCTCAACCGCCTGAACTACCCGACTCTGGTCGCAACCAAAGCATCGCGAGTGAAAGAGGCGGGTCGGGGCAGGCCTGTGCTCGAATTCGGAATGCGGCGCGGCCCCGCTTCCGGGGCTGATGCAGGCGGAAGAGCGGCCCTCATCGGGGGCTGCGACTTCTCATCCAACGTTGCCCTCTCACATGCCGTCGGGCTCGATCCGAAGGGAACCCACGCCCACTCTCTCGTCCAGGTTTATCTGGCACTGGGCATGGGAGAACTCGAAGCGTTCCGCAGATTTGCCGCCACCTATCCCGACGAGTGCGTCCTCCTTGTCGACACCGTGGACGTGTTGACATCGGGAGTCCCCAATGCGATCACCGTGTTCAAGGAGCTTGCAGCCGGCGGGCATCAGCCCGGAGGGATCCGGCTCGACTCCGGAGACCTCGCCTATTTCGCCATTCAGTCGGCATTGCTCCTCAACGAAGCAGGATTCCACGAAGTCCCGATAGTCCTCTCCTCCGATCTCGACGAGTTGGTGATCTGGCAGATCTTCTCCCAGATCGACACCGAAGCACCCGGCTACGGCATCAGCGTCGCCTCGATGATCGCGCGACTCATGTTCGGGGTGGGCACGCGTCTCATCACATCCCAGGGCGACCCATCGCTCGGTGGCGTCTACAAGCTCGTCGCTGTCGCCGACGAGACCGGGAGGTTGAAGCCGGCGATCAAAGTCTCAGAAGACGTCGAGAAGGTGCCGATACCAGGCGACAAAGAGGTGTACCGGTTCTACGACTCACGGGGCCTGGCTACTGCCGACGTGGTTGCACTGGCCGGAGAGGATGTGACGGCCTCAGGAAGCCTGGAGCTGTTTCACCCTCACCGCGACGCCCACCGCTCTCTCGACACAACCACCCTCTCCGAGATAGAGGATTTGATGACGAACGTCTTCGAACACGGCGACCGTAAGGACGGTTCACCGGATATCGAGGAACTGCGATCGCGCCGGGTCGCCGACCTCAGCCGTCTCGACCCCGGCGTCCGCAGGCTGGTCAACCCACATATCTATCACGTGTCGCTCACTCCTGGGATGAAACAACTGCAACGCGATCTGGTGGCAGAGGCTCTCAAGGAGAGTGGTTGACCTATTCGACCGTTACTCCCGACATGGCGATGTCGGCGACCGCTCGTGGCCCATCACCCGGACGCAGATTTACCGCGCTGGTGCCGTCTGCGAGCAGGGTTGTTTCGAAGCCGTCCGTCACCGAATCGATTGCCGTCTCCTTGACGCAGTAATCAAGCGCAAGTCCTAATACGGCGATGCCGTTCACTCCTCGGCCGCGGAGCTGGTCGGCGAGACCGGTCGAGGACACCTCCCCGGATTCCGGGTCACGGATATTGAATGCCGAATACCCGTCTTCGCCTCCCACACCTTTCTTGATGACGACCGCATCGCCGACCACGTCGAGGTCGGGATGGAAGTCGGCGCCCGCCGTTCCGGCAACGCAGTGCACCGGCCAGATCCCACCATCCTTCTCGAAATGCGGGGTCGACTCCGGGTGCCAGTCCTGGGTGTAGACGACAACTGCCCCTGCTCGCCTTGCCTCTGCGATCTGGTCATTGATGTACGGGATCACCGATTCGCCCCCGGGCACTGGGAGGTTCCCTTCGGGGCTGGCGAAGTCGTTCTGCACATCCACCACGATGAGAGCAATCGCGGGTCCGTAGTCCATGGGCCAAGACTATCGGATCGGGGCCAAGCCCCAAACGAGGTCAATCAGATGGACTGTCGACCATCATCTCACTGGTCATATCAGGCGAAGGCGAAGCGAGGGCACGAGCGATCTCGCCAGCCCAGGCCGTGATGGCGTCCCAGTCCCGAAAGTCCCCGACCGGGGCCCGCAGCGCTTTGACCACGGCACGCTCTGCAAAACCGAGTTTGTCGAGATCGATTCGTCCCGAGAACACCCGATGGTCCACGGCCTTGACCATTGTCATCAGCCCGACAACGTCGACAGGGTCTTCCTCAGGCTTCGGTGGATCACCAACCGGGCCGCTGGAGAACAGCCAGACCGGTATTTCCGCAAGTTCCGCAGCATTCTTCTCGACGAGCTGGCGGGCAGTCGGGAGCCAGTGACCGGCGTAGACGCCGCTACCGATAACCGCGGCCCCGATGCCGGAGATTCCGTCTACATCCTCGGGCGGAGCCACGGTCGCCTCATGGCCGAAACGGGCTAGCTCATCTCCGATAGCCCGTGCGATCTCCAGCGTCGCTCCATGTTTCGAACCACCTGACACCAATACTTTCATCGTCCTGCCTTTCCACGACTCGCTTCAGCATGCACCCCTTACAGGGATTGCCGTAGAGCCGAATGGCCCGGCGAGGGGGAGACTTTGGACCCGCTAAACCAACGAGGTGACAGATGGCCCTGTTCCCGGCCCGTGCATGGATGTCTAATCGGGGTGAAAGGAGGTACGCATGACACATCCTGAAATGTTGCAAACCGATACGAAGTCGGAAGAAAGCTCCCCACTGTTTCGGAGCGTCACCAATCGGAAGATTGCCGGTGTCGCTGGCGGCCTTGGTGAGTACTTCGGCGTCGATCCGATCTTGTTCCGGATCGCCTTCGTTGTTCTTGCCATTGGTGGCGGCTCGGGGATCCTGATTTACCTGGTGATGTGGCTGATCGTCCCGGAAAGAGCCGACGGCAGCCCGGCGCCACAATCAGCGCAGAGACCCTTCGCCGGGGCAGCCGTGCTCGGCGTCGTCTTCATCATCGTTGGAACAATTGCACTGGTTAACACAGTCGCGCCGCACCTCGGCCAGTACTTCTGGCCGGTGACTTTCGTCGTCGGTGGCCTGGCGCTCGTCATAGGAGGTTTTATCAATGACAGTCACTGAAAAGCCCGGCGAACGGACGGAGCAAGCGCCCTCGCGCCTTCCGCCGGAATCACGAGGCACCCCGACACCGCAACTGGTGGCCGGTGGTGTGATGATTCTGATCGGTCTGCTCTGGCTCCTCGAGCGAACTGGCGCAGTGGACTTCACGGTCACCGCAGTTCTCGCAATTGCGACAATGGTCGTCGGAATATCACTGATGGCCCTGGCCCGTCGCGGCGCCCACACCGGCCTGATCATCTTCGGGACGACTCTTGGCCTCGTGGCTTTGCTAACGGCTGCAGCGCCCCTCGAGGGCTTCCAGGGCGGCGTCGGGGACCGGCTCGTCGAGATCACAACGGTTTCCGATATCGAGCCCGACTACAACCTGTCGATGGGAAAGCTCACGATTGACCTGACGGAGCTGGCGGATTTCCAAGGCGAAGCGACCTTGAACGCGAGTGTCGGTATGGGTGAACTGATTGTGAGAGTCCCGCAGAATGTGGGAGTTGAGGTCGCGGCGCGTTCCGGGGCTGGCGAGGTCGAGGTCTTCGGCCAGCGGGTCGACGGCATGGGCGTCGATGAGACCTATCGTTCTCCCGGCTTTGAGGACATGGAAGACACTCTCTTCCTGGACATAGCCGTCTTTCTTGGACGTGTGGAGGTTACGAATGAATGAAAGATTCCATCGGGGCACATTCATCTGGGGTGTTGTCCTGACGATTGCGGGCGCAGGCCTTCTCGGTGTTGGGCTCGACTTCTGGGAACTGATGCGAATCGACCTGAATTACGCCGGACCGATCCTGGTGATTGTGATTGGCGCATCGATTCTCTTCGGATCTTTGAGGAGGACTCGAGAGAACTCCTGAACGACTCGCACGACATAGCAAATGGCCCGTCTCAGTGAGACGGGCCATTCTTTTCGGCTCCGAGGGGGACGGTCTCCGGCCAGAGAAGGAGGTGATCTCTAAACCCCGGGAGGTAATCCGGGGCGCCACGCCTAGTGGCGTACGTCGAGTCCCCCGAAGAGAACTGTGGCGTCGATCCGGAGTAGTGGCGCGTCTGCTGGCAGCGACTCCTTGACGGTCGCGTTGTCGAAGCCACCGAACAGGGGGAATCCGCTGATGTCGACTCTCCAGCCAGGTGGAACATAGACTTCGACGCCTCCGAAGGCGACGAACACGTCGAGAGTTGCACCTTCTGCCAAACCTGCGTGGCGGAGATCGATTTCGGCTCCGCCGAAGACTGCGCCAACCGTCCCTCCCTCGAAGGAAGTCGAATTCGATGCCACCTCACTCCCGGAGAAGAGGTTGAAACTGCTGACGCTGTTCCCTATCTCACCCTCGGTCGACCCAACTCTTCTTCCGAAAATCAGGAAGAGCCCAACGACTATGACTAGCACCGGGAATACCAGTTCCAGGCTGCTGATCAC
>JBBDMR010000102.1:0-17102 GCA_040878225.1 Acidimicrobiia bacterium
CTTGGGTGGCCCGACGTGCGTCCGCAGGTGGTGAGGTCGAAGTCAAGGTGAATTTCGTTACTTCGCTTCTTGAGTTCCGAAATTCCTGCTGGTCGCAGGCTTGCTCTCCGGTTTGGTGCTGGCCGACTGAGCTATCTTGTCGGCCAGTTCGGAACCGGCGACGCTGGATGTGGGTTGGGCCGCCGAGCTGGCTCCGGCCAGTTCTGCGCCGCGCTGTCTCAGGACCACATCGGCCTTGTTGGTGAATGCCGCTTCGGGCACCCCGATGCCGTCAGCCTTGTTCAAAGCGTTCGCTGCCTCGATCTGTGCCGGGGTAAGCCCCTGCGGTTCACCGCTCGAGTTCACGGCGAACACTGCGCCTACGACGATCGCTCCGATCGCCAGAGCCTTGCCGAAGGTCCGCCCCAATTGCCCGACGTCGACTCCGGTTGCTGCATTTTTCTCTAGGACAGTCATTCTTATCTCCCTTTGTGTCCCTCTCTGTCCCCCAAATCGGGGTGACAATTGAAGGAGGCGGATCATCCAGCCTTGATACGTGATTGTCCTGATCTCTGAGCGGGCTCAGACGTGGGCGGCGAGAAGACCGACCGCAACAGCGACCGTGGTCCAGGTGAGGAGACGGAGGGGCTTCTCCCAGGTGGCGAGGAGCTGGTCGCGTTGCCAGGTCCGGTGGTCATCGAAACTGACCACCGAATCCTTTGTCCTCCGTCTGACGAATCTTGCAGGGGTGCTCAGCGTTCGCTGCGTCAGGCTGAGAAGGATCGCACCCACCGCCACGATGACGACAGGGAGCGAGACCGTGAGGGTCTGCGCCCAGTAGCCAACAACTACCGGAAACGCTCCCCAACTGATGGCGAATCCGAGGTCGGTGTGGACCACCGGCCACTCCAGGGAATAGCCGACCGCAAGTAGCACGCCGGCCGCCGCCCACACATAGACCCAGGGAGACACTTCGGCGGCCCCGAGCGCGGCGATCACAAGGGTGGCGGCCATTGCACCGAGGCCTAAAAGCCAGAGGGCGCGGTCGGAGAAGCCGGTCCGCAGCGGGCGGCTCTTCACCTCATCGAGAGCGTGGGCACCAATGCCGAGTCCAATCCCGAATGCGGTCAGCGTCCCGGCGAGGATCCGCCAATCGAGTTCGGGCGCGAGTGCGGCGCCGATGGCGACATAGGCCAGGTGCCAGAGCGTGTAGGGGACGTGGAGCAGCGACACGAAGTCGCCCCAACGCGACCCGGTTGGCGCGTAGAACGCCGGGCGTTCACTCACGCTTTCTTGCCCACATGACCAGGCCACCACCGAGCGACATCGATTCGAACTGCACGTCGTTGAATCCGGCCGCTTCCCATGCCGCGGAGAGGCGATCGGGTGGATAGTGGTCGGCGAACGCGTCGATACTCGGACCGAGAAAGCGGCCAACCCGGTACCAGCCGCGCCCCGCCACAAGCCCCGCGGTCGGGAGGATGAGACGGGTGTATCCCCACCACAGCGGTCTCCAGACACTTCGGGGCCGCCCGAACTCGACCATCCCCACCCGCCCCTGGGGTCGGAGAACACGGGCGATCTCGGTCATGCAACCGGTGACGTCGTCGACATAACGGAGCAGGTACCCGAAGGTGACGGCGTCGAACGAACCGTCGCGGAAGGGGAGGGCTTCGGCTGTTGCAACTACGCCCGCGGCGCCTCTGTCCACTGCGGGCCGCAACATCCGATGACTCTGATCGAGCGAGATCACCTCCGCGCCGTTTGACTGGAGCCGCCGGGTGATCAGCCCGGTGCCGGCTGCAATGTCGAGGACCTCAGCTCCCCGGCTGATGTCGAGGCTGTCGACCATCCGGCGACGCCAGCGGGCGTCCTGCCCCATGCTGAGAAAGTTCCCCCAGCGTTCGTAGCCGGGGGCGAGAGGGGCAAACAGTTCCTGGGCGTCCCGGGTAGTCGAGTCGGTCACCACCTCGACGGTACAACCCGGCGGTGGTTTGTGTGGTAGCCGTATGATTTTGGACCATGGACGCAATCACCGCCGACTGGCTGCTGGAAGGTGACCCTTCGATCCGCTGGCAGGTTCAGCGCGACCTGCTCGACGCTCCGAAGGAAGTGTGGAAAGCCGACCAGGAGTTGATGGCAAATGAAGGCTGGGGCCAACGCCTCCTCACGGAACGGAGTAGCAGCGGCCGGTGGACCGCTGGCCTCTATTCCCCGAAGTGGACCTCGACCACGTACACCCTGCTCCAGCTCTGGCGGATGGGGCTGCCTCGCGACAACGAGGAGGCGGTGGCGTCGACCCAACTCCTCATGGACGGGCCGGTCTGGATCTTTGGCAAGGGCGCCAAAGCCAAGAGAGACGAATGTGTTGCCGGGTTCGGGCTCTCGCTGTCCAGCTGGTTCACCATCGATGGCGAACAACGAGAACGCCTCGTCGGAGAGATACTCGAGCGCCAGCTCGATGACGGAGGATGGAATTGCAGGGCGGCGCGGACCCCCTCGGCACACAGCTCATTCCACACCACCATCAACGTCCTCGAGGGTCTGCGGGAGTACTGCATCTCCGGGGGAGGTCAGCGCTCAGATGTCGAGGCAGGCGAAGCACGCGCCCGGGAGTTTTTCTCTGAGCACCACCTGTACCGCTCTCATCGGACCGGGAAGGTTCCCGATGAGCGAATGACCCGGCTCCCGTTTCCCCCCCGTTGGCACCATGACGTTCTGCGGGGCCTCGACTACTTCCGGGCTGCTGGCGCCGAACGCGACCCCCGCCTCGAAGACCCGGTTGAAGTCGTGGTCGGTCATCGCCGGGAAGACGGGCGGTGGCCGATCCACCAGAACTACGGCGGCCAGGTGTGGTTCAACATGGAGTCCGGCCGGGCACCGAGCCGGTGGAATACGTTGCGGGCACTTCGGGTCCTCCGCTGGTGGGAGAACCTGAAGTGACCGATCAGTTGACTGGCGGTCCCTGATACACCCGATGTGGGCGCCGTTGAAAATTTCCTGGCATTGTGTCGAAAACCGGGCCTGCCCTTCGTATAGACGTCGACAGACCGGGTAGGTTCCCGGCCATAGAAGGAGAAATGACAATGACCCAATATCTGATGTCCGTCTATTACGAGGAAGGCGTCGAGGATCCTTCCCCGGAGGTGATCCAGGAGATGTACGCCGACGTCGACGCCTTCAACAAGAAGATGGAGGACGCAGGCGTCTGGGTCTTCGCTGGAGGACTGGAGAAGCCCGAGACTTCGAAGGTCGTCGCCAGCGGAAGTGACGGAGTTGTTGTCACCGATGGTCCTTTCCCCGAGGCGAAGGAGCAGATTGGCGGCTTCTGGGTGATCGAAGCCGAGAACCTCGATGCCGCTCTCGATTGGGCCCGCGGGGCGACCGTCGCATGCCGCGGTCCGGTGGAGGTGAGACCGTTTCAGGACGAACCGGCCTGACCCGTGTTGGATCAGGCAGTTGGATGCGACATATTGTCAGCCGCGGCGCAAATGACGACGTACCTTGGCGGAGAACGGGAGCAGGGCCAGTGCCAGGCCGACCAGGCCGAAAGTCGGCATTAGCCAAGAAAACGGGATGTAGATGAACTCCAGGCTGATCCAGATGACGTGCCCCACCCCGATCGCGATCGTCGCGATCCATGACCAGTGATAGCCCGTCATCCGCTCGATACCCTCGAGCCAGCGCCACCGGGGCGTTTGGAGAACGCCGTAGGCGACAACGAGCGAGGCGATACCGAAGCCGACCATAAGGACGATTTTCGGGATCACCCAGCTGTCGATCAGTGGGACTGCATCGAGGTACTCATCGGGAAGCATGCTGCTGCCCCCGACCCCGAATATCATCGCGGCACCGCCAGCGGTCGCCCCCAGCCCGAGTGCAAGGAGAAGTGCCGAAATCCAGGCGACAGGAACCGGCCGGGGTTGGCTGACAGTCCGTGTTGCGGTGAGCGTCATGCTCAGACCTCCTTCTATGGACCGAGTGTCGCCGCGGCCGGGCGGCTCGGCCAGAGGACAAGGTCCTGAGATGGGATCACCATTTCCGCGGCGATATCCTCTCCCTCATGACGCCATCCATCGTCCGCGCAATTGCAGGCCTCACTGCCGCGATAGTGGCTCTCGCCATGTCAGGTTGTAGCACTGAACGTCCCGCCGCCGATGGTGAACTCGACTGTGATCCGGCGACGATCTGGGCCGAAGAAGGATCTGTGCCTGAAGGGACTGCAGGCCTGGCAGGGGCGAGCGACGCCGTGGATGCCTACCTCGAGCCGTTCCTGGAGAACCATGGAGGTGAAATCGTCATGGTCACCCCTGTCCAGGGATCTCTAGTTGTCGAAGGATCTGAAGTCGTATTGGGTGAGGCCAGCGAGTTACCGGACGGGGGCTTTCTGGTGTTGGCAGGCGCCGGATGTGAGGGTTTCGACCGGTCCGCCGGTTGAGGGCCACGACTCTCGCGGCCACCGCCGATCGCGACGATCACCCGGTCGGTATCGGCGTGATGGCGAAGTAGACACCGGCGACGATGATCCCGACGAACATCGCGATCAGAAATGTCCGGGCGAGCCGCCCGTAGTCGGTTTTGCCCGCTCCTTGCTTGGTGTAGCCGGTGAACTCCCAATCGATACGTAGTTGGTTCATATGTGAGAAGAGTGGGACCGGACCGACCTGATACAGGATTTTCTGCGCTGTTAGACCCCCCGAGCCCGCACTGCTCCTGTGCTGAGAACCTTACGTAGTCGTCTTAATGCAGACTGAAGGACGGGTTATCCGACGCTGCGGGAGGCGCTCGTCAGTCCAGTTGCAGGACAGAGAGAATTTGCCGGCGGGATCCTTGAACCAGGCGATTGGTGGGCGCGGTCGCCGGCGATGTGCAGGGTGAGCATTCCGTACTCCTCCGACACTGTAAGCCGAGGGTCCCGTCATGAATTCCTGAGCTGCAGCGATATCGTCGACCGAGAATCCGCTGAACGCTTTTGTCTTGTTGAACATGATGCGAATTCTAGAGACGGGTTGAGCCGCACCTACAGGGGGCGGGCGCTTCACCCGATATAACTGGATGAAAGGTCGTCGACCGCTCAACACCTCAGATACCAACGCGCGCCTGGAACATGACCCACTTCCCATTCGGGTGCTCATCGGTGTCGGGTTGGCCGGGCTGGCAGTGATAGCAGCCACGGTCGTAGGCCTGTGGAGCCAGGCAAGCGCGGAGGCCGAGGATCGTCTTGCCTCCCAGCTCCAATCCGCAGTTGAGCTCACATCCACCGCCCTCGATACGGTCGACGCCAAGCTGGTATCCCTCAGCGGATTGTTCCGGTCGAGCGTCCTGGTCACCCCCGGTGAATTTCAGAGGTTCAGCGCTGACGTCGGTGTTGAGGCCGGCATGGCCGGAATCGGTTACGTGACAACGGTTGATGCAGCGGGCCTCGCCAATGCAGAGAACCTTCTCGGGAGCCAGAGTGGCGCCGAAGTCACGGCATACGAGTTGGATGGCAACGGCATGCCCGCCGAACTCGGCTCGCGCGACCACTACCACCTGGTCCAGCACGTATCGCCCCGACTCGAGTGGGAGTCGCTCCGTGGGCTCGACCTCGGGGCGCTACCCGCCGTCGAACCCGATCTGCAATCAGCGATCGAGACCGGAAGCATGGCAATGACCCCGTTCATCACCTTGCCGGCCGAAGATGATGACGACACCTTTCTCATGCTCCGCTCGGTGATCAACCCGGCGACCGGTGAGCATTTGGCCCTGGTCGTGGCGCTGATGGACTTCAGCGATCTTCTGTTGACGCACATCCCTCCTGGCGTTGAGTCTTATCTCGAGTGGCAGTTCAGTGAGGTCGACTCGGCGGTCCCCGCGATGACCGAACCCAACTCATCGGTGCTGTCTTACGGGGGCCGTGACTGGCTGATCACGGTGTCACCGACTGCCGACTCCCCGTTTGGACCTGACCGCAGTGGCGGATACGTAGTTATCTTGCTCGGCATCGTCGGGACATTGTTTGCGATGGTCGCCGTGCATCTCTACCGGCAAAGGGTCGAGGGGGCAGCTCAGTTGGCTGCTGCCCGCCAGTCGACTGATGCCAAGATTCGCTTCATCGCCGCCATCAGCCACGAACTGCGTACGCCGCTGACCTCCGTGCTTGGATTCGCCGAGATCCTCAAGGACGGCAACGATCTCAATACAGAGGAGCGGTACTCGATGATGAAGGCGATTACCGAGGAAGCCACCGACCTCGCTCACATCATCGATGATCTATTGGTGGCGGCGCGTGGCGAAATCGGACAGGTGATCGTGGCAAAAGTCCCTGTCTCGATGCGCGAAGAGGTTCAGGCCGTGGTGGGTGCTTCGGGGCTTGCCGACCGGGTTGTGGTTTGGCCGCCTGCCGGTGGCCCTGAAGTGGCGATGGGTGATCCCGTGCGGGTGCGCCAGATCCTGCGCAATCTCCTGGAGAATGCGCGTCGTTATGGCGGAAGCATGATTGAGATCGAGCTAGCGCCAACCTCGAGGAGCCTGTGGGTCGAGGTCCGGGACGATGGGTCGGGAGTCCCGGCAACCATCCTAGATACGTTGTTCGAACCCTACCAACAGGCCGGGGGCACGATCGGAGTGACCGAGTCGCTCGGTCTCGGCCTCAGCGTATCCAGTCAGCTCGCTAACCTCATGGGAGGCGAATTGGTCCACCAGCGCAAGGGAGACTGGACCGTTTTCCGGCTCACCCTTCCACAGGAAACTCCTTCGGCCAGCCAAGGCGATACTCCGGGGCACCCCATCGATTTGCGGCTGATCGGCTCCCGGAACCTGTAGTACGCATCGACTCTCGGGGTTTTGGTCCGAATCCTGAAGGGGGAGGTCAGACCTGGAGTTCAGAAAGAACGGATCGGGTCACATCGGAACCACTCACACCCAAGTCATTTGACCCGATCCGATGGGTGCCCATCCGCGCAACCCGCGAACCGCGAGCCCGAGTCAGGCCGGAGTGTCGGTGAGCATGCCCGCCGACGCGAGGGGAAGCGAGACACGGAAGACGTTGTAGGAACCCTCGCGCACGCAGACGAGGTCGCCACCCTGGAGCCGGGCCAAGGAGCGGGAGACGGTCAGCCCGAGCCCGATGGAGCCAGGTGCAGCAATAATCGCCTCCGATCGGGTGTAGGGCTCGAAGATCCGGTTCATGTCCAGTGTGTTCATCCTGGGCCCGTCATCGCTGACTTCGACACAGGCCTCTCCATCGATGCGTTTCACACTGACCGTGACCCGGTCGCCGCCATAGCGAATCGCGTTGGTGGTGAGATTGCGGATGATCTGTCGCAGACGAGCCGGGTCGGCATATGCCTCGATCAGTCCGTCCGGCGCCTCCACGTCGAGGGTGACCCCCGGGATTGCCTGCAGGCTGCGGCGCACCGCCTCGGCCAGGTCGATCCGCTCCGGTTGGACCTGGACCTCGCCAATGTCGCCTCGCGCCCACACCAGGAGATCTTCGATCAGGTGCGACAGCTCAGCGCTGTGGAAGGCGATCAACTCCCTGAACTCTTCCTTTTCGGGCTCACCGTAGAGGTGGAGCTCGTCCTTGAGCTCATGGGCGAAGCCGACCACCGCGGTCAGCGGCGTCCGCAACTCGTGGGCGACCGACGCCAGGAAGCGGTCCTTGGATTCGATGAGGTTCTCGAGCTGTCGCTGGGCCTCACGGAGTTCCGTGATGTCTGCGATCGTCACCATGATCCTCGAGTAGTCGGGGGTGTTACCCACGAGCGGGGCATGCCAGCGGACATCGAGGAACCGGGCCGACCCGTCAGGCCCGATGGTTTCAACCGATTGGTCCAGGGAGGCCTTGCCGTCCCAGATCGCCGCCAGGGTTTCGATGAAGGTGTCGACAGATGGTTCGGTGTAGCGGTCGAGCAGGGTCATCTGACCGTCGCCGTGCTCGAGGTGTCCCTGCAGATTGCTTGCTGCCGGGTTGGCATCGATGATCTCGACGCCCGAAAGAATGTCCATAGTGCGTTCCGACTCCCTCAAGTAGTCGCGGATGTCCGTGACGCCTTGGGCACGGAGCAGCGCGAACGCCTCGACAACCGAGGAATAGTCTTCTCGTTGGATTGCGACCGGAGCCTGCTCGAATAGCTGACGGAAGCGAGACTCTGACTCTGCCAGCGCCGCCTCGGCGTTCTTCTGATCGGTCACGTCTTCGACCATGGCGACGAAGAGGCGGTCAGTGCCGGTGGCCCCGTCGATCATGGTCATATTGATACGAGCCCAACGCTCTTCGGCGCCGTTGATGCGGACTTCGCTGAGGACAACGTCCGCCTCCCCGAAATACAGCTGTCGAATCAGCGCATCGTGACCGGGACGGTCTTCGTGATGCACGAGGTCAGTGGCATAGGTTCCCTCCAGGTTTGCATCGCCGCGGCCGGCCAGCGCTTTGATCGCCGGGTTCACCGACAGGATCACGCCCGAGGTGTCAACGATTGCGATGCCGAGGCCGGCATGCTCGAAAGTCGCCTGATAGCGGGCTTCTGCAACCTCGAGTTCGCGTAACGCCTTGGCTCGCTCCTCTCGCAACGCCTCGGGCCGTTTCGCCAGTGTGTAGGAAGCCAGAGCGGTCACCAGCCCGACCAGGAGACCAGCGATCCAGATCGTGGAACTCTCCCTTGCTGCGATTGGCCACCCCGACGTCGGTTGCACGGCGATATCCCAGATGGTGTCCGTGGCCCCTATGCGAACACTCCGGATGATCGGTTCCCCGTCGAAGGCGTCCGGGTCGCCGGCGAGAATCTGGTCAGTGCCGGACAGCCGAGCGGCGGCAAGAATGCCCCTGTCGGGATCGTCGATGTCGGTCAGTAGTGCCACTGCAGGCCAGTCGAGAAGCACGGCTGCCAGGCCCCAGTATGAGCCGTCTGCGTTGTAGATCGGGCGGCGGACGAGAATTCCGAGACCTCCCTGCACCAATTCCACCGGTCCCTGAACCACGGTGGTCCCATCACGAATTGCTGGTTCGAGGAGGGCCTTGCGGTCGGGGTCGGCGAGCAGATCGAGGTCGACAGCAGCCTCGTTGCCTTCCAATGGTGCCACCAAGCGGATTATCGAATCCGGTGCGAGCTGGACAGAGCGAATCGTCTCGCCCGACTCGATGAGGGCCCTGGCAAAGGTGGCGAAGTCCTCAGCCATTCGCTCCGGGTCGTCGCGTGTTATCTCCACGAAGGCGGCCAGTGTCTCCACCGAAGCCGTCTCCCTTGCGATCACGTTGCTGATATTTCCTGCCATTGCGTTGGCTTCAGCGATAATCCCTGAGCGGATGCTGGAAAGGTGCGCTTCGCGCGCAAAAGCGTCGGTGACGCTGGTCACTGCAACGATCGCCACAAAGACGCCCATTGCTATATATCGGGGTTTCACCTGGTACACACACACTTTCGATGTCGTCTATAGATCGGACGAATGCCCGGTTTTTGTAGGGATTCCTTCCCTGCGGCCGATTCCGGGACTGTGGGCCGTCCCCGCCAACGTTGTTCTATCTCCCGGCCCGCGGGGACCTCTCCCTCCTACCTCCACCCGCCTATCGGCGGGTGCAGGAACCTTCCTCCCGCAAGCGGGAGGACAGTCAAATGCGGTGTTCAACAGGAAACCGTAACTGCAGGCCGGTGGCGGGCACGGTGGCTCTCTGCGAAGATCGCCCTATGTGTGTGAATCATGATGCCGAACTTCCTGCCCTCCCTCCCGGTCTGCAGACGCCTGTTTCGGAGCACCTGATACTCCAGGCTGCCGACGGGAACCGGTTCAACGCGCTGGCTGCAGAGCCGGCAGAGCCATCCGGTGCCGCGGTAATCGTTCTCCCCGACGTTCGGGGTCTCTTCAAGTTCTACGAAGACCTTGCCTGTCGCTTTGCTGCCGAAGGGCACCGTTCGGTGGCCATCGACTACTTCGGTCGCACCGCCGGGGTCGAAGAGAGAGATACCGACTTCGCTTATATGGAGCACATCGCCCGGACCTCCTCCCAAGGCCTGAATGCCGACATCGCTGCGGCTGTTCGGTATCTCCGGGACCGGGATGCCAGCGTGAGGATCTACACCGTCGGATTCTGTTTCGGTGGCAACGTCTCCTGGGGTGCCGCCACTCATGATCATGGTCTTGCGGGGGCCGTCGGGTTCTACGGGAAGCCTGAGGCCGACCGCCCCGCCGGTGACGGCCCGATCTGGGATCGGTGCCACTTGATCGAGTGCCCGGTCCTCGCGTTGTTTGGCGGGGACGACCCGGGCATCCCGGCCGAGAACATCTCCCGGTTCGACTCGGCATTGGACGCCGCTGGTGTAGGCCATGACGTGGTGACCTATCCGGGTGCTCCCCACTCCTTCTTCGACCGGTCCCAGGGTGAGTTCTCTTCCGAGTCTCTCGACGCCTGGAACCGGATCACGGAGTTCGTGAGCTAACACCCAAAGACGGCGATATCGACCCGGGAATTTCACTACTCTTGACCGCAGTGCGCATCGGGGCGCCTCCTGTCCGCGGCGAGAGCAGAGCTCACCCGAAAGCATGGGTCATTTAGATCTTCTTTCTGCCCCAATTCAGCGGACATCGGGGCGAGGAAGGAAGGTCGTAATGTCAGTTCCGGAAGCGTCGAGGCAGCTCCCTCCTAATCCGAACCTCACTCAACTCAAACGACAGGCAAAGGAGTTGAAGAGCGCAGTCGACAGCCGCGATCCGGAATCACTGGATCGGGTGAGGCTCTTCCACCCTGCGCACGGCGAGGCCGGAGATCGCCCTTTCACCCTCAGAGACGCCCAGGTGACTATCGCCCGGGAGTATGGCTTCGAAGGGTGGCATCAGCTGTCGACTCATGTGGGAGAGCAAATGGTCGACCAGCGTGACCTCCACCGTTGGTTTGGTGTCCAACTCAACAACGACATGTGGGCCACCATCGAAGACGACACTCTCAGTGTCTCCACCCCCGGGCTGGCAAAGGAGAGGATGCTCTATGCCGCATACGCCTCGGCCTATCACTGGCGCAATGCTGGGAATGAGGCGAACTTTGCCCGTGGCGAGCACCTCATTTCCCGTGTGGCGGCCCGAATCGGCGAAGGTGACCTGGCGCTGCGCCATGCTCGCCGTTGTCTGGAGCTGGTTGAGTTGCATCCTGATGTGATGGAGGACTGGGACCTCGCCTTTGCCCACGAAGCGCTGGCACGCGACCTCGCCGCTGTCGGTGATCGTGAGGGAGCAATAGCCGAATACGAGCGAGCCTCGAAGCTGGCGGCCGAGCTGTCCGACCCTGCCGATCGCGAGATCCTGGAGAATGAGCTGCAACGCGAACCGTGGTTCGGCTTGATCTGAGTCCAGGACTAGGGCGCCGGCAACGGCCGCCGGGCTGCGAAGGCGTCCAGCACCTCCGTCGCAGCAGGCTCGGAACGGACCAAATAGGCCACTCCGCCCTCGTCGGCACCGGTCACCGGGAGGGTGACTGCGTCGGTCTCGCCGGCCGAGCGCATCGACCACCCGGTGCGCCCGAGCTTGAAGAGGGTCAGGCCCGAGTCGGCGGTGAGGTGGGAGCCAACTGCGCCGATCACCCACGGGCTCCGGATGAGCCCCGAAGGCGAGGAGGCGGCGCCGATGATCTCGAGGAGAACTTCGCGTTGGCGGCCGGCCCGGGCGATGTCACCGCCACCCTGGGCCACCCAGGAACCGTCACGGAACTCTTCGAGACTGCGGGAGCGGGCATAGGCGAGGGCGGTGGCCCCGTCGACCGTCTGCGTGCCGGCGTCGACATCGAGGCCGGACTTGAGGTCCCGGGAGGGGTAGGGGAAGCTCAGCTCGATGCCGCCGAGTGCGTCGACGATGCCTGCGAAACCGCCGAATTCGACCTCCAGGTAGTGGTTTGCCCGGATGCCGGTGGCCATCGCGACAGTCTCGACCAGCAGGTCGGGCCCGCCGAAGGCATACGCGGCGTTGATCTTATTGGTGCCGTGGCCGGGGATATCGACCTTGAGGTCGCGGGGGATCGACAGGAGCTGGCGTCGGCCATCGGCGACCTGGGCGAGAATGATCACGTCGGCGCGCGCCCCGGCAAAATCTCCAAAATTGCCCTCGAGATCGTCGGGGAGGTTTTCCCGACTGTCGGTACCGACGATCAGATAGACACCGTCCCCGGAGGCCAGGGACGGCACCGGGCCAGCGTCGTCCATCTGGAAGTCTGCATAGAGCACCATGGCCAGGATCCCCGCAGTGCCCAGTACCAGCAGCGACAGCAACCAGAGGATGGTCCTCTGGCCGCGGCTGTACCGCCGCTTGCGTCTCTGCGGTGGCTGGGGTGGCCGCGGCGGTGGAGGGGGACGGTGGGCTGCGCTGGTCATGTTCCGATCGCAATGGAGGGGGGAAACTCGATCCGGGAACTGTAGTTCTGGTGGTTGTCTACCAGAGGTGGGGTCGGTCGTGTCCCGGGTGATCTGGCGCCCGGTGGCTTATTATCCCCGGCATGGTCGCCTGGAAGGAGTTCGCCGCCCAAGCCCCCCACATCGCCGAGATCTTCGTCCGTCGCCACTCTGCAACACACAACCTGTGCCTGCTCGCCACGATCCGGTCGGATGGGTACCCGAGAATCAGCCCGCTGGAGCCGCTGATCTTCGAAGGTCAAATGGTGCTGGTGGGAATGCCCGGAACCACCAAGTTCGCAGATCTCGGTCGCGATTCCCGTTTCTGCCTCCACACCGCGACCGTGGACACCCAGGTCGGAGATGGAGACGCCAAGGTGTGGGGCACGGCGCAGAATCTCCAGGACAAGGAAATGCACGAGCGGTTCTTTGCCGATCTCTTCGACCGGACCGGCATGGACCTTCGGGGCGAGGTCTTCGACCCCTTCTATGTCGCCGATCTCACCAGTGCATCCTCGCTGGAGCTGGTCGATAATCAGTTGGAGATCACGATCTGGAAGCCAGGTGAGGGAGAACGAACGGTGACAAAGGCCTGAAGTTTCGGGTCAGGCGATGGGAACCATCCGGTATTCCTCGATCAGCTGCCAGTCGTTGCCGTTGAACGTCATTTCGTTTCGCCATGTGAGGTAGTCCGGCGACGAGGCATTCCAGGTCATTTTGAGCAGGGGCGGGGTGTCCCGCATCGACTCGAAGATCATCAGGTCTCCGTCGATTCGCCCTCTCATGATTTCGGTGTGCCCGTAACAATCGGCGACGGTGGCCCGATATTCGCCGTGGGCCGGGTCCCATCCACACACCCAGTGCAGCTCCCACTTGAGGACGAAAGTGCCATCCTCGAGGAACTGATCTTGTTCGAAATCTCCTACCACCCAGCGTCCATCCTGGATCCAGTGGTGGGTTGCCTTGCCATGGGCCACTTGGGCGGGGGTGCCGGGGCCCATACCGCCCTCCGAAATGTCACCTGTCCAGGTGACATCCAGGTGGAAACGCTTCAGCGCTTCGGTCATTTCGCCGGCCACGACCGGCCGCGGAATGGTGGCGATTCCCGAATTGGTCATTTGAAACCTCCTTTCTCCGTAGCCTCACCGCTCGCCGGGAACAAAGCCAGAGTCATTAGTCCCAACCATGTCGGTTGCAGACAAATTGCCCGCGCAGCGCGCTCGGACGCGAGCACGGTCGGTCCAAATCGCCAATCGGTCGATGTGTGCAACCCTATCTGTGAACAGCCCGGATGAGGCGAGGCGCCATGGCGCGGAGGATCGTGCGGCTCACGACCCCACGAGAAACTCCGAGGCCCAGGCCGGACGCTCAGGCTGCTCACCATCGGCGAGCATCTGGCGCCACTCTTCGTCGGTGAGACGCTCGCCTCTGGGCACCCAGAATTCGTAGTACGAGTACACACCACCCCGCGCCACCTGGAACACACCGTCGTCGTTGGGCACGAGGACGTAGATGCGGTCGATGAATCCGGTCCCGATCTCGAGGGCGTCGCTGGGATTCGACATGATGTCGGCGATCACTGCGGCGATGTCGTTGGGACCCCCGGTGACGCCACCGGTCTGTGCACCGGACTCATCGACGTCCTCGCCGGCGAGAAGCCAGATGAGCTCGAACCGGGCGCCGATGGTCTCCAGCCACAGGTTGTCCTCATCGCTGATGGGCAGGCCGGCCAGCTCGTCTGCAGCCAGTCTCTCGAGTTGGGCGTAGATGTCGACGAGATTGTCCAGCACCTCCTCGACATCAAGGGCGAGGAGCCCGCGGTCGTCGAGACCGATCCGCATCAACTTGGCCACCGCGGCGAGACGGGCATAAACGACCGGTTCCGGCTCCACCCAGTGCCGGGGCTCAGCCGGCGGTTGCGGTGTCTCCCCTTCGGCGAATGCCTGCTTTGCGTAGAGCAGCGTGTCGTGCTTGAGCTCGGCGTACGAGCCGAATCCGGTGTTGTGCGACTTCGCCGCCCAGGCCTCATCCTGCATGAAGTCGGGGTAGGCGGCGCCATGGCGGCTCCACATAGGCTGGAGGGCGTAAAGCCATGCGTCGTACACCGTCCCGGCCCAATTGTTGATGCTGCGGCCTGCGACCAGTTCCTGCATCTCGTCGAGTTGTGGGTCGTAGTCGGGGTATTCGTCGGTGACCCCGGCCTCGACCTGGCGCTGGTAGGCCCATTCGCTTCCGAATGCGGCCGCCACGTCGAGCGGAGACCCCTCGAACCTGCCAACAGGTACGCCGTCTTCCAGCTTGGCGACGTTGGGGTAGATCAACTGGTCGAGGATGAAGGAGTCGAGGACGAACCGGGCTCCCATGACACGCATGGATGCTCGCTCCGGGTCTATCGCCACGTCCCGCATCGACGTCAGCTCAGCGACGACATCCAGAACGAATTCGTCGTCGATGACCTCCGGTGCGTCCCGCCATTCGGGATCCACGGCATCGGCTGCAACCACCATCTCGGCGGGTGTGAAGTCGTCGGCGAGCCCGACCAGGAAGGCGGTCGGTTCGTAGATCTGTGACCACATGAGGCTCACGTCGTCGCTGGCCGTGATCGCCCGGGCCATCATGAGCCCGGTGCGAACCTGGGCATTGTCATCGAGTTGGAAGGCGTTCAGACCGAGAACAGACATCGCCAGGAAGTAGCGGGTCAGCTCGGGTGTGCGGGTGTAGTGCCCGCGCGGGCCGAACAGTGAGTAATCCACCGCGGCGCCACTCGTGGGAGACTCGGCGAAGTCGAGATGGTCCCGGATGAGCCCAAGCTCGGCTTCGACCTCGTCGGATAAGGGACCTTCCTCCAGCTCGAGGAGGGCGAGGAGGAGCTCGCTGTACAGGACGACCCGTTCGGACTCGAGGGCAACGTTGGTGCCGGCGTGGTCCGTCGCCTGATCCTGGGCGACTTGATTGAGGAGGGCAGCGAAGTCCTCGAGGATTGGGAGGAGGATGATCTGCTCCGTGTCACGCAAGGCCTTGGAGAAGGCGAGGTGCCAGTAGTGGTAGGCGGCGTCGGTGGTGACGAACAGAGGCTGCCGGGCTGCGAGCCCCACGTTGCTGTATGCCTCGTGGAACTGGCCTATGAAGCCTTCTACCGCGGTGAATCCGTTGGCTGCGAGCGCGTCCCGCGCCTCATCCGGTACCTGATCGGCCCAGAGGACACCGTCCAGCGACGTGGGTGTCGCCAGCCCCGCATAGGGCGGGTCGTCGCCGAGAAGCGGGATCTCGGGGAAGTCGGCGAAGGGCGGCACCGTTCTCAGCCCGATCGGGGTTCCCTGAGGGACCGTGGTCGAGGTCGAGGCCGTGGACGGCGTTGTTGTCGGCGTGCTTCCTGCCGTTGTAGTGGTGTCCCCGGTATCGGTGACACACGATGTGAGCATCAGCGCGAATGCAAGTATGAGAGTGCTGGTTCGTCGCACGTTTACTCCGTTTCTCTTGTCCTTGAGTTGACCAGTCGTTTCCCTCCCGGGCTAGGGCCGAAAGTCTCGATCGCCGCCGACGCCACCAGTCTCGTGTAGAAGACTCCAATCCCGGCAGTCTCAGCTTTCGGCGGGCTCCCTGTCGAGGATGACCGGCTCGGTGAAACCGTCGCTGTCGACATCCACACAGCCGGGCCGACCCCGACCGGGGAGCGTCGCGGCCGCGTCCAGGCCGATCTGCCGCCACACCGCTGCACCGGTGGCGACGGTTGTCGGGTCGTCGAAGGTCGAATATGCAAAGGCGATGGAGCCGTCGCATACCGCCAGCCCGGCCACCGGGGCCGGGACCATGCCTGCGACCCAGATCGGTGAGAGGTCCGATGTGGTGTATATCCCAACATGGGCGGTTCTTCCGTCGGCATCGACCCACTGGAGGTCTGTTAGGCCGTCCCTCACCGGGTGAGGGCCCGGGATTTTACGGAAGGACACCACAATCTCCGGCACATCGCCGGTCAAGCGGCCCTCGCTTGCCGCTACCACCGTGCCCCAGGTGAAGCCGGCGAGGGTGGGGCTCGTATTCGGTAGAGCGTGCACTGCGCGCACCAGGGTCCACCATTCGCCTTTGAGGAGCACTGCATCGGCTTCGGGCAGCTCCCAGCCCTGCCACCGCACTCTCAAGTCTGCGTGCGAGGTCGCTCCCAGTCGATACGCGATCAGGCCCGACTGGTCGGCGAGGAGTTGCATGACCATCCCCTTCCCGGTTTGGGGCCCTCTCTGGTCGAATATGAAGTTGCCGAGGCTGGTTGCGATCAGGTTCGGCTTCCCGTCCTCAGATCGCTGGGCGAGCACGGGCTGGGCCACGTGGGCTCCATGTCCCCAGACGACATCCGCGCCCCAATCGGTCAACTTCTCTCCGATGGCGAGCATCCTCGGATCCGACTCGGGCAGGTACTCGACGCCCCCGTGGAGCGAGACCACCAAGAGGTCCGACTCCTCTGCTGCGCTCTCCACGGCCTTCTTTGCGTCACTCTCGTCCCAGGTAGCGACGCCTGGCCCGGTGCTTGCCGCCAAGCCGCCCCCGGAAGCGTCGAATGCGAGGAACACCACTTTCGTGCCCCCGACCTCGAAGCGTGTGGCAGCTGCGGCGCTCGACCGATCGATACCTGAGCCGACCGTCCTCATCCCCGCCGCCTCCAGAACCTCAATGGTTTCCAACAGCCCCTCCGCGCCGGCATCCCCGGAGTGATTGTTGGCCAGGGACATCAAGTCGAACCCGGCGGCACTCACCACTTCCGCCATAGCCGGGTCTGCC
>JBBDMR010000103.1:0-16979 GCA_040878225.1 Acidimicrobiia bacterium
TCCCCGCTGTGTCACAGCCCGAGGACGGGCTGAAGCAGTGCAGACCCTCGGTGATCGGCCACCCGAAGTTGAGATCGGCTTGCAGTGGGGCGACATTCACTTCTTCATAGGCGTTCTGACCCACGTCGGCGATGATGATCCGATCCCCATCCAGCCAGAATCGCCACGGGTTGCGCAACCCGTAGTTGAAGAGTGTCGGGACACCTGCGGAGAGGTCTATGGCGACGATCCCGCCGAGGAGAGTGTCGGTGTTCTGGCCGTTTCCGAAGGCGTCGTTCGATCCGCCTCCGTCCCCGAGACCGACCAGGAGCCGCCCCTGGGGGTCGAACTGAATCATCCCCCCGTTGTGGTTCCCCGCAGGCTGGTCGACCTCCAACAGCACGGTGGCGCTGGCGGGATCGGCGGTAAGTGTGTCGACCAGCGCGTACTCGGCGACCACGGTGTCACCGGCGGTGTCGGTGTAGTGGACGAACAGTCGAGTTGCGTCCTCGGGGTGCAACGTGGCCGCGAGGAAGCCCTGTTCGCCGGAACTACTTACCAGAGACGTGATGTCGAGTACCGGCTCCTCGTTCACCTGGCCGTCCGCCACAGACCAGAGAAAGCCCACCTTGTCGACCACATAGATCAGGCCATCCTCGCCTGCCGGGATCACCTGAACCGGGAAGTTGAAATCGGCGATCTCCTCATAAGCGAGCGACTGGAGCGGCGGCAGGGTCGTGGTCGTCGCCTCCGGTTCGGTCGTCGACGTGGTCGTTTCCACCCCGGTCGTGGTGGTCGTCGTCGGAGTCTGTGCTGTTGCGGGGGGAGGGGTGGTGGCGACCTCCTGGTCGTTGCTGCACCCTGCAGCGAGAACCAACAGGAGCACGGAACTGATCGCGAATCGTCGCATCGGCGCAAGCATAAGTAGGGACCGGAAATATCCGGTCCCGGCAGTCGGCAGGAACGCAACGGGTATGCTCGAAGCCATGGATGACGAACGACGCGACGACTATTCAGAGCTGGAGCCGATCGACGACGAGCTTCCCGCCTCGGGTCCGGAGGACACGTCCGGAATCGCCTGGGGTTTCGTCGCTTTCCTGCTCGGGGCAGCGCTGCTCGCGATCTTCGTGGTTCAGAACACAGAGGAAATCCTGGTCGAATTCCTTTTCTGGGATGTCACCATGAGCATCGGAGTAGTGATCATGGTCGCGGTGCTGGTAACCCTCACCTTCGATCAGGTGATCAGCCTGCTCTACCGACGGAGTAAGCGCAAGAAGCGGACGATGCGGGCGGAACGGCCCTGAAATCATTGCCTCGTCGGTGCGCCCGGGCGAGAACGGAACGGCTGTGAAGCGGCGCACCACTAGGGCCGGGAGAGCTCCAGACGCCAGAGCTCGCCTGCCAGATTGGCAACATATAACTCACCGTGGCGGTCGGACCCGATCGTGGTGACGTTCCCGAGCCGGTCCTCCCGCTCGGTGATCCAATCCACGACCATGTGCACATCAGAATCGTCGAGGACGACGCTGCGGATCCAGCCGAGGCAGAAGTCGGCAAAGAAGAAGTGGCCGTCGAGCTCGGGCATCAGGCTGCCGCGGTAGACCTCCCCCCCGATCATTGCGCAACCGTTCCCGTCGTGGAGATACTCGTACACCGGGAGGGTGTGGCCCGACATGTTGCACTCCCCTCCGCCGTAACAAACCGATCCCTCAGACACCGCCCAGCCGAAATTGAGGCCCGCATCGCCCAACGAGACGACGTTGATCTCCTCGGAGCCTTCCTGGCCCACGTCGGGGATATACACATAGCCGGTCGTGGCGTCGTAGCTGATCCGCCACGGGTTACGCACGCCATAGGCCCAGATCTCAGGGCGGGCGCTGGTTCCGATGAAGGGGTTGTCGTCAGGGACCGCATAGGGAGAGCCTTTGTCGACGGCGATCCTGATGATCGACGCGTCGATGTTCGTAAAGTCCTGGCCGTGGCCCAGAGGGTCGCCTATCCCGCCTCCGTCGCCTAGGGAGACCCAGAGATACCCGTCGGGGCCGAACATCATCGATCCCGATTGGTGATACTGGCCGAATTGGGGAACCGACATGATGCTGCGCAGAGACGACAGGTCGACTTCATCTCCGGTGGTGTCGACTCTCGCCTCGGCAAGCTGGGATGTCCCCCTGGTATCGGTGAAGAAGATGAATATTCGCCCGTTCTCGGCATAGCGGGGATGAAACCGGAGGCTGAGCATCCCCTGTTCGTTGCCTACGCTGCCGACCCACCGGGTGATGTCGAGGAACGGCCGGTCCGCGACGATGCCATCCTCGACGATCCGGATCTTCCCGGCTTTCTCCACCACGAAGAGCCTGTCGTCGTCGGGTGATCCAACGACATCGGTGGGCTGTTCCAGGTCATCGGTCACAAGCACAGGGCTGAGACGCAAACCGTCGACACTGCCGGGAGCGGGGTCTATCTCTTGCGAAACTGGCGCCGGGGACGCAGTGACAACGGCAGGGCCGGACATCATGAGTTCAACGGAGAGGACGACGAGCGACGCCGCAACCAGAAACTTCAGCACGTCGGAACGATATTGGTGCGCCTGTCTTATACAAGCTCTACGATGGCCTCCCACACGACAAAGGAACATTATGGGATTTATGGACACGCTCAAAGGGTGGTTCGGGACTGCCAAAGAAGGCGCAGCAGACCTGGCCGAGAAGGCAGAGCCAATGGCCAAGAAGGCCAAGGACTTTGCATCAGACGCTCTCGAGAAGGCAGAGCCGATGATGGAAAAAGCCAAGGAGAGTGCAAGCGAACTAGCCAAGAAGGCTGAGCCGATGATGGAGAAAGCCAAGGAGTCGGCCTCCGATGTCTTTGAGTCAGTCGGAGAGAAGGTCTCCGAGTACAAGGACAAGGGCAAGGACGCCGCGGCTGCGTCCGCCGACAGGATGGAGTCCGCAGCCGCCAGCGCAGCCGACAAAACCGCTGACGTTGCAGAAACCGCAGCCGAGAGCACGGCGGACGCAGCAGAAACCGCAGCCGACAAAGTGGCCGATGCCGCTGACGAGGTAAAGGACGGCGGAGGGGCCGTTTAGCTCTTCAACCGACTTTTCAGTGCCTCAGATCCGACGCGTTTCACAGCGTCTCCAAGCTCTGCCCGGCTCGGCGACCATGGCCATTTCGGCACGCGCCCGCGAGATGGCTGCCGAGGGCCGGCATGTCATTGCGTTCGCAGCGGGCGAACCTGACTTCGCCACGCCCGAGCACATAACCGCAGCGGCGTCGCGGGCCACCCACGACCCGGCAAACCACCACTACACCGCCAACGCGGGTGTTCCCGAGTTGCGGGAGGCAGTGGCCGGCTACACGCTCGAGTACTCGGGCGTGGAGGTCGACCAGTCCGAGATCATTGTCACGAATGGAGCGAAACAGGCGGTTTATCAGACCTTTGCCGCCCTGCTCGACCCGGGCGACGAAGTCCTACTCCCGTCCCCGCATTGGGTGACCTACCCCGCCGGTGTCACTCTCTCGGGCGGGGTCCCGGTGCCGGTCGAGACCGGTATCGATCAGGGGTTCAAGGTCACAGTCGACCAACTCGAACAGAAACGTACTGCCCGGACCCGGATGCTTGTCTTCGTCTCCCCTTCAAACCCGACCGGTGCCGTCTACACGGCCGAAGAGGCGCGGGCGATCGGCGAGTGGGCGAGAGACAACGATGTGTGGGTGATGGCCGATGAGATCTACCAGAGGCTCGTGTACACCGGTGGTGATGCTCCCTCGATAGCCGCGGTCACCCCGCGATTCGAGAACTGGGTCCTCATCAATGGCGTGTCCAAGGCATATGCGATGACCGGGTGGCGGGTTGGCTGGATGATCGGTCCTCGCGACATCGTCGACGCTGCCGCCCGTCTCCAGTCACATGCGACCTCCAATGTGGGCAACGTCTCCCAGCACGCTGCCCTGGCGGCAATCCGCGGGCCTCAGGACACCGTCGAAGAGATGCGCCTCGCCTTCGACCGGCGGCGGAAGCTGATGTACTCGATGCTCGACGACATCGACGGTATCTCGTGCATCGAGCCCGAAGGTGCGTTCTATGCCTTCCCGGATGTGTCCGCGCTGCTCGGCGAGCGTTGGGCGTCGTCCATCGACCTCGCAACCGACATCATCGAGAAGGGTGCGGTTGCCCTCGTGCCGGGTGAGTCGTTCGGCGCGCCGGGGTTCCTCCGACTTTCCTACGCCACCGGTGACGCCGACATCGAAGAAGGCATCGGGCGAATCGCCGCCATCATCCGAGGTTGACTTCGGCGACCGCAACCTGGTTTACACTCATCAGAAGTGATGGACACCGGTAGCGATGCACGGGCCATGATGCTCGTTGAGCCCAAACACTTCTCTATGACCACCATCCCCACGACCGATGTCGCAGGGGGCGGCTGGCTCGCAGTCGAAGCAACTTCGATTTCGGGCGCCGATGTCCAGGTGTGGAGCGGCGAAGCCCGCGATATCGTATACCCCCTGATTCCCGGGCATGAGGTGGTGGGCCGTATTGCCACGTCAAGCCCGAACATCCCCTACCCGGTGGGCACCCGGGTCGTCGTCGAACCGCGCATGCACTGCGGCGAGTGTCATCGCTGCCTGAACAACCTGGCCACCTGCGCCAGACGCCGGCCCAACAACTCATACGGATTCATCACTTCCACCGAGCCCCCCGGCCTCTGGGGTGGCCTGGCCGAAACGCTCTACCTCGACCCGTCGGCACGGGTCCACGAGGTGACCGACGATGTCCCGGCCGAGGTCGCAACCTTCGTCCACCCGCTTGCCGCCGGGCATACATGGGCGGTCGAGTTGCCCCTGCTCCAGCCCGGCGAAGATGTGATGATCCTCGGGCCCGGCCCTCGCGGGCTGGCATGCCTGATCGCAGCCAAGGCCGCCGGTGCGCGGTGGGTTGGGATCTCCGGTTTGAGCCACGACCGCGACCGCCTCGATCTTGCGCTTCGGTTGGGAGCCGACATCGCTGTCGACATCGAAACCACCGACCTCGGCGGCGCCATCGCCGAGGCGATCGGCCGTAGGCCCGACGTGCTCGTCGACGTCACTTCTAACGACCCTGAAGCGGTCTTCACCGCTCTCGACCTGGTGCGCAGCGGTGGACGGGTCGTTCTCGCTTCCACCAAGGGCAATCGCGCATTTCACTTCCTCTCCGATGTGATCGTCGCCAAACAACTGACGATCCGGGGGGCGATGAGTGCGACCACCGTGGGATATCAATGGGCGGCGCGCCAGCTCGAGACCGACCCCCGGATCGACGACCTGGTCTCCCACCAGTTCCCGCTATCCGAGGCACCTCGGGCCTTGCAGGCAGCTGCTGGTTTGCTGGGGCGCGAGGAGCTGATCTCCGTAGCCGTCACCTTCTGAGATGACACCCCGGTCGGCGGTCGGGCAACGCCGGTCGGTTTGGTCATGGATCATCTACGACCTGGCGAACACCGTGTTCGCTCTCGGTGTCATCGGGCTCTACTTCCCTGACTGGTTGGTCTCCCTCGACCAGCCGGACAGCCTCCTTGCGATCGTGGAGGCCACGGCGGGCATCATCGTTGTCTTCGTGGCGCCGTGGGCGGGGGCGAGAAGCGATGTCAAGGGAACACGGATACCAACCCTTATCCTCACCACCCTGGTCGCGGTGGTTGCCACCGGGTTCCTCGGGATCAATATCCCCTTTTCGGTTGTGTTCCTCGGGATCGCACTCGTCGCGGTCAATATCGGGTCCGTCGTCTACGACGCCCTCCTCATCGACGTCAGCACCGACGCCAATCGCGGCCTCATCTCCGGTCGCGGGGTTGGGATCGGTTATTTCGGGTCATACCTCGGACTCCTCATCGGAGTGGTGACCCTCGACGTGCTCGGCTGGGGATATCCGGCGACATTCCGGGCACTTGCCTTCGGCTTTCTCATCTTCGCGCTACCCGCCTTCTTTTTCATCGAAGAGCGAAGGGGCCATACCCGCGACCCCCTGCCCAGGCTGATCGACGTCCCCCGCAGGATTGTCTTCTCGTGGAGGCTTGCGGCACGCTATCCCAGTGTTGTCAGGTTCCTCGTCGGCCGTTTCCTCTACACCGACGCCATCAACACCCTGATCGGTGGATTCCTGACGATTTTCGTCGTCCAGGAATTGGGGCTCGACCGGCAATTCGTCACAGGCCTCCTCGCTGCGGCCATCACCGCCGCCATCTTCGGGGGTCTGTTCGCGGGGAGGTTCATCGACCGTCACGGGCCGAAGCGGGTCCTTCGCTGGGTCCTCCTGCTCTGGATCGTCGCCATCGGCTCAGGCATCGTCGCCGCCTTCACAGACGTGCCCTGGATCGCGTGGGCGATTGGGCCGCTGGGGGGTATCGCCCTCGGCGCCACATGGGCCAGCGACCGGGTGGTGATGACACGGATCTCGCCGCCGCGCTACATAGGCGAGTTCTACGGCCTCTACGCCACGGTGGGAAGATTTGCCACGATATTCGGTCCTCTCGTTTGGGCATTTATCGTCGATATCGCTGGATTGAGCCGGTCAGTGGCGATGGGTGCCCTGGGCGGATTCATTCTCGCCGGCTGGTGGCTGCTCCGTAGCGTCGACGACGGCATCCGGACATGGGATGAGATAGACCTGCCGGTGGCTACTGGTGATCCTGTCGCGCCCCCGAGATGAGGTGCTGTTCCACTGCATAGGGAATGGGTAGATCCCTCACCTCCTGAGGGCCGCGAACCAACCTCCGGCCAATCTCCGCAAACCAGGTGTCGTTCGCAAAAGCCCACGGCCAAGCGCGGATACCGATCCGCGAACCGAGAATCGCCCCGGCGGCTGCACCGAGATTGCTCCCGCCGATATGCGCCGATTCAGCGACCGGCTCATGGGGCTTTTCGGTGTTATGGGCGGTGAGCAGAAGACAGGCCAGAGTGCTCTCGAGGGGACCGGGGTTGTTCCCGGCGCCAATGAAATTCAAGGCGTCGCGTGTCCCCCGGATACCGTATCCTTCGACCAGTCGCCTGACTGCGAGGTCGAAGCCCTCAATGGCGTCGACTCCGCTCAACCCCGCCGAGCTGGCACCCAGTTCCTCCATCGCCGGCTGCACCGACTGGGCAACACCCAGGAGAAGGTCACGGCCACCCTGGCCGAAACAGGAAGCGGCGACCGCCGAGGCAATCGCAACTCCACTGAGAATCGAACCGGCGTCGGTATGGAACAACCGATTGAGGCGGATGACCTCCCGGGACAGGACATCGGGCTCTCTGCGATGGGCGACGCCGAGAGGTGCAGATCGTCCGAGGGGGTCGAGGCTCGGTGTCTCATCCGGAGTCGGGGTACCCATCACGGCACGGTCGAGCCAGGCCCGGAACTCGGGGCTTTCGGCGCGAAACACGGGTTCCTCGTCCATGGCACCGTCGAGCTCGAGTAGCCGCTCGACCAGGGTTTCCTGCTCTAGTTTGCCGTTGGCGATGAGCTCATAAGAGATAACTGTGGCCTGCTCGGTCACCGCGGAGTAGCCCAACTCCCATGCACCTCCGGCAGTGTCTCCTGCGGCAAGGCCGAGGATTGCACCATCACCCTCTCCGAACACCAGAGAAAAGAGAGCCTCAGTCATGAGTGATCACAGTAGATGGGTACCGTAGCCTGGAATGGAAAAGGCAATGGTCATCGCCAACCCGGCGGCATCCCAATTCACCGGTGGATCCCATCGTGATGTGATGGCGATCCTGAACAAGAAGTTCGACGTCGCGGCGATCTGGCCGGCGTCAGGATCAGAAGCCAGTGCCGCGGCAAGAGAATCGGTCGAAAATGGCGCAGCCCTCGTCGTTGCCATGGGCGGGGACGGAATGGTGCATCACGTCGCCCAGGGCGTGGTCGGCACCGGGGTTCGTCTCGGTGTTATACCGGTGGGTACCACCAACGTCGTGAGCCGACTCCTCCATCTGCCCTCGAACCCGACCAAGGCGGCCAGACTGCTGACCGCCGCCTCTCCCCCGGTCCTCGCAGGCACGGCGAGGCTCGACATCACCCGGGGCTCGACCATGTCCACGCACCATTCGCTGTTCGCGTGCGGGCTGGGCCTCGACGCCGACGTGGTCGTCGAAGCCGACAAGGAGCCGTACCGGAAGTATCGCTTTGGCTCCCTCCACTACGCCTCGACTGCGTTTGGGGTGGCGTTCGGGTCGTTCCCGAAGAAGCGCCCCCATGTGACGGTCTCTTCCGGAGATCGATCGATGCTGGTTTCGGCGATGATGCTCCAGTTCCGGGACGTGTACACGTACTTCGGAAAACTCCCCCTGACGCTGTCGGACAGCAAGCCTGAGCCCATGACCGCCCTTCTCATCGATCGCCTTCGCCGGCGACGGGTACCGTCGATCGCAGCCAGGGTCATCACCCGTCGCGACTTGGAGAAGATCCCGGAGATCGAGATCTGGGAGCAGGTGGACACGGTTGTGGCTCGAGCCGACCCGCCCGTCGCGGTCCAGGCCGATGGGGAATCACTCGGCATGGCGGATGCGGTCACTGTCACCTGGGAGCCAGAATCCCTGCTTCTGGTGCGGGCTCAGACCTCACCCTGATACACGGTCATGTGCGGGTAGGGGATCTCGATGCCCTCTTTGTCGAAACGAACCTTGATCCGCCTCCGCGCCTCCCGGAGCACCACCCAGCGATCGTTGGCGAGCACCGTCAGTGACGCCCTGATAATCACGGCGCTGTCGGCCAGGTCCTGGACTCCGAGGACCTCCGGAGGTTCGGTGATCTTCCCCTTGAATTCTTCGGAATTGGCCATGTCGTCCAACTCGTCTTTCATCACCGCAAGAGCCCTATCGACATCGGCTTTGTAGGCGATTCCGACGTCGAGCACCGGCCGGGCGAAGATCGAGGTGAAGTTGCTGCTCACCGTGATCTGCCCGTTCGGGACGAAATGCTGATTGCCCTCCACGTCGCGGAGCACGGTCACGCGGAATTGGATGTCTTCCACCGTGCCTTCGGTGTCGGCGATCCTCACCACATCACCGATGTGGAATTGGTCCTCGGCAAGAATGAAGAAACCCCCGATGAGGTCTTTCACCAGGTCTTGCGCCCCAAACCCGATCGCTGCCCCGAAAAATGCCCCGAGGGCAAGCACCCCACCGAGGTTTATCTCCCAGATGCCACCCAACACGACGATGAAAGCGAGGAAGATCACCACCTGTACCACCCTCATCGCCACCCTTTCCAGGGTGACGACCCGGCTCTCCCCCGCCGGTCCGCGCCCGACAACACGCGTCAACACCCGCCGGCTCACCCGCTTTACGACGAAGTAGACGAGGTATGTGACGGCCAGAGCGACCAACGAGCCGATGAGCTTTCCATAGTTTTCGGCCCCAATCCGATCGAGCATGACCTGAGCCTAACTTCCGCGCGTCCCGCGCCAGTTCTCGATCGCGTTCACCAGGGCTGAAAGATCGGCCACGGCTTCGGCCCGGCGGCGAAGGACCGGCCGGATCAGGTCACCCGCATAGCTGTCGAGGCTTTCGGCAACGTGGGCGACACGACGCTCCCGGTTGGCATCGACACCGGCGCTTACGCTGCGAAACCAACCCTTCCGTCCCGTCTCAGGGGGCACGGCGGCTTCAGCCTCGATAGCCAGTTCCCTGAGCCGTTCCCCGACGTGAGCCGAGATACCCAGAGCGACCTCCGACGGCTCACCGGTCAACTCTCCCGCAAGTCCGGAAAAGAACGCTGCGGCAAGCCGGCCGCTTCCCACATGGTCGCCGGCGACGGCGAGGGCTGCGGCATCGACCCGGGCCCCGGCCCACCGGTTCTCGAAGTCGGTCCCGGCGCCTCCCACAATTCGGACGAGTTCCGACACCGTCTCGCCCAGGTCAGCCATGAGCTTGGCGGGGACCGAGCTGGCGGCCATCGCCTCCACTCTGTCGCGTAGCTCCGCGATTCCAGACGGCGGTCCGATCGGTGGCCCGGCGGCAACCGGAAAGACCGCGGGATCGGAAAACCCGTCTTCGATGAGTGCAGTGCGGAAGTCAGCTGTCACAGCTTCGACCTCAGCGGCTGGGAGCCGGTCGACCTGGTTGAGAGCGAAGAGAAACCGGTCTCCGTGCCCGGCGTGCCGGCGGAGGAAACCCCGGTGCAGGGAGTCGGCACGATACTTCTCGACGTCGACCACCCATACCACCGCATCGACGCGCGGAAGCAGGTTCTCGACCACAAGGCGGTGGTCGGTTTCCACGCTATCGGTGTCGGGCAGGTCGATCAGGACGACACCTCCCGGTCGCTCGTGACTCGAGCGATCGGCCGGGTCGAACCAGTGCAGGTAACCGGCAATCTCGACGGACCGCCCTCTTGGCACCGAGATGAGAGGCTTCGATGTAGTGGGGCGGACCCCACCCACTGCGGCGGCGTCACTGTCGAGCAATTGGTTGAACAGTGATGACTTACCCGACCCGGTTCCCCCCGCCAGTGCAACCACTGCCAGATCCTCCGGGTAGTCGATGCGGTGTCGGAGGCGCAGGATCACATGTGCCACCCGGTCCAGTTCACCCGGAGGGGCAACACTCAGAGCCGAGGCGAGGGTCCGGTCTGCCGAGTCGAGGATCCCGACCAGATTCTCATACATCAAACAAGGGAGCTCATGCGCTCACAAGTGTGGATTCGGGGCGGATACGTGCCCTTGCCCGCTGCAGTGTCGCCAGTACCCGGGCATGATTCGAGCCGTTGAGCATCTCGTCGCCCAGGTCCCGGTAGATCTGCCCGATGCCACCCAGGAGGTCGAGGGCAGATTGCGAATATGAGCTGTCAGACGCCGGGTCGGTGACCTCGAGAAAAACAGAAATCGCAGACTCCACCCTTCGGCGCAGGTTTGCAGGAGTCAGCGAGTCCGTCGGTTCATCCGAAGCGACCGATTCGAACCATTCCGAAACCACCGAATCGATACGGTCGAGGTGAGGGACGGAATCACCGTCGGTCAGGTCGATGACCAGGCTTCCCTGGTCCAACGCGAACAGCCTGAGGTCTCTTTCGACAAGGCTCACCACTTCCGCTTTGACCTCCCCTGCAACCCGATCCAGCGCGAGACGTCGGCGCCGCCACCTACCGGGCAATGCCGTCTGCAGGGCTGTCTGCCAGAGTTCAACCCGCGCCCGTGGGTCATAGCCCTCGTAATAGAGGGTTTGCGGCGGCATCCGGCCCGTTACCTGCTGTACCCGGACCATGTCGGAATTGACCGCGTGAACCATCGACGACAGATCCGATCGCACCGCTGCAAATGCCCGTTCCAGACACTCATAGCGGTTCAAGTGACCGACCTGGCCCATCATCTCGGCGCGCAGCGACTTCATGGCAGTCGCAGGCAGCAGCCGTTCGTTGCCCAGCCTGTGCTCCGAAATGGTGACGATCCGGGGTGTTATTTTCGCTGCGCGCAGGCGCCGTCTGAAGTCGATGACAGCACCGGGACTCTCGGGCGTGATTCGATTCAAAACATGGATCACGGGTATGCCGCGCTCGGTGACCGAACGGAGGATCTCCCACGGCACGAGGTCGGCATACCTGAGGGCGGATGCCACGAATACCACCACATCGGCAGCGGCCAGCACCCCGAGGGCAGAACGATGGTTGGCTGCGTTCGTCGAATCGATGTCGGGTGTGTCGATGAGGGCGACATCGTTGAGGAACGCCACATCCCCGAGGGCGATGTCGAATTGCACATCACCGAGGTCCACAGTGCCCGACCGTCTGCTGTCGCTGAAGACGAGAGGCTTGGTCGTCGTCGGACGGATGGAGCCGGACGGGCTGATGGTGCGGCCGGCGATGGAGTTGATGATCGTGGACTTCCCGCTTCCTGTCGGCCCGGCGAACACCACGTTGAACGGGGCACCGCGGTTGGCCAACCGGGGCTGAAGGTAGTTGCGAACCGTCGCCACGATCCGATCGAGGTCCTCCTCGAGCGCCGGATCGATCCATCCCCCGTCCGGCTCGAGCAGTTCCTCGAGATCGTCGGCCACATCCTGGACGAGTCCGGGTCGGGGCAGGCTTCGCCTATTCGATGTCATGCTCCAATTGTTGCACGACAGGCGTGTGTAACCGTGTCAGCCGGTCCAACCATTCTCCGGCTTGTCGAACCAGACATGGACCTGGCCGGTCCCTGTGGCGTTCTCATAGTCCGAGAACATCTCTCCCCTGGCGACACAATCACGACCGCCGATGGCGCCCAGCATCATCAGATAGTGACCGAAATCACCTTCGGGAGCGTGCTCGAAATAGTCCTCCATCGTGTCCACGATCCGGGCGTGGTCGCCGGCTTTCATCCACTCGAGGCGTTCTTCGTCAGCGGCACGAGCTTCGGGGGTGATGATGTGGATCGGATCCGACGCTTCGTGCTTGGAGATCTGCTTGAGAGGCCAGAAGGTGTGGCTCATCCCTCCGGAGGCGAGGATGACTGCCCGGCGGTCGAGTCGCTCAACCGCTTCTCCGATCGCCTCACCCATGGTCATGAAGTCGTCAGTCTCGCCGGTCTGGACCAGGGACACAGAGACCACCTTCTCCTCGCTGCGGAGGTAGTGGACGAGGTTGATCGTCGCGTAGTAGAGCGGGAGGTAGGGGTCGTCGGAGGCATGGGTCGGGGTGCCGAGCTGATCGCCCAGGGCCGCAGCAGTGCGGGCGAACTCGGGATCGCCCGGATAGTCGTATTCGATCCGGGACATGCCGCGCGGCAATTCCGAGGAAGTGAAGGTCCCCTTCTGGTGCTCCTGGGCGGTGAGGATGTGCTCGACCGTCGAGGCCCAATGCGAGTCGATGATGACGATGAGGTCAGGCTGAAGCTTGGTGAAAACCTCGGACTTGAGCCGGTTCAGGCCGGGGACCAGTGAGATCTCCTTGCCGTCGTTGAGCTCTCTACGGGTGGCCTCGTCAAACATGATGGTTGGCGCGTGACTGATAAGTCCGGCACCGACTATTTCGCCCATCGTCATCTCCTCCGGGTCGTCGGACTTCGTTAGGAAGCTAAAGAAATTCTACCGGGGAGCATCATCTCCCGCCACGAGTGGCTCATCCGATGCCGTCGCAGTGACGATGCGGAGCAATCTCGCCATGTCGTGCACCTCGCCGTCGTCGAGACGATCGGTGAACAACGCCTCGTGTTTGTTGAACTCGGGGAAAACCCGTTCGATGGTCATCCTGCCCTCGTCGAGAAGGCTGACGACCACCCGACGGCCGTCGTCGGGGTGCCGGGTACGCTCGACCAACCCCGTCTTCTCCAGGGTCGACAGCATCCCGCTCAGAGTGCCCTTGGCCAGCCCGCACTCGTCCGCCAGCTCGTTGGTCTCTCGGTCTGCCCAGACCCAGAGGACGAAGAGAATCGTGAACCCGCCCCAGCTCAAGCCTTCCGGTCCAAGCACATCGCGCTCCATCCGGTTCCGGACCGCATTTGCCGCCCGGTATATGTTGGAGACCGCCAGCATCGCCTCGAATTCGAATGGCCTGCCGTCGAGGCGGGAGCGAATGTCCCGTTCCGCTTCGAGAAGCTCCTCGGGATCGTGCTGACTCAGGGGTACGGGCATGGCTCTCTTTGTCGTGTGCCAAGCAGTTTATCCTTAGGTAACTAACGACTTCGAAACCAGAGAGGGCCTGATGCCTTCCACCCGTGCCGAGATATCACAATACGCGATCTCCCCCGACCACTACATCAACGGGAAGCGGGTGGAGTCGGAGAACACCTTCGAAGTGCGATCACCTCTCGACTGGGACTGGAAGCTGGCTGATGTCGCCCGTGGCGATGCCCTCACTGCCGACGCAGCAGTCACGGCGGCGGTGAATGCGTTCCCGGCCTGGGCCGCCCTCTCCGTCGAGGAGCGCGGTACCTACCTGCACCGTCTCGCCGACCTCATCGACGAGAACGTCGAGATGATCGCCGCCATCGAGTGTGTCGACATGGCGATGCTCCTCGAGAGTCTCGAAGCCAGGGTCATCCACCGGGGTGCGGAGAACTTCCGCAACTACGCCGACTTAGCCGCCAGCCACATCGAGCGGAAGTGGTCGTCGAAAGGCACCAACAACACGGTGCAGCGGATGCCCACCGGACCGGCGGTGGTCATCACACCGTGGAATGCTCCGTGGCTGCTTTCCACATGGAAGCTCGCCCCGGCCCTCGCTGCCGGGAACACCGTGATCCTCAAGCCTGCCGAGTGGGCGCCGCTTTCCGCCTCGCTCCTCGCCGACCTAGCCGCCGAGGCGAGAATCCCCCCGGGCGTGCTCAACATCGTGCAGGGAATCGGTGACGAGGTCGGTGCGGCACTGGTGGGCGACAAGCGGGTGCGCCGGATCAGCTTCACCGGATCGCCTGAGACTGCAGTCCATATCGGTGAGGCTGCGGCCCGGAACATCACACCGTTCACCGCCGAGCTGGGTGGCAAGGGGCCGTTCCTCGTCTTCGCCGACGCCGACATCGAGGTCGCCGCCCAGAAGGCCGCCGGCCAATTCGACGACGCCGGCCAGGTTTGTCTCGCCGGGACAAGACTGCTTGTGGAGGAGTCGGTCAGCAACGAGTTCTACGAGCGGTTCGCCGCCTACACCGACAAGCACGTTCTCGGTGACAGCCGGTCCGGTTCGACGACGATCTCCCCGATGATTCACCCCGAGCACCTGCGCCGGGTCGAGGGTTTTGTCGAGCGGGCTCGGGAGAACGGCGACCGGGTACTCCGCGGCGGGCAACGCCACAGTCAAGATGGCCTGTGGTACGAGCCGACAGTTATCGCCCCCGCGTCGAACCATTCCGAGATCGTTCAGCGCGAGGTGTTCGGGCCGGTCCTCACCTACCAGACGTTCAGGGATGAGGCGGAGGCAATCGACCTGGCCAACTCGACGAGGTACGGCCTCTCGGCGATCGTCTACACCGGTTCGGCCGAACGCGCCGAACGGGTGGGACGGGGCATCCGTGCCGGCACCGTCTGGGTGAACACCTTCCTGGTCCGCGACCTGACAGCCCCCTTCGGAGGATGCCGACTCTCCGGCATCGGCCGTGAGGGCGGCGACTACGCCCTCGACTTCCATTCCGACCTGAAGACCCTACAAATCAGCGAAGGCTCGGTCCGGTAGGGCTGGGACCACGAAGGAGATGAAATGGCACAGCCTGACTCGAATCTGCAGGAACTTCTCGTAGAGCATACGGAGGCGTGGAACCGGCACGACCTGGAGACCCTGATGAGCCTCTTTGCAGAAGACTGCGTGTTCGAAGCATCGGGCGGAGATGAGGTCTGCGGGAAGCGGTATGAGGGGCTCATCGCGGTCAAGGAGGCGTTCGCCGAGGTTTTCGAATCGATGCCTGACGCCCAGTGGAGCAATGGACGCCACTACATCCTCGCTCCCGATTATGGAGTATCCGAGTGGACCCTCACCGGCACCCTGCCCGACGGTCGACGACTCGAGGTCAACGGATGTGACTTCCTGACCGTCCGCGACGGAGCGATCATCAGCAAGAACTCTTACCGCAAACAACGACCACCAATCGAGGGTTAGCCAGGCGCTTCGCACTCAGCAATTCAATTGCCGGTTGTGTCCGGAACTACGTCGATGATGTTGCCGTCTGGGTCCAGAGCTGTCACTTCGATTGCAGGCTGGTCTCCGAGGCCGCAGTACGCGTAGAAGTCGACGTCGAAGTCGGGGTTGGTGAAGATAGGCGCCGCCGTCTGCATTCCGTCGGGGAGACGCAGCTGCACCGAGGCCGCGTCTCTCACGGTGCCGTATGCGCACCAACGGGCCTCTTGTCCACCGGAGTAGTCGGTTAGGAGAGCTCCGAGGTGTTCGCCTGCGGCGATGTCACTGATACAGCCCATGCCGCTGATACTTATGCACAGGTCCCCTTCAGTGGTGTTGAAGGCCGACATCTGCCAGCGGACAATGGAACCTTGGTATGTGCCTTCAGCGATCGTAACTTCGGGTCCGGCGGGTTCGGGTTCGGGCCACTCGTAGAACTCGTTCCACGGGCCTCCTGTCGCGGTAGTGACGCGTCCGTCGGTATCGCGATATCGGATGAGCACGCTGAGCACCTGGCCAGGGTCGGCCACGAGGTCGGTATCCACATACCCGGCCTCTAGATCAGCCAGGGCCGCGGTGACCTCGACAGGATCGTCGGTATCGGCGAGCCTCATGGTGATGTCCGCCTGCACGGCCGCCCCTTCAACGCCGGGCAGAGGTATGCGGGCGCCAGTGTCGGCTGGCTCGAGACGATCGGCCGTGTAACCGGCACCGACCTGGGCTACCGCCCAGAGTTCTCCAGTATCGCTCTGTCCGATCGTGTACAAGACAAGCTGAAGCGGATCAACACCAGCCTGGGCGAGGGTCACTGTCGTCGCATCTGTTGGACAGACCTCGGTGTTTCGGTTCGGAAAGGTGAGGCAAGTGCCGCTTTCAGTTTCTGTCGCGGCTGCCCGGTTCCAGCCGAGTACCTCAACAGCGAAAGCCTCGGCGACTGACACGGGAGTCCCCGCCATGTCTTGGGCAGGCCAAAGGACGTCGCCCGCCGAGAGATCCACAGGCCCCGGTGCCGTGAAGGCTGCGTTGGTCTGGTCAGTGTCTGCCACTTCGCTGGGGCCGGGCAGCAGCAGCCACCCCACGAAGAGGCCGACTCCAAGCACCAGAGCAAACGCGGCAGCTGCCGCCCACGTCGGATTTCGCAGGCTCCGCTTGATCGTTGACGGAACGACCGAGACATCGACTGATGTCCATCCATCGCTGACCGGCTCGCTCAGGAGCGACTGTGAGCCATCTGAATTCAACTCGAGTTCGATCCGACGCCAGAGGTTGTCGGCGAAATGCTGAGATGGGTCGATCGGCTGGTCAGCTATCGAGCGAAGTTGTATTACCGCGTCTTGCTCACTCATCGGAGGTCTCCTCGTAACTCTCTGCCAGGGCTGACCGTGCCCGCGCCAACAGCGACTCGGTCGCCGCCACCGACTTGCCAATCAGCTCAGCAGTTTCAGAACCAGACAGGTCGTCCACATAG
>JBBDMR010000104.1:0-16855 GCA_040878225.1 Acidimicrobiia bacterium
ACTCCGACAACCTGGTCGCCTCCAAACTGGTCCAGGCCTTCGGCCCCGACACCCTCGAAGAAGCAAGAAACCGCGGCTTCAAACCGGTATGAAGGGCATGGGGATGTACAGGCGGGAGAACCCGGCGCTCGGAGCTAGCTAGAGGCTCTCTTCGAGACCCTCGCCTACCAGGTCCCCAATGCGTTTTCCTCTTCCGTGGAAGAAGTGGTCGCCGGGGGTGATCACGAGGTCGATGCCGTTGTCGATGGCGAATGCCTTGAGGGCGTCGGTATCGATTACCTGTTCCCGGCTCCCCAGGATGATCCGCTGGGGACCTGTTGGAGGCTTGCCATCGATCAAGTTCGCCGGTGGAGCGATGCCGACGTAGGGAATGTCAGATTCTTTCTCGATGAGCCAGTTCATGGCGACTGCGGCTCCGAAAGACCAGCCGGCAATGCCAATCGAATCCGACCGATCCGTGGCAACTGAAACCGCAGCGTCCACATCCATGATCTCAGCTTTACCACCCCCGTAGTCACCGGTACTCGACCCGACACTGCGGAAATTGAAGCGAAGCACCGAATGGCCCCTGGCGACCAGCTTCTGGGTGACCGCGATCATCAGCGGTGCCATCATCGACCCGCCATCGACAGGGCTCGGATGACAGAACACCGTGGTGTACCGGTGCTCATCGGGGGAATCCCAGCGGGCTTCGAGCGTTTCACCATCTGTGGTAGTGATTTCGAAGCGCTCGGTCACAGCAGAAACGCCATCAGCCATGCCGCCCCGGCCGCGATTATCACCACCGCGAGGACAGCTGAAGCAATGAGAAGCCAACGAGTCTGCATGCCGGGGAGAGAGTACCTCCCGGCGCCACTAGTCTCGTAGCGAGATTTCATCGAAAGGTCAGAGTTGTACGACATAGTCATCGTCGGCGGCGGGCCAGGTGGGTATGCCGCCGCCCTGTACGCCCATAACTTCGGTTTGTCCGTAGCCCTCGTCGAAAAAGACAGGCCGGGAGGCACCTGCCTGATCAGGGGGTGTATCCCCGCCAAGCAGTATTTGCACGTCGCCGAAGTGATGACAACGGTGGCTCACGCCGCCGACTACGGGGTGATCACCGAACAACCGACCCTCGACTGGTCGGCAGCCAAAGACCGCAAGAACCAGTCGGTCGAGGGCCTGGTAAATGGTCTCGCCGGCCTGCTCAAAAAGCGCGGGGTGGAGGTAATCAAAGGTTACGGCCGGCTGCTCGGCGGCGGCAAGGTCGAGGTCGATTCCGACGGAGAAAAGCAGACCATCGAGGGGGGTTCAGTGATCCTGGCCAGCGGCTCCTACCCCCGCACTATCCCCGGCTATGAAATCGACGGCGAGAAGATCGTCACCTCCGATCATGCCTTGGATTGGCCGGACCGACCCGAACGGGTGGCGATAGTCGGCGGTGGCGTGATCGGCTGCGAGTTCGCCTCTCTGCTCATCGACATGGGCTCGGAGGTCCACGTCTTCGAGATGATGGACCAGATCATTCCTGAGTCCGACCCTGAGGCGGCAAAGATGCTGCAGCGGCAGTTGCAGAAGCGGGGGGTCCAGTTCCACATCGGGGTGGCGGTTGAAGCACCACAGATCGGTGACTCTGTGACCATCCCCTTCGGTGGTGAGAGCGTCGAGATCGATGTCGTCCTGGTTTCGGTGGGCAGGGGCCCGCTCACCGACGATGTCGGGCTCGACAAGACAGCGGCCAAAGTCGACCGCGGCTTCGTCGAAGTCGATCTCGATACGATGCTGACCGCCGAGCCCGGTCTCTATGCCGTCGGCGATATTGTCGCCGGGACCCCTCAGCTCGCCCACGTCGGCTTTGCCGAGGGCATTGCGGCTGTCACCCACATCGCAACCGGCAACCCTGAGCCCGTCAACTACCAGGCAATTCCCCGGGTCACCTACACCCAGCCGGAAGTTGCCGAGGTGGGGATGTCCGCCGAGCAGGCGGAGGCGGAGGGGATCGAGGTCGAGACTGCAAAGCACGCCTTCAACGGCATCGGGCGGGCGATCATCATCGGCCAGAACCAGGGGTTCTCCAAAGTCGTGTCGAGAAAGGACGGGCCCATCATCGGGGCTACCGTCGTCGGGCCGCACGCGGGGGAGTTGATCCACGAGCTGATGTACTCCGTCGGGTGGGAGGCTCTACCCTCGGAGGCCGCAGCCTTCATACATGCCCACCCAACCCTGTCCGAGGCAGTGGGGGAAACCCTGATGGCTGCTGCCGGTCGAAGTCTTCATTAGAGGAGCGGAAGAGTGTCAACAACAGTCACAATGCCCCAGCTGGGCGAAACGGTAACCGAAGGCACCATCCTCAAATGGGCCAAGCAAGTCGGCGACAGCATCAGCGAGGATGAGGTCCTCGTCGAGATATCGACCGACAAAGTCGATACCGAAGTGCCCTCCCCGGCGGCAGGGACCATCCTCGAGATACTGGTCGAAGAGGGGGATACCGTCGAGGTCGGTACACCGCTTGTAGTCATCGGCGAGGCGGGCGAGGAGCCCTCCGATTCCCGGGTTGAGGAAGTGGTCCCCGACGTCGAAGCCGCCGATACCGAGACGGTGGAGGAGGCTACGGATGACTCACCGTCGGGGACGGTCGAAGAGCCGACCGCCGAAGCAGAGTCGAAAGAGCCTGCCGAGGAACCGGCACAAGCAGAGACGAAAGAGCCTGCCGGCGAAGAGCCCAGTGAGCCGTCCAAGTCAGAAATCACCGCCTTCTTCGCCGAGCCAGATGAATCCGAGAAACAGCCCCAGCTTCTCTCCCCGGTGGTTCGCAAGCTGATCAGGGAGAACGATGTCGACCTTTCGGCGATCAACGGCAGCGGCCAGGGTGGACGGATCACCCGCAGGGACGTCGAGGCCTATCTGGAATCAGGTCCGTCGCCGCAGCCCGAGCCGATAGCGGAGGAGGCTCCCGCCGAGCCCGCCAAGTCGGAGCCTGCGAGAGAGCCCGAGCCTGACCGAGCGGCCGAGCCGGCTCCGGCACCAAGGGCACCCCAGCCCGCGTCGGGGGCCGAAGAAGTGGAACTCGACCGTATCCGGGTGCGTACCGCACAGAACCTGGTCAAGGCGAAACAGACCGCAGCCCATGTGTGGACGTCGGTCGAAGTCGATTTCGAGCGGGTGGAGCGGGTGCGACAGGCACACAAAGCGGCATTCAAGGAGAGCGAGGGCTTCTCCCTGACCTATCTCCCGTTCATTTCAAGGGCCGTGATTGACGCTCTCAAGGCATACCCTGTGGTCAACAGCTCCTTCTATCTCGAGGAGAAGAAAGCGGTCTTCCACAAGGCAGTGAATCTCGGCATCGCAGTCGATCTGGACGAAAAGGGCCTCGTCGTCGGGAGTGTGCGCAACGCTGACGGGCTCCGCATGGTCGGACTGGCCCGATCGGTCAAGGAAATCGCCGATAAGGCGAGGGGCCCGGGTCTCGACATCGATGACATCACCGGTTCCACGTTCACCATCACCAACCCCGGACCGTTCGGATCTTTCATGTCGGCGCCCATCATCAATGTGCCGAATGTGGCGATTCTCTCGACTGACACCGTCGCCAAGCGACCGACAGTTGTTACGAGTGCCGACGGCCAGGACCTTATCGCCATCCGCCACATCGGCTATCTCGGCCTCACCTGGGACCACCGCGCCTTCGACGGCTCCACAGCGGTGCTGTTCCTGGCGCGGATCAAGGAGAACATCGAGACCTGGGATTGGGAACAGGAACTGACTTGAGTTCAGACGGAATGCCCCTGCTCCGCACCCGCTGGCTGGGGCGTCTCGCCTATGCCGAAGCCTGGGACCTGCAGCGTGCGTTCCACGAAGGAAAGGTCGAAGCGAGGACCGGCGACGACTACCTCTTCTTGCTCGAGCACCCTCCGGTGTTCACGATCGGGAGAAACGGAGACGCCAACAATCTGCTCGCATCGCAACAAGCGGTGGCGCACAAAGGAGCTGAGGTTTTTCACGTCGACCGCGGCGGGGATATCACCTTTCACGGTCCTGGTCAGCTGGTCGGCTATCCGATCGTTGGGCTAGACGACCCCAAGCAGATCGTCCCCTATGTCCGGAAGCTCGAAGAGGTTCTGATCCGCAGCGTTGCCGAGTTCGGTGTCGAAGCCTGGCGGGAAGATGGCTATACCGGCGTCTGGACTGCCCTTGGCAAAGTCGCCGCAATTGGTGTCAGGGTTTCGCGCCGGGTCAGCATGCACGGCTTCGCCCTCAACCTCGACCCGGACATGGATTTCTTCACCATGATGAACCCATGTGGCATCGAAGATCGTCCGGTCACCAGCCTGAGTGAGCTGGCGGGCCGCAAGGTCTCCCTCGAAGAGGCGGTCGAGGTCGTCGAAAGGCACTTCGCCCATGTGTTCCGCTACACCGAGACCGAGACCCAGCATGCTGCATTCGTCCGCGGTCAGGGGAAGCCGAAGGAGTTCGAAGTCGACCGTCTCCTCGCCAATGGCACCTTCAGCCCCGAGCGTCGGAGCCTTGAACCGGTGCTCCTCAACGGCCGTTTGCCGGGCGAGCCGGAGCGGCCCCCGTGGATGAAGGTCACCGCGAAACTCGACGGCGACTATCTCGAGCTGAAGAAGATGATGCGCGGCCTCGAGTTGAACACCGTTTGTGAAGAGGCCAACTGCCCCAACATCTACGAATGCTGGGGGATGGGCACCGCGACGCTGATGATTCTCGGCGACAAATGCACCCGGGCTTGTTCTTTTTGTAACGTCGACACCGGCAAACCAACAGAATTAGACGTTTTCGAGCCATTCCGCGCTGCTGAGGCGATCAAGAAGATGAGCCTAAAGCATGCGGTCATCACCTCGGTGAACCGGGACGATCTAGATGACGGTGGCTCGGGAATCTTCGCCCACACCATCACCGAGACACGCCGACAGTCGCCCGGTACCGAGATCGAGGTCCTGATCCCCGACTTCAAAGGCGACCGCGAAGCCCTGCAGACAGTCATGGACGCACGACCCGAGGTCCTGAACCACAACACCGAGACCGTCATCCGCCTCCAGCGCGACATCCGCACTTCGGCGAGCTACGGACGATCGCTTGCCTTGTTGTGGCGGGCGACGCAGATGAATCCTGATGGTTTGACCAAGTCGGGCCTGATCGTCGGCATGGGCGAGACCCGTGAAGAGGTGCTGGGGATACTCGCCGACATGAGGGCGGTGGGCATCGACATCATCACCATCGGACAGTATCTCCGACCGACAGCCCGGCACCGTCCGATCCATCGCTACGTAGACCCCGACGAGTTCGCTGAGTACAAGGCGTTCGGTGAGGGGATGGGTATCCCCCATGTCGAGTCCGGCCCCCTGGTCCGCTCCAGCTACCACGCCAAGGAGAGCCGCGAGGCCGTCCCGGTCTCGATCGGCGCGAAGACCTAGATGTTCGATCACACAACTCGCGTCGGAAACCTCCAGGAGATCATGGGGGAGCGCGGGGTCGATGCCGTGCTGCTCACCGCCGGGTCGGATATGCCCTATTTCTCTGGGTACTCCGCGATGCCTCTGGAGAGGATCACCGCCTTTGTTGTCGGCCGGGAGGGAGATCCGACACTCTTCGTCCCTGCCCTCGAAGCTCCCCGGGTCGACCAGGGCGACTTCGAAATCGAGTCATGGGGGGAGACCGACGACCCGATCGGGCTGGTGGTGAAGCGCCTCGGATCCTCCAGCAGCATCGCTGTTGGCGAAACGATGTGGTCGTCCTTCCTCCTCGATTTCCAGAGCCGAATGGACAACGTCGAGTGGAGCGTTGCGTCCGATCTCACCAAGGAACTGAGGATGCGCAAAGAGCCCGGCGAGATCGATCGGCTCCGTCGGGCCGCCGAGGCGACTGACCGGGTCCTGGCGCGGGTCCCTTCCGAGGTGAAATTCGCCGGCAGGGCACAGTCCGAGGTCGCCGCAGAATTCGCCCGCATGACCGTCGATGAGGGGCACGATCGATCGTGGTTCACGATCATCGCCTCGGGGCCGGACAGCGCATCTCCCCACCACGAGACCGGGAGTCGCAAGATCGAGGAGGGTGACATGGTCGTCTGCGACTTCGGTGGGACGATTGACGGATACCACTCCGATGTCACGAGGACGTTCGTCGTCGGCCCGCCCACCTCCAAACAGCAGGAGGTTCACGACTTGGTGGTTGCGGCCAATGCCGCAGGTCGGGCAGCGATCGCACCGGGTGTGCCCTGCCAGGAGGTCGACAGGGCAGCTCGCCGGGTGATCGAAAACGGTGGGTACGGTCGGTACTTCATCCACCGCACCGGGCATGGGATCGGGCTCGAAGGCCATGAGCACCCGTACATCGTCGACGGCAACGGCCTTGCCCTCGAGGCCGGAATGACCTTTTCGGTCGAGCCCGGAATCTACATTCCCGGTGAGTTCGGGGTGCGGGTCGAGGACATCGTCGCCTGCGGTGCCGACGCAGTCGACGACCTCAACCGGGCAGAACGCTCACTGGTCGAGGTTGGCTAGGCGGGGTACACAATCGGGATCATCAGCGTCAGCACGACGATGGTGAGGATCGTTAGCGGTGCGCCCAGTCGCACGTAGTCGCTGAACTTGTAACCCCCCGGTCCGTAGACCATGGTGTTGGTCTGGTATCCGATCGGAGTGAGAAACGACGCCGAGGCACCGATCGCCACAGCAATGGCCATGCCCCGGGGATCGACGCCTGACACCGGGGCCGCCGCGATGGCGATGGGGAGCATCAAGAGTGCAGTGGCGTTGTTCGTGACCAGTTCGGTCATTGCGATGGTCACCAGGATCACCCCGAGCAGTATCCCGTATTGGCCGAAACCGCCGAGGAGACCGACCATCCCGTCAGCAGCGGCGTTGGCAAGGCCGGAAGTCTCCACTGCCGCCGCCAGTCCGAACGCCGAGGCGATCAAGCCGATCACTTCGAGATCGACACCGCGCCGGGCGTCGTCGGGGGTAAGCACACCCACTGCGACCAGGAAGATCGCAGCAACCAATGCTGCGATGAGGATCGGCACAGCGCCGGTGGCGGCCAGGATGATCATCGCTCCCAAGGTGAGAAGGGTGATCCTCGCTCCGGGAGCTACCGGGGCGATCGACTCGTCCATGGGTGCGACGAGGAGGAAGTCGGACCGATTCCGCCAGCGGTCGGCGAACCCGGGGTCGGCGATGATCACCAGGCTGTCGCCTACCCGGATGTCGACTTCACCGAGTTTGGCGTCGAGTCTGTGGCCGGCGCGATGGATTGCGATGACCGCAGACTGGTATTTTCGCCTGAATCCGAACTCCTTCAGAGTATGGCCGACCAGGTCGCTGTCAGCGCCGATCACCACGGTGAAGTAGTGGACCGATGGGTGTTCGAGCTGGTCGACGTGGCTCTGCTCGGCGAAAGAGATGCCGGGGAGCCGTTGCAGGTCGAGGATATTCTCGATCTGTCCTACGAAGCGGAGTGTGTCGCCTCCCCTCAGCGTGGTCGAGGGTGTGGCGGGGGCTATGGATTCTTCGCCCCGGTCGACCGATGCCAGGAACACGCCTTCGAGTTGTCTGAGCCCTGCGCCTTCCACGGTGGCACCGTCGGCAGGACCTTTGACGCTGACCACCATCTCGATCGTGTAATCCCTGAATCCCTCTTCGAAGTCGGAAAGTGCCGACTTCCTCGTCCCGAGGACTTTTGGTGCGATCATGATCGTGATCACCATCCCAACCAAGGCAATGGGAAGCCCGACGAGACCGGTTTCGAAGAACGAAAGCGGCTCGAGGCCCGATTCGATCATCTGGCCCGAGACCACGAGGTTCGTCGAAGTTCCGATCACCGTGAGCATCCCACCGAGAATCGCTCCGTAGGAAAGCGGCATCAAAAACGTCGACGAGTCGACACCACGTCGCTTCGCCCATGCTGATACCTGGGGGACCAGCATCGCCACCAGCGGGATGTTGTTGACGAATCCGGAAATGGACACAGTGGATGAGAGCATCCTCAGCATCGGACGTCTGGTGTCACCGGTGTTGCCCAGGAGGTACTTGGTGATCGGGTCGAGGGCCCCTGTCTTGGAAACGGCCCGGGCGACGACAAACAGGGCAGCGACAGTGATCGGCGCCGGATTGGAGAAGCCGGAGAAAGCCTCGGTTGACGAGATTATCCCCACCGAAAGCAGGAACACCACGCCACCGAATACGAGCAGCGACGGTGAGGCAATCTCCTTCCAGAGACCGACCAGAATGACCACGACGACGAGGGCTACGATCCATGCCTCGAATGTCATTCGTCCCCCGGTTTCATCAGCTACTCACCACGTCAATAAGCTAACCAGCAGTGTCCCAACGGGCGTGTTGTCAGGATTTCGCCCGCCCGATTTGGCTCCCACCTTCCGCCCAAAGCGTAGCTGTCCGTGCCGACGTCACAACCGGAACCTTTTGCCATGCTGGCTTGACTACGGGATCGATCTGGATAAGGCTGGTGACTCGTCGTCAAAGTGTTGAGGATCAGGGGGTGGTCTCATGGCGTGTGTTTCTGGAAACAACGGTCCAAACGACCTTTATCCTGTGGGGCGATGACCGTCTCCCATTCAAACCATGTCAAGGCTTTGGAAGCCGAGTCGATTCACATCATCCGGGAGGCTGTCGCTGAATCGGAACGTCCTGTCCTTCTGTTCTCAGGCGGGAAGGATTCTGCCCTGGTTCTGCGGCTAGCCGTGAAAGCCTTCTACCCGGCCCGGCTCCCTTTTCCGGTGATGCACGTCGACACGGGTCACAACTTCCCCGAGGTGCTCGAGTTCCGCGACCGGACGATCACCGACCTCGACGCCGAGTTGATCGTCGCTTCCGTTCAGGACTCGATAGATGCGGGACGGGTGGTCGAGGAGACCGGTCCTTATGCGTCGAGAAACCGGCTCCAGATCGAGCCACTCCTCGCCGCCATCCAGCAGAACAAGTTCGATGCCGTGTTTGGAGGAGCACGCCGCGACGAGGAGAAGGCACGCGCCAAAGAAAGGGTGTTCTCATTCCGGGACGGCTTTGGCCAATGGGACCCGAAGAACCAACGGCCTGAGTTGTGGAGCCTGTACAACGGCCGGCACCGCCAGGGTGAGCATGTGCGGGTGTTCCCTATTTCCAACTGGACCGAGCTCGATGTCTGGCAGTACATACGCGACGAGAGCGTCGAGCTTCCCACCATCTACTTCAGCCACCGGCGCAAGGTTTTCGAGCGCGACGGCATGCTGATGGCCGAGTCGGCCTACATCGAACGGATGGACGGCGAAGAGGTCTTCGAGGCCGCGGTCCGCTTCCGGACGGTGGGTGACATGTCCTGCACCGCAGCGGTGGAATCGCTGGCGAGCACTCTCGAAGAGATCATTGCCGAGGTTGCGGTTTCGAGGATCACCGAGCGTGGTGCCAGCCGCGCCGATGATCGGACCGCTGACGCCGCAATGGAAGACAGAAAGCGCCAGGGTTACTTCTAGTGGTCTGTCGTGTAAATAGTGTGCGCGTGTCTCCGAGCCATCGTTGTCATCTGGCAAGGAGAAAAGCGCAGTCGCACCCGGGAGGTTCGGTGAGCATTTTGGACGCAGCCAGGGGCGACGAGGGCCGGAGAGACGCCACATGTATTTATGGGACGGGCCACTCGTGACGACCGAACTGGTCCGCCTCGCCACCACCGGGTCTGTCGACGACGGCAAGTCGACCCTTATCGGTCGATTGCTCTACGACTCGAAGCAGATCTTTCAGGATCAGATGGATGCCGTCGAAGACGCGAGCCGGCGGAGGGGCACAGACTATGTCGACCTTGCGCTGCTCACCGATGGCTTGCGTGCCGAGCGGGAGCAGGGGATAACCATCGACGTCGCCTACCGGTACTTTGCTACCCCGAAGCGCAAGTTCATCCTCGCCGACACCCCGGGCCACATCCAATACACCCGCAATATGGTGACCGGGTCGTCCACGGCCAACATCGCTCTGATCCTCGTTGACGCCCGAAATGGGGTGGTCGAACAGACCAAGCGCCACTCCTTCCTGGCCTCATTGCTCGGCGTGCCCCACCTCGTCCTTTGTGTCAACAAGATGGACCTGGTCGACTGGAGCCAGGATCGTTACAACGAGGTGGTCGAGGAGTTCCGTGAGTTCGCCACCAAGCTCGACATCCACGATCTCAGGTTCGTGCCCGTGTCTGCGCTTCTGGGCGACAACATCGTCAACTACTCCGAGAACATGGAGTGGTACCGGGGCCCGACAGTGATCCAGCTCCTCGAGGAGATCCACGTCGCCAGTGACTTCAACATGATCGACGTCCGGTTCCCGGTCCAGTATGTGATCCGACCCCACCGCAACGGATTCCACGATTACCGCGGCTATGCGGGGACGGTGGCAGGAGGTTTGATGAAGCCTGGCGACGAGGTGATGGTCCTTCCCAGCGGGTTCACGACGCAGATCGCCAGCATCGACACCTTCGACGGGCCGCTCGAATCGGCCGCCCCGCCGATGTCGGTTGTCCTCACCCTCGAAGACGACCTGGACATCTCCCGTGGGGACATGATCTGCCGCCCGAGGAACCAGCCCGAGGCGACCCAGGACATCGACGCCATGATCTGTTGGATGGCCGAGGGCCCGGGGATGCAGGCCGGGTCCAAGTACGAGATCAAACACACGACGCGATGGGGGAGGGCAATGGTCAACGACCTCCAATACCGTCTCGACGTCAACACCCTGCATCGAGAGGAGGGCCCGACCCAGCTGGCCCTCAATGAAATCGGCCGGGTGAGGATGAGGACGACGACCCCGTTTTTTGTCGACGACTACCGCCGCAACCGTGAAACCGGGTCGTTTATTCTCGTTGACGAGGCGAGCCATACCACCGTCGCGGCCGGGATGATCACCGGAAAGGCGACGTGAGCGACAACGTCGTCCGCCACCACGGCGAGGTGAGCGACACCGAGCGGTTCGAAGTTACCGGGGGCCGGGGATGCACCGTCCTCTTGACCGGCCTATCCGGGTCGGGAAAATCGACTCTCGCCTACGCAGCGGAGAAAGCCCTAATTGAGCGGGGCCGGGTTGCGTATGTGCTCGACGGCGACAATCTCCGCTTCGGCCTCAACGCTGATCTCGGCTTCGCACCTGAAGACCGGGCCGAAAACGTGCGCAGGGTGACCGAGGTCGCCCGATTGATGGCCGACGCCGGCCTTGTTGCGTTGCTGCCCCTCATCGCTCCCTATGAAACAGACCGCGCTGCGGCGCGTAAACGTCATGAGGAGGCCGGGACCCGGTTCTTCGAGGTTTTTGTCGATACCCCGCTCGAAGTTTGTGAGGAGCGGGACCCCAAGGGTTTGTATGCCCGTGCCCGGGCCGGTGAGATCACCGACATGACCGGTGTTGATGCCCCTTATGAGCGCCCGGGAAAGCCGGACCTGGTCGTAGAGGGCGCCAACGCGTCGGTCTCAGTGGGTGTGGAGCAATTGATCGCTCTGGTTCTCTAGAAGAGAATTCGGTTGCTCCGGTGGGTTTGAGCCTGAGGTGAGAAGCCCATTGGCTCGGAGATATCCCCGCTGAGTATCGGGGCGGACGCGACACCCCCTCCGACAAGGAGGGGAGTGGAGTGAGGCTGTTAGCGTTGAGGCCGAAGGCCGTCAAGCGGTTCGGTACGCCCGTTACCTGATGCGCCTATCGGTGAATAGCTCCGACTCAGGTCAAAGGCGAGGAACGGAAGTCCACCGTCGTACGGGCGCCGCACCCTACTCCACCTCACGTCCGGTCACCAAGCGATCGTTGATTCCGGCGTCGCGGTTCCCCACTTGATGACCCCAGTCGACGTGTACCGGCATTTAGTCCCGTTCTTCGGGTGGGATCGGTGCCGGGTCGCCGGGTGGTGGCCAGTCGGGTGGAGGCTCGACGGAGGCTAGACCGAGTGGCTCGATACGGTCGGCAACCCGGAGGAAGAAGCTGGCAGCTTCCTCTCGGCTAAGGATGCGGTTGGGGCAGAAGCGGTTCTCACCGCATCCTTCAGTGAGCCCGAAATCGGCGAAGGTATTGATTGCGCCTTCCGCCCAATGCCCGTTGTCGTCTGTGAACGCATCAGGTCCTGACGCCGGGAGGCCCAAGGCCCGGACCGTCATTGTGGCGAACTGGGCTCGGGTCAACCGATCGTCCGGGCAGAAAGCCACAGGAGTGCAGCCGACCGTGATACCGGCTGCGGCCAGCTTGTTGATCGCCCCCTCGAACAGGTGTCCCTGGTCGTCGGTGAAGAAGTCCTTGGATGGGGCAGGCAGGCTGAATACCCGAGAGAACAGCGCCGCGGCCTCGCCTCTGGTGAGCAGGCGCTCAGGACAAACCTTACGGTATGCGCAGCCAAACAGGAGCCCCCGGGCGTGGAGTTCGGTCAAGCCTTTGACGTGGAGGCTGTCATTGTCGTCGGTGAATGGATCCATACAGCCGACCCGGCCCTCCGTGGAAACCTCCACCTCATCGAGGATCAGGCTGAGCGGGTTGGGAGTCGGCCAGCTCCCGCCGAAATAGATGTTGTGCCACATATCCCGGATCCCTACTTGAGTTTCGTCCGCCCTGCGGAATGCAACTCCGGATCGCGTGAATCGCTTCACCCCGTCTAGCCAGCCCTCGACCATCCCGTCATTGGAGCCCAGGCTGTTGAGCTTGATATGCCCCTCGATGCACTGCCAGCGGCCCTGTTCCAGGCTGGCGCCGGGCCAGTAGAGCAATTCCCCGCATATGCCCGGTTGGTCCACATGATAGAGATAGGTGCCGATCGGAACGTTTCCGGGTGGGGCGCCTTGGGTTCCGACGGCCCCAAACAGGCCCCTTGCCGACCACCCTGGCGTGCCGGGCTCAGAGGGTATGCATCCTCGACCCGACGACGAGTAGAGACCCGAGAGCCCGGGCAACTTTCCCGAGGACGCCGAGTTCCAGCTGAGAAGTCGGATGTGGTAGCGATACCAGGCGTCCCCCATTTCGGCCTCATCGAAGCGGTCGAAGGGGCCGAAGCCGCGGAATCCGCCCACCGGAATCCCCACTCCGAGGCCGTTGCCGGCGAAACCCGGTGTGACGAGCCCGGCCCGAATCAGGTCGAGGGGGCGAAGGTCGACCCACCCCTCGGTCCAGGTTTCATCCTCGAAGCCTCGGGGCTCCACAGCTTCGGCGGCGGCGTCGAGGCCAGTACCGAAGGTGGTAAGGATTGCGGTGAGAAGGACACCGATCCTGAAGCGCTTAGATAACATTTCAGAAAACCGTAGCCCACTCGGTCGTCTACATGTTCCACCTGGCGAGCCTGGTGCTTTCGGTTCGCGGGCAGATCCGATAGCCTGAGTCCGCATGTTGCGACGAACAGTGATAGCGATCGTCATCGGGGGACTTCTGGCCCCGATCCTTCCGACAACCGGAGCGAATGCACTCGAGATTTACACTGGAGAGGACCAACTCTACAACCAGTCGTCGGCCTCGACGACGAAGCTCCAGACAGCGCTGAAGGAGAAGGGCTTCTACCGGGGCGCAATCGACGGATCGTATGGGATCGCAACCCAACATGCGGTGATGGCCTTCCGCAAGGAGATCGGAACCACGCGATCATATTCTTGGAGCGACTCGCTTTGGGACGAGCTTGAGATTTACCAGGCTCCGTACACCAAGTTCGACGAGCCGGATCGTGTCGAAGTCAACCTCACCAAACAGACCGCTCATCTCTTCCGCAACGGTGACTTGGTCGCTACTTTTCCCATTTCGTCGGGCAACGGCGAGTCGTACTACGCAAACGGGTCGTGGCGAATAGCCACTACGCCGACCGGGGACTTCGAGGTTTACCGCCACTCCTCGGGCTGGTACGAGTCGACACTGGGCTTGGGCCTCATGTTGAGCCCTTGGTTCTTCACTGGGGGGATTGCCTTCCATGGCTCGTCGTCGGTGCCTCCTACCCCGGCATCTCATGGGTGCATCCGTCTTACCACGTGGGACAGCAACTTCATCGACAAACATCTCTTCATCGGAATCCCCGTTCACGTCTACCGGTCCAGCGAAGGACCGGTCTACGGAAGTGACGGACCGTTCGCAGATGTGCCCGCTGACCACGTCTTCGCCTCGGCTGTCCAATGGATGCTTGATCAGGGCTTCACGAATGGATGCAGTGCCTATTTTTACTGCGTGAACGACTCGGCCACCCGCGGTGAGATCGCCGCTTTCATGAAGCGCACATTGGAACCTCATCTCGGCGCAGCAACTTCTTCCTCGTTCACCGATACCCAGGGCCACATGTTCGAGGCTGCGATTGGCTGGCTGGCGGGCCACGGAATCACTCAAGGCTGTGATCCGCCCGCCAACGCGAACTTCTGCCCGGACCGGCGGGTGACCAGAGGTGAAGTCTCAGCAATGTTCAAGCGAGCAGTCGAAACGTTGATAGCGGTCGATCCTGCGGCAATCGACCCCACCCGTTTCAGCGACACCCAGGATTCGCTCTACGTAAACTCGGCGGCGTGGCTGGCGGCAAGTGGAATCACCGTTGGCTGTAATCCTCCTGCAAACACCAAGTTCTGTCCGGACCAGTATGTGACACGCGGCCAGCTAGCCGTGTTCTTCAAGCGGATCCTCGATCGTCTTTAAAGTGCGGCGTTAAGGGGTTGGGCTGTCAAATGTGGAAACATCCATCGTGATTCAATCACGGACATAAGCCCCCGCTCCTACTACACGAGTTGAGCACGGAGGATCTAATGTCCGAGTAGTTGCAGCTAGCGCCCGGCTCACGTTGCCTGGGGGACGGGGCGTAACCAGGACAACGTGAAATGGGGATTGACGCCTTATTCACGATACAATCAACCCCCGTGTCCGTCTCGCCTCCAACTGGAATCTCATATAAAGCGCGCCGACTCCGCAACTACACCACCGACCTGTGGAATCGTCGGGAGTTCGCCTGGTTTCTAGCGATGGGCAACCTCAAAGCAAGGAACGCTTCGACTGTCTTCGGATTGTTCTGGTGGGTGCTCAATCCACTTCTGCTCGGCCTCGTTTACTTTCTCGTCTTTGGAATTCTGTTTGGCGACTCACGGCCCCCAGATTACATCGCCTACCTGCTATCCGGGATGTTCGCATTCCATTTCACCCATCAATCCATGACCGGCGGGGCCAATGCCATTCTCCAGAATGCCAAGCTGTTGGCGAACCTCAAGTTTCCCAGGTTGGTGCTGCTGATTTCCAGCCTTATCGAGTCGAGTGTCGGCTTCCTGGCGTCTCTCGTGGTGTTTTACGTCATCGTCTGGCCCGCGGCCGGGATCCGTCCGTCACGCTACATTTTTCTCCTGGTCTTGGTCCTACCAATCCACATCCTGTTCAACTTGGGTCTGAGTGCAATTGTGGCTCGTCTCGCGGTTCCGTTTCGAGACATCAACAACTTCCTTCCTTATCTGAACCGGCTCTGGCTCTATCTATCACCGATAATCTGGCCGCTCACCTTCCTCGACTCTGCAGGCACGACCCTAAAGAGGCTGGTTGAGCTCAACCCGATGTTCCATCTCCTCGATCTCTATCGGACGGCATTGATTGGCTATCCGACTTACCCCCTCAACATGAATGCGCTGCTCATTTCGTTGGCGTGGGCGGTGGTTGTTTTTGTCCTTGGAGTCGCCGGATTCATTCGCTATGAGACTCGTATGGTGCGGTATCTGTGAAGGGTGAAATTGCGGTCAGCGCCCAGGAGGTCACGGTTGAATTCCGACCATTTGTCGAGCGCAAACCCACGCTACGAAAGACCCTTGCCAACTTCCGGAGCAGGGAGCGGGAGTCTGTCGTCGCCTTAGACAATGTCAGTTTTGAGGTGAGCAGGGGAGAAGCCTTCGGGATCGTAGGCCGCAACGGAGCCGGGAAGAGCACACTAATGCGAGTCATGGCCGGAACCCTGCGCCCCGACGAGGGTCGTGTCGTGACCTTCGGTCGGACGTCCACACTGCTCCAGCTGGGAGTGGGTTTCAACTCTGAATTGTCCGGAATCCGGAACATCTACCTCGGAGGTCTGGCGGCAGGTCTTCGCAAAGCCAGAATCGACGAGATTATCGACGACATAGTTGAGTACGCCGAACTGGAAGAGGCGATACAACGGCCCATCAAGACGTACTCCTCGGGGATGCTTTCCCGCCTTGCGTTCTCGATCGGGATGCACCTCGAGCCGGACATCTTGTTGCTCGACGAGATCATGAGCGTTGGCGACGAAGGGTTCCGCGCAAAGAGCGAACAGGCCATGCGGGAGCTCCTAGATCGGTCGGGTACCATCGTTTTTGTTTCCCACAACCTGAACAAGGTCGCCGAATTCTGCGATCGGGCGATTTGGCTCGAGAGAGGACTAGTCAAGGAAAGCGGGCACGCGAGTGAGGTTGTTGGACTCTACCGTGCTGACGTCGCAGGCGGCCGATGAACCCGCGTGTTGCTCACATGCCTGCGGGCGTCTCTTTCCTGGACATTCTTGTCCCGTTTAGACGAGCAACGATTACCCGCTTGCAGATCGAGGTAGCCCAAAGGTCGGAATTGGACAACGGACTGTGGAGGATCATTTGACCGGACAGAAACCAACCGCGTCAATAGTCATACGATGCTACAACGAGGCCGAGCACATCGGAAAGCTGCTTTCTGAGTTGAAGCGGCAGTCATTTAGCGACTTCGAAATTGTTGTGGTCGACTCGGGTTCCGACGACGGCACTCTGGAGATCCTGCAAAGCGAAGATGTGGCCCTCGAACACATTCGAAAAGAGAACTTCAGTTTCGGTCGCTCATTGAATATTGGTTGTCGGGCCGCCACCGGCGAATTTCTGGTTTTCATTTCCGCACACTGTTATCCCGAGCACGAGAACTGGTTGGCCAACCTCATCGCAGGATTC
>JBBDMR010000105.1:0-3032 GCA_040878225.1 Acidimicrobiia bacterium
CTCGGCCTTGCGAGCTGTGCGCGCCTGGCCGCCAATCTGAGCAACGGCATCATCCAATAGACTCCCCGGTCGCGCGTCAGCCTGTTGCGACCCGTTTCAGGATGCGGGCGAAGTGTCCCACGTCGAACTCGGTGTCGATCGTCCTGTGCAGGGTTACCCCGTTGAGAGCCGATACGAGCGCCTCGGCGCGATTGTCGGCCTCCTCCTGGCTCAGATCCGGACGCTCCCGGAGCAAGGCATCGGAGAAGCGTTTCACCCGGCCTTCGTGGTGACGGAGGACCCGACCCTTCAATTCCGGGCTGGACCGGCCGGCGGCGACTGCGATGCGGATGTAGACCCGGGCCAGGTCGCCTTGTTCGTCGACGAACCTGATGTATGCGTTGATGAGGTCGTCGAGGGTGTCGGTGCCGGCATGGTCGGGGTCGGGGTCCACGGCGTCGATGGCGACCCTGACCGCGGTGAGAATTGCCTGCTCTTTGGAATCGAAGAGGTTGTAGAAGCTGCCGGGGAGCACCCCGGCATCCTCGCAAATGGTCTTGATCGTGGTGCCTTCGAGGCCCAGTTCTGCGATCTGGGCACGGGTCGACTCGAGGATCCTGTCCCTCGTTTCCAGGCCGGCCTTGTAGCGCATCCGATCGAGGGTAATCTCATTTCCTTTGAGCGCACACTCAAATTAGAGTAGATACTCAAATAGTATGGAATCAGGAAACCTGAGAGGGAAGCGATGAGCCATTACAAGTCGAATCTCCGCGACACCGAGTTCAATCTCTTCGAGGTGCATCGAATCCAGGATTACATCGGTAGCGCTCCGTGGCCCGACCTCGACCGGGACACCGCCACGGACACGCTTGCCGAAGTGGAGCGTCTTGCACGCGAAGAGTTTGCCGCCTCCTATATCGACCAGGACCGGATACCCCTCGAGCTTGTCGACGGGGAGGTCGAGATACCCGAGTCGATCAAAGCCAGCGTTGCAGCCTTCAAGGATGGTGGTTGGGCTCGATTCTCCCTGCCCGAGGAGCTCGGCGGATTTCCCGTCCCCAACACGCTCTTCTGGGCAGCCCAGGAGATGTTACTCGCAGCCAACACCACCGCTCAGTTCTACAGCGGTGGCTCCCTATTTGCCCGGGTCCTCTTCGAGGAGGGCACCGACGAGCAGAAGGAATTCGCCAAACTCTGGATCGACAAAGGCTGGGGCGGCACCATGGTCCTCACCGAGCCGGACGCAGGATCCGATGTTGGCGCCGGCACCACCAAAGCGATCGACATGGGGGATGGAACCTGGCACATCGAAGGTGTGAAGCGGTTCATCACCAGCGGTGAGCATGACGTGACCGAGAACATCATCCACCTGGTGCTTGCCCGCCCACAGGGCGCCGGGCCGGGCACCAAGGGGCTGTCGCTGTTCGTGGTCCCCAAGTTCCTCGTCAACGAAGACGGGACCCTCGGGGGGCGCAACGGGGTGTTCGCCACCAAAATCGAGAAGAAGATGGGTCTCAAAGGCTCGACCACATGTGAGCTGACCTTCGGGATGGACCAACCGGCTGTCGGCTACCTGGTCGGGGACAACCACCAGGGGATCCGCCAGATGTTCCGGGTCATCGAACACGCCAGGATGATGGTGGGAACAAAGGCGATGGGAACGCTCAGCACCGGATATCTCAATGCCCTCGAATACGCCCAGCAGCGGGTCCAGGGTGCCGACCTCACCGAGGCGGGCGACAAGACCGCGCCCCGGGTGCCGATCATCGACCACCCTGATGTGCGGCGGTCGCTCATGACCCAGAAGGCGTATGCCGAGGGGCTCAGGGCCCTCGTCAGCTATACGGCATGGGTCCAGGACCAGACGAAGCTCCACCCGGAGGACGACACCTGGGAGCGACGCAACGACCTGCTGCTTCCTTTGGTCAAGGGATACTCGTCAGAGGTTGCCTACAGGCTCCTCGGCGACGCACTGACCATCTTCGGTGGGTCGGGATACACCCAGGACTACCCGATCGAGCAATACATCCGCGACGCCAAGATCGACACCGTCTATGAAGGAACCACCGGGATCCAGGCCCTCGACCTGTTCTTCCGCAAGATCGCCCGTGACAAGGGCACGGCTCTTGCCTTGATCGCAGGCGACATCGTCGAATTCGTCAAAGGCGGGGAAGGCGACGACGTGCTTGCGGCGGAAAGGGAGATTCTGGGGACGATGCTCGATGATGTCCAGGCCCAGATCGGGGTGATGGTCGAGAACCTGATGGCGTCGATGGACGGCGACAAGGAGGAGATCTACAAGGTCGGCCTCCATGCCACTCCTCTGCTGGAGTCGATGTCGGAGGTTGTGGTTGCCTGGCAAATGCTGCGCCACGCCGAGATCGCCCTTCCCAGAGTGGATGAGGACCCCTTCTACAAGGGCAAAGTCGAGTCGGCGCTCTGGTATCTGGCCGATGTGGCACCCAATGTGGCTGCGCGTCGCAAGCGCGCCGTTGCCGAAGATGGCCATCTCATGGATCTGCCCGTCGCAGCATTCTGATTCGACGGTAGGTAGCCGGGAGGCGTTGGGTAGCCTTCGCAAGTGACCGGTCTCACCCTCATCGTCTTCATCGGCCTGCTGGTGGGGCTGTTCCTGGTGATCGCCGCACTGGTCGTCTGGCAGGAGTCGAACCGGCCCCCTGGCTACGAGCCGCTCACCTACGTGATCGAGGACGCGGTGAAACACATCGAGGCCGGCCTTGCCGCCGAAGGCAAAACGGGATTGAAACGTATCGACATCAGGCGGATCATCGAATGGGAGGTCTTCTATCTCCAGGGACTCGGGCAGAAAGACCGGAAGAACCCGGTGGAGACCGTGGCCGGAGGACACGAGTCTTCGGTGGATTACATCGTCGGGCAGATCGAGGAGAAGCACGGAGTGGCGTACGCTTCCGCTGACGTCGCAGATGTGCTTCGATATGAAGCAGACTATTTGACGAGAATCGGGGCGGTCGGCGAAGCCGTCGACCCCGATGGAGGTGAACAGGAATGATGGTGCGATGCGGCGCATGCCG
>JBBDMR010000106.1:0-16656 GCA_040878225.1 Acidimicrobiia bacterium
CATCGAGCACCTGATCGACGACAGGCAGGACGAAGAGGCGGCGTACGCAGCAGCCCTCCAACAACATCGGCTCGCTGAGGAGGCCATTCGACAGGCGGCAGTCGCTCTTGGATTCGAAACAAGCGGGCCGGAGACCCAGGTTGAAGCTCTTCGCGCTTGGCAGCAGCGCCGTGAAGAGTTGATGACAGAGGCCGATAGTGAGCGGGGGGACTGGGACTTATTGCAGCAACTCCTTGGTGGGCAGTCGCTTGAGGAGTTCACTGAGGAGACGACCCGGCTCCGTACCCATGCAGAGACCCTGGCAGGTCGCCTCGATGCCAAAGTGATGCCAATCGGCCTGAACCAAGGTGTTACGGATGAACAGTCAATGGAGTTCCGAGAAGAGGCGCGGGAGGCGCGCGATGAATGGAACACAGGACGTGGGGAGCTTGCGCAGTTCGCCCAGAACCTTCCGAGCGTATCAGAGGCGGAAGAGGCTCTAGCGGCAGCGGACCACAGGCTCAGGCGTGTCATTCAGCTCGATAGGACGCTTCGCACGACTATCGAATTTCTTGAGCAGGCGGAGGATCGCGTGCACCGAGACCTCGCACCGGTGCTGCGGGCAACCGTCCTCGAATGGCTCCCAGGAGTTACCGGCGGCCGTTACACAGATTGTCGCGTCGATCCTGAGTCATTGACAGTCGAGGTCAACGAAAGAGGAGGCCGGTGGCGCCGAGCCGAGTTACTTTCGCACGGAACCGCCGAACAGCTCTATCTACTCCTGCGTCTTGCACTGGCTCGTCACTTGTCGGTGCAGGGCGAGGCTTGTCCCCTAATCCTCGACGATGTTCTTGCGGCGTGTGATACAGAGCGCCAGCGTGAGGTGCTCGAGACCTTGCACGCCATCAGCGAGTCGGCGCAGGTGATCCTCTTTACTCATGAGGAGGGTGTGGCGGCTTGGGCGCGTGAGGAGTTATCAATGCCGCGCGACCGATTCACCGAGCTGGACCTCACCACCTTGCCAGCGTGAACCGTCGGGGTAGTTTTAGGCCATGAGTTTTCTGAGGAAGCTGCTCGGTGGGAGTGGGGACCATGGTTCTAATCGTCCTTTGGAGGCAAGCCCTCAATGGATGGTCGACGGGATGCAAGTCACTCTGCTGGAGGGCGGACGGCAGACACTCGAAGTGGTCGGTGAGTCTCACTACCAAGACAACATTCAGATGATTGTCGAGGCTTTCGCAGAGCCGGCCCACTACGGACACCGAGGCGACGACGACCGCGTGCGAGTGCCGATACACGCGGTGATGGTCGCTGAAACCAACAACCCGTATGACTCGAATGCAATCTCTCTTTGGATCGGAGGTCACAAGGTTGGCTATCTCTCCCGAGACGCGGCGGAGGCGTACCGGCCGGGCCTCCTCGACCTTCAGAAGGCGCACGGTCAACCTATTGCTTTGGATGGTGTGGTCGTGGGACGGCCCGGCCTTTATGGCGTGTTCCTCAACAACGACCCTGAAGACTTCGGCCTGCCGGGAGGACCGAGGGGCACGATTCCCCCTCCACCAGGGGCGCAACTGCGTACCGGTCTAAGCGAAGCAACGGGAACTGACGAAGAGGACGACTCATACGACCTGTCATGGATGGATGACCTCTCCGCCGATTCGGTGAGGCGAATCCCTAAGCTCCGCAGGCTGCTCGAAGAAGACCCGGATCCAATTGACCGACACTTCATGTTCGCCCAGTTAGAGGAGGACTTGTACTCATGCCGGGACCTGTGGCCGACTGCTCTCGACGAGTACGACCAAGTGGCCGAGCAGCACCACACTGAGATGATGGAGACGATGCGGACGGCGTTGCTCGAGAAGTTCGGGAGGGTGCCGCTTATCGACACCTACCGACAGTCCGCAATCAGACACCAGAAGGCGAAGGACTGGAGAGCATCATTGCGGTGGGCCGAGCGAGGTTTAGATGTCTACGGCGCGGACGCTGCAAGACCCGAAGCGGTTGCGGACCTGGCGAAACGAGTGGATCGGGCCAGGTCGAAGATGACTTCAGATGACTGACAGACCCAAGGATGAGCCGTAACGGTCCCCGACGATGACGACCCGTCGGTTCTGAAAACGGCTGGCGGGTAGTGCTCCCTGCAAAGTTCGTTGGAGCGGGCGTTTGGAGCGGGCGGAGTCCGCGAAAAGTCCGCGGGAGAATGAAAAACGCCGGAAAACGCCGAGAGTCAATGCGAGACAAAACGCCTGTTCAGAGGCCTCTTTTCTAGGTTCTCCCAGGTGGTCGAAACCCCTGATCCTGACTGGCAGTCAAGGGGTCAGGGGTTCAAATCCCCTCAGCTCCACAGGAAGAAACGCGGATTCCGCGATCAGAAGAGGGTTCGGACTAGCCGCCTTGTGGGCGGGGGAGGGCCGGTTCCCGTATTTTGATCTATCATGTCGATTCATCCAGCCGATGAGGGGCTCGGCTTGGGACGACTGAAGGTCTCGTGGAAGTCGTCGCCGATCGGAACTGTATTGGGGGATCTTGATGGAGTTTGCATACTTGGAGGTGCCATGAGCAGGGTCTCCCGCGCTGCCCAGGCCGTTGTTCGCCGGTATTTTCCGCGTGGCGTGGTCTATGAGGGAAGCGCCGGCACGGCATGGTTGGTCGGTTTCGACCGGCGCGCCCCGAGCGTGGCTGACTTCTCTTGTGGCGACGACATGCAGGCCGGCTCGAGCGGTCGCGTATGGCGTAATCGCTTACCCGGCCAGATCGAGGACTTCGCCGTCGATGGTGGGCTCTCGATCGTGCAACTTCGTAAACCGGACAAGCGGATTGGGAAGGTCCTGCATCGCGCCATTGCAGTGCCACTCCTGGTCAAACTCCACACTCTGCTCCCGGCCGACCAGGATGACCTGCGGGCACAGCTCCTCACGTCGACCACCCGCGAGGACTTCCGACGTATCCGCAAGGCCAACTTCACCTACCGCATCACCAAAGATCCTGAAGAAGTCCGTGATTTCTATGACCGGCATTACACACCCCTGTTAACCAAGCAGTTCCCCGACGACGGCCGGCCCACGCCGCTCAGTAAAATGCTGAAATCATTGGAGGACGGGGGAGAGCTGGTCTGCGCCGATATCGACGGCGAGTGGGTCGCTGGCATCTACAACGTCGCCTTTGAGGCACGTTACGAGTTGAGGAGCATTGGTATTCGCGATGCCGACGACGCCGTTCGCCAGAAACGGGTCGTTTCAGCGCTGATCGTGCGCAGCCTCGAGCGGGCGGTGGAGCTCGGCCGCGATCGGGCCACGCTCGGCAGGTCGATACCCTTTCTCGGCAAGGGCCCGGTGTGGTTCAAAGCGAAGTGGGGCGGGATAGTGACTCGCGACCCCGGCGCCCACGACATGTACATGTTCATGGACCTCCGCCATGAGGCGGTGCGCCGGATGCTGTCTGCTAGCCCTATCATTCACTTCGAAGGTGACGCACTGGTGACGTCCACGTGGCTCGAGCCCGGAGAAAAAGCCCTGCAAACGACAGTAAGGGAGGCGAGCCGTTTCCCGGGCATATCCCGCTGGTACGTCCTCGCCGAGCCGGAAACCCTTTTGGCCGGCGCCGAACAACTGGCTGCCAACGAACAGATCGTGCCCGTCCCAGTGTCATCTGGCGGCGACCGGCCACTCTGGCTAGGCGAGGTGTTATCCACGCATCGTTGACGGATCTTCGGTTCCGCCACTGCCGTGCCCTACAACGGGAAACAATGCTCTTGTTTCGGTTTGGCGCTTGTGGGATAGGGCACGGCAAAGGTATGTCCTCCGAGAGGTCCGTCTCTCGGCCGGTGCCAGCCTGTGGTGTACTACCCGGCGCCGGTCTTGCGTTTCATCCAGCCGTAGGCGACGGTGGCCAGGAAAAGAACGATCCCGACCACGGTCAGCCAGAACAGTCCTTCGAGCACTGCTCCCAGCACGACGAATATCAGCCAGATCACGAGCAGGGTGAGAATTACTCCAGTCATGTCCCAAGAATGGCGGATCTGCCCGGTTTTCTCCAGTTGAAGCCAAAACATTGTGGTGCCTGTAACCGGAGCGGCAGTCGTTGTCGTCGCTGGATAGCCGCCTCGCTCAGGTTGGCATTGTGGTCTCCTGAGGCGTCGTAGAAGACCTCGAAGGATGCGCAGACCCGACTCAAGCCGGACCGCATGCATCGGGCGCCCACAAGCCGAGCCCCGCCGACCTCGCCGAAGACTGGGCATCCTCGAAGCGTTCGGCCAGCGCGGTGTCCGGCGGATATCGTCTGGCGATGGCAGCCCCGCGCCGCACCATTTCCTCGTTTACCGACATCTGGCCTACCCATAGGTAGCGGAGAAGCCGGTCGAACTGGTCTCTGTCGGAAACGTCGACCGTCATCGCGATCTCCGACCCGGGCGGTACCAAAGCGGTCAAGATCGCCGTCGCATCATCGGCGAAACACTCTGCAGACTCCGGGGTGTTGATCCCGATCAGGCGGACAGTGTCAATTCCACCGTCGGCGAGGGCGACGGTCAAAGTGTCGCCATCGGTGATGGAGAGAACGGTCACGAGCTCTGCCCCGGCGGGGCCAGACGGAGCGCTTGTTATCGCTTCGACGGTGGTTGTGGTGACAGCTGCATTCACCGTATTTCCATTGGACGAACCTTGCCCAATTGCGCCGCCGATCAGGAACGTGACGAACGAGGCGCCGAGCAGGGCACTCGCCCGCCACCGGCTGGCCAGCCCGAGACGACCGCGCGGGCGGATCAGATTGACCATCGCGATCAACATGCCGCCAAAGCCGGCCACAACCAGGAGAATATCCATTCAGCCCATCATGCCCTCGTAAACCGATAGGGGGACAGACCGCAACGCTCAAATGCGACCTTGGCGGTTGCCACGCCAGGTCGCACGAACCACCGTGTCATCGGCGTGCTTCAGCTTTCCGTCTCCTGGGATGTGTTCTGAGCCGGGATGACGGTACTGTTTGCACTCAGGATGCGGGTTCTTGCACCCGTCCGTCGGGTCCCGGGGAGGAAACCGGCGGGCTTGACCGTCGCGCCTGAATAACCGAGCGAGAGAATCGAGCAATATTGCCTGCTAAACATGAGGTGTGGCCCGGGAGCGCCTACCCCCTCGGCGCCACCTACGACGGTTCGGGGACCAACTTCGCCCTCTTCTCCGAGGTCGCCGAGAAAGTGATCCTGTCCCTCTTCGATGCCGACGGAGCCGAGACCCGGATTCCCCTCAAAGAGGTCGACGGCTATGTCTGGCACGGCTACCTGCCCGATGTCACACCGGGTCAGCGTTACGGTTTCCGGGTGAAAGGCCCTTGGGACCCCGCCGAGGGCCTCATGTGCAACCCGAACAAACTGCTCCTCGATCCGTATGCAAAGTCGATCGATGGTCGCGTCGACTGGGACCCGGCATGCTTCGGCTACGACCTCGACGACCCTGACGCGCGCAGCGAAACCGACAGCGCCCCTCATGTTCCCAAGAGTGTCGTGCACAACCCGTACTTCGACTGGCGGGTCGACCACCGTCCGACCACACCGCTGCACGAGACGATCATCTATGAGACCCACGTCAGGGGCCTCACCATAAAGCACCCCGGCATTCCCGAGCACCTCCGCGGAACTTATGGAGGTCTCGGGCATCCGGTCATGATCGACCATTTCAATAAGCTCGGGGTAACCGCCGTCGAGCTGATGCCGGTCCACCAATTCGTGCAGGACTCACAACTGGTCAAACAAGGCCTCCGCAACTACTGGGGCTACAACTCGATCGGCTTCTTCGCCCCGCACAATGGATATGCCGCCCGCCAGGGCGAGCAGGTCGAAGAGTTCAAGTCGATGGTGAGGGCGTTGCACGAAGCCGGCATCGAGGTGATCCTCGACGTCGTCTACAACCACACCGCCGAAGGCAATCACATGGGCCCGATGCTGTCCTTCAAGGGCATCGACAATGCCGCCTACTACCGGCTGGTTCCCGACGACCCCCGCCACTATTTCGACACCACGGGCACAGGGAACAGCCTCAATGCCGGCAACCCGCACAGTCTCCAGCTGATCATGGACTCGCTCCGGTATTGGGTCACCGAGATGCACGTCGACGGGTTTCGATTCGACCTGGCAGCAACCCTTGCCAGGCAGTTCTATGAAGTCGATCGGCTGTCTGCCTTCCTCAACATCATCCAGCAGGACCCGATCGTCAGCCGGGTGAAGCTGATCGCCGAGCCGTGGGACCTGGGGGAGGGCGGCTATCAGGTGGGCAACTTCCCGCCGGTCTGGTCGGAGTGGAACGGCCTGTATCGCGACACCGTGCGCGACTTCTGGCGTGGAGAGCCGTCAACGGTCGCTGAGTTGGCTTCCCGGCTTACCGGTAGCTCGGACCTGTATCAGGCTGATACCAGGCGACCGGTTGCGAGCATCAACTTCGTCACCGCCCACGACGGATTCACTCTCAAAGACCTCGTCTCTTACAACGAAAAGCACAATCATGCGAACGGCGAGGACAACCGCGACGGTGAAAGCCACAATCGGTCCTGGAACTGCGGAACTGAGGGGCCCAGTGACGATCCCGATGTGTGCCGGTGCCGCCGCAGTCAGCAGCGGAACTTCTTGACCACCCTCCTGCTCTCCCAGGGGGTGCCGATGCTGTTGGGCGGCGACGAAATGGGTCGAACCCAGGACGGTAACAACAACCCGTACGCCCAGGACAACGAGATCTCGTGGTACGACTGGGAAAACGTCGACGAAGACCTGCTTGCCTTCACCCGCCGCCTGATCGCGCTGCGCCAGAAGCATCCGGTCTTTCGCCAGCGACGCTGGTTCCAGGGTCGGCCGATCAGAGGAACCGTCGACATCGCATGGTTCCGCTCCGACGGACAGGAGATGAGTGAGGAAGATTTCCACACGAGCCACCGGCGCTCGCTGGGCATGTACCTCAACGGCGACGGTATCAGGGGACGCGATCTCCGCGGTCAGCATGTCACGGACGACTCGTTCATGGTGGTCATGAATGCCAACGATGAAGATCTCGACTGGAAGCTCCCGACCACCCTGGAGCACGACTGGACGGCTGTCGTCGACACCAGCGGAGTCCTCGAGGACGGCAGCCAGGTCGACGGGGCGCTGATGTTGGCCCCCCGTTCGACAGTGGTACTGACTTCAGCGAAGCGTGTCGAGGATGCCTCTTAGCGGCACGCTGACGAAGTCCGGGCGGTTGTTCACCTCGTATTCCAGCTCGTACGCTGCCTTCTCCACGATCAGGACATCGAGCAGCTCGCGGAAGTGGTTGGGATCGGCGGGGACGATCGAAGACCCGTCCACCACTTCGCGGTATCCGGTGACGAGCTCGGCGGTGAGCCAGCGGTGAATCGCCTGCGTCCAGTCGATCAGGTGCTGGCCTCTTCCGTCGTCCCAGCCCGACCTGTCGATCTGGCGGGACGCCATGAGCAACGCATAGTGGAAAGATCGAACCATCCCGGCGACGTCGCGCAGAGCAAGTCGTTTCAGGCGCCTTTCGGATAGCGGTCGCTGTGGTTCGCCCTCGAAGTCGATGATGACGAAGTCTTTCCCCGTGTAGAGGACCTGTCCGAGGTGGTAGTCGCCATGAATTCGGATGCGGTCGACAGCAATCTTCTCGGACATCACCGCTTTGATCTGGTCGAGGACGGCGGCTTCTCGACTGATCAGCTCATCGACCATGTCGGCATCGTCTTCGTGCAGGTGTGACCGGCGCCGACGAAGCAGTGCGATGCTGGTCTTCACCGTTGATCGGATCGACTGGTACACCGAGCGCATCTGCAGGGTGGAGATCGATTCGGGCCCGAAGACGGGGTCGTCGGGTTTCGAGGCGAGGGCAAGATGCATTTCGCCGGTGCGCTCACCAAGCAGCCGTGCGTCGGCGAGCAACGGTCCCATGAACTCCCGTCCCCTCTCGAGATCGGCCTCGGTGACATCGAGAGCGTGTTTCGGGGCCGGGGGAGGTCCGAGGTCCTCGGATCGGGCAAACACCGTCTCCAGGGCGAGCAGGGCATTCCCGTATACGTGGTCGAATGCGTTGGCCTGGCTGGGGACGTACTGCTGGAAGAAGGCAAGCGCCGCCGTTTGTCCATCGATCTCGGCAACCACCAGTGCCCGCGTGTCAGGAGTGTGGGGGAATCGTGCCTCTTCGGTGAGAAAACGACCCACCTCCACTTCGGGGTTGGGGCCGGGCTCGATCTTGCGGAAAAGCTTCATCATCAGCCGGTCGCCGAAGAACACCGCCGAATTCGTCTGGTCGAGACCTGCGAATCGCACAGGAACCTCATCCATTCCTTGGGCGGCCGCCCGGGACCGGGGGATGGAACCCGACGAGAGGCTGGCCCGCCGACCCTTTACCTTCCGGTTGCTTGCCGCCAGCCGCAGAAGCGACCGCGAGAAGCCCTCATCGTGCATTGCGTCGTAGAGGTATGAGTCGGTTTCCTCACCGGGAACATGGATCACGGCAACTATCGCTTCGGGCAGTTCCGACTCGACGCGCCCGGCTTCGACGCCGGTTGCCAATGCCAGGGGCACCACGTAGAGCTCGGCGTCGCCGTGCATGTAGTCGACCCTGAGGATTGCGACGCGGCCATCCGAGCCGGGGACCTCCAATAGATCGATCAGCTCAGATTCCCTGATCGTCCTGGCCTTGGACCGGAACCAGCGGCGATGGACGATGTCGTCAACCAATGCCCGTTGCAGCTGCCCCCGCGCCCGCCAGATCCCGTCGAGAGGGCCGCGCAGACTGATCCTGAGTCTCTCCTCAGGATGGGACTCTGCCTCGGCTGGCTCCATCGAGAACCAGTAGAATTCGTGTGGCCCCACGGTGAGGGTGTACGGGGAGTCACCCACTTCGGGAAAACGTGCTCGGCCCAGTACTTCGACCGGGACATGCCCAGCCAGGTCGTCGAGCTCCAGAGTCACCGGCTGCACATGGCGGGAGAGGTTGGCAACAACGAGGACCGACCGGTCGCCGAGACGACGGAGGAAGGTGAGGACCTTGGGGTTGTCTGAGCTGACGAACTCGAGGCGTCCCCTCGACAGCTCAGGAAGGCTCTTCCGAATGGAGAGCACCCGCTTCATCCACCACCACAGCGAGTTTGGATTGTCCCCCTGGATGGCCACGTTGACCGACTCGTAGTGGTACTCGGGGTCGGTGATGACTGGAAAATAGAGCCGCTGCGGGTTGGCCTCGGAGAATCCGGCATTTCTGTCACCCGACCATTGCATCGGGGTCCTCACTCCGTTGCGATCACCCAGGTAGATGTTGTCCCCCATGCCGATCTCGTCGCCGTAGTAGATCACCGGCGCTCCAGGCAGAGAGAGCAACAGCCCGTTCATCAGTTCGATCTCACGCCGGTTGTTGCCCAGCAGCGGGGCGAGTCGACGGCGGATACCTACGTTGATCCGCATCTGCGGGTCGCCCGCATACACCCGGTACATATAGTCGCGCTCTTCGTCGGTGACCATCTCCAGAGTCAGCTCGTCATGGTTGCGCAGGAAGATCGCCCACTGCGACCCATCGGGGATCTCCGGGGTCTGTTCCAGGATGTCGATGATGGGAAAGCGGTTCTCCATGCGCAACGCCATGAACATTCGCGGCATGAGGGGGAAGTGGAACGACATGTGGCATTCGTCTCCGTCACCGAAGTAAGCGACTGAGTCCTCCGGCCACTGATTGGCCTCGGCGAGCAGCATCCGGTTCTCGTACCTCGAATCGACCCGGGCGCGCAGCTTCTTCAGGTAGGCATGGGTCTCGTCGAGGTTCTCGCACATCGTGCCGTCCCGCTCGTACAGGTACGGGATCGCATCGAGCCGCAGCCCGTCGACGCCGAGATCGAGCCAGAAGTCGAGCGCCTCGAAAATGGCGTCGTGTACCGCGGGGTTCTCGAAGTTGAGGTCGGGCTGGTGGGAGAAGAACCGGTGCCAGAAGTATGCCCTGGCCACGGGATCCCAGGTCCAGTTCGAAGTCTCGGTGTCCTGGAAGATGATGCGGGCGTCCGAATAGAGGTCGGTGGTGTCGGACCAAACATAGAAATCCCGTTCAGGGCTCCCTTCGGGGGCTTTGCGAGCTCGTTGAAACCAGGGGTGTTGGTCCGACGTGTGATTGATCACCAGCTCGGTGATCACCTTCAGGTCACGGGCGTGGGCTTCACTCAGGAAACGCTTGAAATCGCGCATCGTCCCGTATGAGGGATTGATCGAGAGGTAGTCAGCAATGTCGTAGCCGTCGTCGCGTAGCGGGGAGGGGTAGAACGGCAGCAGCCAGATGGCGGTCACGCCCAGGTCGCGGAGATAGTCGAGCTTGCTCGTCAACCCTCGGAAGTCTCCGATCCCGTCTCCGCTGGCATCGCGGAAAGACCGGACGTGAACCTCATAGATGATGGCATCGTGGTACCAGCCGGTTGATTCAGGAGAAATAGTCGAAGTCCCTTTCGGTTCGAGTTTGACGGAGGAAGGAGAAGATGTGCGCCGGGATTCCCGAAGCGTCGAGACGAACGAAGTTTCGTGAGCCGCTCCACTGATAGATCCGATCGGTGAGCAAATCGCGCACCTGGTACCGATCGTCATCGAGACCGAGCGAGCCGGGGTCGAGGTCGACCCAGCCGCTCTGGGTGTGGTGCGGGTCGAGGCTTACCACCGTCAGCACCACATCACTCCCGGCCCGCTTCGAGTAGCTGATGATCATCTCGTTGTCGACATGATGGAACTCCAGGGAGTTGTTGCGTTGCAACGCCGGATGTGAGTGCCTTGCCTTGTTCACTTGTGTGATTACCGGCGCAAGCGAGTCGGCCCTTTCCAGATCCCACTGGCGGATCTGATACTTCTCCGACTTGAGGTACTCCTCTGCCCCCGGTCGCAACGGCAGGTGCTCCATCAGCTCGTAGGCGGGGCCGTAGATCCCGCAGTTCGAGCTGAGGGTGGCGGCAAGCACGTACCTGGAAATGAATGCGGCCCGGGTCCCGGTCTGGAGGATCTCGGGGAGGATGTCCGGGGTGTTCGGCCAGAAATTGGGGCGAAAATAGTCGCGGGCCTCCGCAAGCTCGTGCATGTATGTGGTGATCTCATGACGGGTGTTGCGCCAGGTGAAATAGGTATACGACTGGTTGAACCCTGCCTTTGCCAGCCGGTGCATGACGGCCGGGCGGGTGAAGGCTTCGGCGAGCAGGATGATGTCAGGGTGCTCGGATCGGAGCTCGGAGATCACCCACTCCCAGAACGGGAAGGCCTTGGTGTGGGGGTTGTCGACCCGGAAGATGCGGACCCCTTGCTCGATCCAGAAGTCGAACACCGACTTGAGGCCCTTCCACAGCCCTTCCGGATCGGACGTCTCGAAATCGATCGGGTAGATGTCCTGGTACTGCTTGGGCGGGTTCTCGGCATACTGGATCGACCCGTCGGGACGGTGCCGGAACCATTCCGGATGCTCTTTGACCCAGGGATGATCGGGTGAGCACTGCAGCGCCACGTCCATGGCGACTTCGATGCCCTTTTCTCCAGCGGCCGAAAGCAGGTCATGGAAGTCTTCGAGAGTGCCCAGGTCGGGATGGATCGACGTGTGGCCTCCCAGGTCGGAGCCGATTGCCCACGGGACCCCTGGATCTCCGGGCTTGGCTTTGAGGGCATTGTTCGACCCCTTGCGGAATGTGGCGCCGATCGGGTGGATGGGGGGGAGGTAGAGCACGTCGAAGCCCATTCCGGCTATGTAGTCGAGTTGCTTCACGACATCGGCGAAAGACCCGTGCTCCCCGGGCACTGCAGACCAGGAGCGTGGGAACAGCTCGTACCAGGTCGAGAATGCGGCGCGTTCTCTGTCGACAAACACCTCACAGGTCTCCGAAACTGTCGCTCGACTCCGATCGGGGTGTGCCCTCATCAGTGAGGACAGGTCGTCAGAGACAGCGATCACTGTTCTCTCAGGAAGCACAACCGCCCGGTCGGCGAGTTTCGCGGCGAACTCCTCGAGTGTTCCCGCAGCCTTCCCTTTCGCTCGACCCGCCGCCGCCGTGACCAGGGCGGATCCGATGTCGAGGTCGACGTCGGTGACGACGCCGGCTGTCGCCTTTTTGGACACGCCCTCCGACCAGGTTCGAAAATGGTCGACCCACCCGGACACCCGGAACTGCCAGGTGCCCAATTCGACAGGTGTGAACTCGCCGCTCCAGGTGTCGTTGTCGACGAATCCCATTGGCGCTACAGACCAGCTACGGGATGGTGATTTGCGGTACTGCAATGCGGCCGAGACGAGATCGTGCCCATCGGCGAAGACTTTCGCCCCCACGTCAACCCGGTCGCCAACAGCCGACCTGGCGGGGAAGCGCCCGTGGTCGACGGTCGGAGTGATCGAATCGATTACGACGCGCCTCGTGGTGGGCTCCGGTCTACCCATGTTCAGGCATCCTCCGCCGGGGCACGCGAATCGACATCGGAGCCTGCCCGATAACGCAGTGCGACCGTTGCCAGTGGTGGCAACGTGAGGTCGATCGAATGGGGTCGGCCGTGGTGGGGAACGGGGAGGGGGCCGGTGCCCACGCCACCGAGGTTGCCCTGGCCGGAACCGCCGTAGATTTCGGCATCGGTGTTGAGGATCTCATCCCAGGTCCCCGCTTCGGGAACGCCGATGCGGTATCCGTGTCGGGGCACCGGGGTCATGTTGTGCACGACGAGGACGGGGGAGCCGTCGGCCCCGAGTCTGAAATAGGCGATGACACTGTTCGCCGAGTCGTTCGGCACTGCCCACTCGAATCCGCCAGGCTCACAGTCGAATTCGTGGAGCGCCTTCTCCTCCCGGTAGATGCGGTTGAGATCACCGACCAGCCTCGAGATTCCCTTGTGGGTGTCGTGTTCGAGGAGCCCCCAGCTCAGCTCGCCTTCGTGGGCCCATTCCGACCGCTGGCCCAACTCCGCACCCATGAACAGCAACTTCTTGCCGGGCTGGGTGAACATCGAAGACAGCAGCAGGCGCAGGTTGGCGAATTTCTGCCATTCGTCACCGGGCATCTTTTCGAGCAGGGAACGCTTGCCGTGGACGACCTCGTCGTGGGAGAGGGGGAGCATGAAGTTCTCACTGAAGGCGTACACCGCACGGAAGGTCAGTTCATGATGGTGGTGGCTGCGGTGCACAGGCTCCTTCGACATGTATTCGAGGGTGTCATGCATCCATCCCATGTCCCATTTCAGCCCGAACCCGAGACCGCCGAGGAAGGTGGGGCGGGAAACGCCGGGCCAGGCGGTCGACTCCTCGGCAATCGTCTGGGTGTCCGGGTAGGCGCCAAACACGGTCTCATTGAGCTTCTGGAGGAAGCCGATGGCCTCGAGGTTCTCCCTGCCACCGTGGGCGTTCGGTATCCACTCACCGTCTTCCCGGGAATAATCGAGATACAGCATCGAAGCCACCGCATCGACCCGGAGCCCGTCGATGTGGTAGCGATCGAGCCAAAACAGTGCGTTGCTGATGAGAAAGGCCTGGATCTCTTTGCGACCGTAGTTGTAGACGTACGTCTTCCAGTCCGGCTGGAAGCCTTGCCTCGGGTCTGCGTGCTCGAAGAGATGGGTTCCGTCGAACAAGCCGAGACCGTGTTCGTCTGTCGGGAAGTGGGACGGAACCCAGTCGAGGATCACCCCGATACCCGCCTGGTGGAGCCGGTCGATCAGGACCATGAAGTCCTGGGGTGTGCCGTAACGGCTCGTCGGTGCGAAGTAGCCGGTGGTCTGGTACCCCCACGAACCGTAGAAAGGGTGCTCCATCAATGGGAGGAACTCGACATGGGTGAAGCCAAGACCGGCGACATAATCGGGCAACTGCTCGGAAAGCTCGCGGTAGGTGAGTTGTCTCCCGTCAGCGGCCCGTCGCCACGACCCGGAGTGGATCTCGTAGACGCTTATCGGCGCGGTCAGGCTGTTCACCTTCCCGCGACCGGCCATCCATGCTGCATCGCCCCATTCGTAGTCGAGGTTCCAGATCTTGGAACCCGTGAGCGGCGGGGTTTCATGGTGGAATCCGAATGGATCGGCTTTGTCGACACTGAAGGTGCCGTTGACGATGTGGTACTTGTAGGTTTGGGACAGCCCCGCCCCCGGGACAGACCCTTCCCACATCCCGGAATCGCCCCGTGTTGCGAGCGGGTCGGAGCCCGGGTCCCATCCGTTCCAATCGCCGACGACCGAGACCCGCTCGGCATTTGGTGCCCAGACCGCGAAGTGGGTCCCGTTGTCGTGGTGATGGGCGCCCAGCTTCTCGTAGAGCCGGTAATGAGTGCCTTCGTTCCACAGGTAGACGTCGTCGTCGGTCAGCCTGGTCACAGAGGGTTGAGATCGCGTCATTCCTGGTCTAACGATAGGTCGACATGGGCCTAGCTGTTAGCGATACCCGACTCTGGCTAGCTCAGACCTCTAGAAGCTCGTGTTGAGGTCTACCGGGGATCCGGTATTGGCCGAAGTTTCGGCCGCCTCCAGAATTTCGACGAGATGAACCGACCGGTCGCGGTCGAGCTGCGAGGGCCGGCCCTCTTCAATTGCAGCAACAAGTTCGGCAACGCCGACCGACCAGTCGATACCCTCCGGCGCCTCCGGGGTCGGGACCGGCGTGGACTGCCCTTCGTATGGCGTGAACACAAGGCTGGAACCAGGATCGAACCACGAGCCCAGCCGCAGCGATCCCTCATCACCGTGAAACTCGACTCCTTCGTCGCCCTTGACATAGAAGTTGACGGTGAGACGGACCCGGGTTCCGGACGCATGCTCCAGTTCCACCAACCAGTAGTCCGGTGCACCGACGGCGAAAGCAGTTCCGTTCACATCCAGACGGTCGGCAAGCACGGTGGAAGCGTGGGCGCTCAGCCTCGCCACCGGCCCGAACGCCGCCATCATGATCGTCAACGGGTACACGCCCACATCCAGCATCGGTCCTGCGGCGTAGAAGGGTGCCGGGTTGGGGTGCCAGGTCTCGATCCGTCCATGGTTGACTTCTGCGTAGGCAAGTCTGATCCTCCCTAGCTTGCCCGACCGGACCCAGTCGAGGGCAGTCTGCTGCGCTTCGCCGAGGAAAGTGAAGGGCGCCGCCGCCAGTCGCACTCCGTGGGCGTGTGACAGCTCGGCCAATTCCAGGGCGTGAACCAGGTTCAGGGCAACCGGTTTCTCCGAGTAGACGTGGCGCCTCTGACTGAGCGCTGCCTTGCTCACCGGGTAGTGGGCTTCGAAAATGGTCAAGTTGATCACGAGCTCGGCGGCCTCGATCGCGTCGTGGAGCGTGGGGAATGCCTCGCCCCCGTGAGTGGCGGCGAACGCCTCGGCCCGGTCCGGGTCGACGTCGTGGAACCCGACCAGATCAACGACGCTTGCCGCCAGGAGGTCTTTGGCATACTCGGCGGCGATATTGCCGCAGCCAACGATGACAGCCTTCATCTCACGTCTCCGGCCCACTTCTCGAGCATCCGGTAGCCGGCACGGAGGTCGTCGGTCGGATCCCATCCGTTCGGCTCATGCTCGATGCCCACCGCCCCGTCGTACCCGATGTCGTCTAGAGCCTGGAGACAATCCTCGACCCGAGCAGAGCCGGTACCCGGCCGGACACCCTTTCCGGTGCTGGCATCCACATCCTTCAGGTGCACGGTGAGGATTCGGTCCCCCAATTCACGGAAGGCAGTCGGCGGATCGACTCCCTGGATGGCCCACCACCCGCTGTCGGCGCACGACCCGAGCCACTCGGAGTCCCCGATCACAGTCAAGACCTCGTCGGTCGACCTCTCGGGGTGGTTTTCGATGGCGAAGCGCACATTGTGATTGGCAAGGATGGCGAGGGCGTTTCCCCGGTCTTCGGTGAGCAGCGGCGACCCGCCGCCGATGATCCCGGCGCCGACCTCGTTTGCCACCCGGCAGAAACCTTCCAGCGCCTCGACGGATGAGCACCAGGCGGCAAGGCTGTTGACGTCGATGCCGTGGCGTTGCAGCGAGTTCCTGATTGCTGCGAAATGGTCCCCGGCGGCCCACGAGTAGTGGAGGTGTGCCCCCCAGAGGTCGATGGTTCGGAATCCCAGATCGGCTATCTCCCCGAGAAGCACGTCGATGCGCTCGGGATAGGTTTCGGCCGGAGCGAAGAACTCCTGGGTGGCGGTGTCACCCTCGCTCCAGTCGGTCATCGTGCCGAATCCAAGCTCGCGGGTAACGAAACTCGCTGTTACCAGGGAAATCTGAGGCATCGGCACAATGTAACGCTCCATAGAATCGGCCGGAACCAAATATCAAAGGGGCGGGTCTAACCAGCATGCACCAACAGGAAACGAAACCCGAAACGACGCCATCACTCTGGCTGGCCCACGACCTGGTCGTTGGTCTCCTCACCGGCACCGGTGTCGGTTCCATTGTCGGGCTCTTCATCGCCGCCCGCGTCTCGGACAACAACCTGTTCGTTCTGGGCGGGGCGATAATCGGCGCAATAGTCGCCATCCTCCTCCTGATCCGATCCCACCAGCGTCACGACCGGTTCCTCACGACAGCAGTCGTCGTGTCATGGATTCTCCTCATACTATCGGTCGCGTTCATCGCCCTCCTCGTCAACGCAATAGCCAATTTCAACTAAGAGGGTGTCTCTCCCTCCACTTGCAACTCTCCCTCCGCTGCAACTCTCCCTCCGCTTGCGGAGGGAGTACCTCCGA
>JBBDMR010000107.1:0-3001 GCA_040878225.1 Acidimicrobiia bacterium
CAGGTAGCCGCAGGCTTGCGCCGCGCCGGGCGCAAGCCGACAGCACGCGCCTATGACGCCATGATCGCCGCGACAGCGATCGCCAACGACCTACCAATCCACACCTGCAACCCCCGAGACTTCTCAGGCATCGAAGAGCTGACCTTGGTCGCGGTCCCTCACCCCGATCATTGACAGCGAACTAGCCCTGACTCCAACCGCTCCTGAATGTGCCGTTCTGCTCGGTTTCGGGATCGGCATGCCCGAGCGCATCGAATCGAGTGACAAGACCCCGCACCAACGGAGGGCTCACGCGTCCACTCTCCCAGCCCGAGGGGATCTCTCCCTCCTACCTCCCGGCCTCCGGCCGGCAGGGACCTTCCTCCCGCAAGCGGGAGGACAGCTACGCGGCCTATGCCGCTCCCACCCCCGGTGATCGGAGACACCCGGACTGCGACCCAACGCCGCCACGACGCCCTCGAAGACCTCGCAGTCAGCTTCCTAGAAACCACCAACACCACCACCAGCGGCGGAGAAAAACCACACCTCAACATCCACGTCGACCTCGACGCCCTCCAAGCCGAACCAGGAGGACTCCACGAAACCACAGAAGGAACCGTCCTCCCCATCGAAACCATCCGCCAGATCTCCTGCGACTGTTCCCTCACCCGCATCGTGTTCGGCCCAGATTCAGAAATCATCGACGTCGGACGCAAAACCCGGGCCATCAACCCAGCCCAACGACGAGCCGTCATCGCCCGAGACCGCCACTGCACCTGGGGCGGATGCCGCCGACCCGCCGACTGGTGCGACGTCCACCACATCATCCACTGGGCCGACGGAGGCGAAACAATCCTCGAGAACCTCACCCTCCTCTGCCGCTACCACCACACCCTCACCCACCAACAAGACGCCTCGCAACGCCTCGAACAAGCCTTCCAGGACCAGCCCGCCACCGCGGGCCAGACCAAACCCTAGGGGAGAACCCTCCCCCACCACCCACAGACAGAAAACTGAAACCGACAGATCCCAACACGCGAAAATTCCCCACCGATCCACCTCGAACCGGAAGGGAACCTCCACGGTCACTCTCGCTACATCGTCTCGAGCAGTTCGTCCAGCTTCTCGTAGCCTTCGTTGATACCGGTTTCCATCCCGCTGGCCACGAAAGCGTCGCGGTCGGCGAAGGAGTCGACCAGGGATGTCCCTACCAAGCGGGTCCGGCCCCCGGGCAGCTCCTCTAAACGAAGCTTCTCCAAGGCGACTCCATCGGGCATTCCCTCCCACGTGAAGGTCTGGACGATGAGCTCACCGGGCCTCACTTCATGGAAGGACCCGTAGAACACGTACTCTTCGCCGTCGGCGACTGCTGCATACCGGTATTTGCCACCGGTGGTGCAGTCGAACTCATCGACCCGGATATCGAGATACTTCGGACCCATCCACTTGGCGAAGAGCTCGCGGTCGGTATGAGCGCGGAACACCTTCTCTGGCAGTGCATCGAACTCCCGGATTATGTGGACCATCGGCACCTCGGTGTCGATTCTGATTTCGGTCTCGTGTTTGGTCACTGTCACTTTCTTTCTCCTGTTGTTTCGTCGTTCGGGGCCGGTTCATCGGGCATCGTCTCCAGCAGGGCGTCGAGCCGGCGGTATCTCTCCTCCGCCTGTTGGCGGTAACGCTCTATCCATTTAGTCATCAGGTCGAACACTTCCGCATCCAGATGGGCGGGACGGCGCTGACCCTCCCGACTCCGGGTGACGACCCCGGCGTCCTCGAGCACTTTGAGATGCTTGGAGACTGCCTGGAGCGTCACGTCGTACGGCTCCGCCAACTCGTTCACCGTGGCGTCCCCGACAGCAAGGCGGGCAACGATGTCACGACGGGTCGGGTCGGCCAATGCCGAGAACACCTGACTCAGCGGATCTGCGCTCACAAAACTCCTCTCTAGATACTCAACTCAATGGTTGAATAGCAACCTATCGGAACAACATCACCTTGTCAACCAGTTGGTTGAATAAAGATACCTACCGCGAGATAGCGTTGCTCCGAAGGACCGACCAGCGTGCCAGAATCGGGAGCGATGCTCGAGATCGGAACCATCGTCATGGGTGTGGACGACTTCGGGCGCGCGGTCGAATTCTGGACCGCCGCACTCGACTATGTGCCCAAGCGGCCGATCACAGAAGAAGACGATTTCATGGTCCTCGAACCACGCGCCGGTCACGGCACACACCTCGCCCTCGATACCAGCCAGTCACCGGTGCAGGAACATCCAAGAGTCCACCTCGACCTTTACGCGACCGACGCCCGGGATCAGCAGGCCCAAGTTCAGCGACTGATCTCCCTCGGCGGTTCGAGGGCAGACTGGGATCTCTACCCCGAGGATCCGGACTTCGTGGTCATGGAAGACACCGAGGGAAACCGGTTCTGCATAATCGACACAAGCCACGGCGGCTGAGCCCGGCTATCGCGCTGCGGTCGCCGTTCGATATATAAGGATGCCTGCTGGCGTGCCCACGGCGATACCGGCGACGACGGCCGCCAGGCCGTCAATCGCCGCAACGTTCGTGTCCAACACGAGAAAGGCGATCTCGGCGACGAGCGCCCCAGCCAATATCGACCAAGCGATCCGAAGGGGGCGGGCGGAGATACGGGCGAGTACCCACTCCACAGGCACCACGAACGGACCCAGGAGCACCTGCCCACCAAACGAGAGCAACACTATTGCCCCGAACGGGAGCAGCAACGCGGACAGGAGGTTCAGGACGATGATCGCCGGGCGGCTGCCAAGGGTCTCTTTGGAGTCGATACCGGCACTGCTCCGGTACTCGTCGACGAATTCCCTTGGGGATCCCAACCTCTCTGCGATCTCAGCCTCGGAGACCTCCCCGAGCCGGTCGCCGAGGTCGGCCAACAAACTCGACTTCTCGTCGGCGTCTAGGTCCTCCAGGAGTCGGCTTTCCTCGTCGAGATAACCTGATCGCGACAACCTGTGATCAGAACTGTTCATCACTTCTCC
>JBBDMR010000108.1:0-10036 GCA_040878225.1 Acidimicrobiia bacterium
ACCGAATCCCGTCGTCAAATTACGTGATTGTAATTATGTTGCTGTGTACTAAGGCTCGCTGGGACTTCCTCGCCGGCTTCGACGGAGCCGTTGTCTCAGGGACCGAGAAGGTCTCCAAGCCGGACCTGCGGATCTACGAGATACTTCTCGATCGATACGCGTTGGACCCGGCCCGGACCTTCTACACCGATGATTTGAAAGCCAATGTCGAGGCCGCGCGTGTGGTCGGTATCGACGCCGAGTTCTTCGTCGACCCGGACACCCTGAGACAACAGCTTGTCGACCGGGGAGTGTTAACGACCACTGCTTGAACCCGAGTCGAATTCATCGGGCTCAACGTCGGGCTTGACCACCGGTTGCATCTCGGTCGTGGTTGGAAAAGAGCGGTTCCAACCCGAGCCCTCCACCACCTTTGTGGTGAGCCGGCGCCAGGCGTGGGGTTCGTTGGCCGGGAGCTCGCGGAGGATCTCGGGAAACACCTTGGCCCAGCCGACCGCCCTCAGGGCAGAGATCATCACGGTCCCGGTCAAAGCGACGACGCCAACTGCGGCGAGCAGCACCACGGTCCGGGGTAGCTCGAGAGCGAAGAATCCGCGCAGGGCCGGGTTTGCCATAGTCACCAAGAGCATTCCGGCCATGGTCGCGATCAGGCCTTTCTTCCATGGCACCAGCGGGCGGGCGACGATCCCTAGAGCGAACATGCCGATGGCTGCGAGAACGAGAGTGGCAGTGGTACGCGATTGCTCGATGGACGAGCCTTCGAGATCGGCGAGCCAGTAGGCGGCAAAAGTGGCGAGGGTCGCCGTCAGGCCCGTAGGCAGCGCGAACTTCAGGACCCTGGACACGAACCCGGGCCGGCTCCGGCGCTTGGAGGGGGCGAGGGCGAGGAAGAAAGCGGGGATGCCGATGGTCAAGCTCCCGACCAGGGTCAGGTGGCGGGCAAGGAACGGGAAGGGCAGGGTCGAGAGGACGATGGCCAGAGACAATCCAAGGGCATAAACGGTGCTGGTGATGAAGAGGTTGGCGACGCGTTCGATGTTGGAAGTGACCCGCCTCCCCTCGGCGACAATTCCGGGGAGGCTGGAGAACCGGCCATCGATGAGCACCAACTGGGCAACGGCACGGGACGCTGGCGCGCCGCTACCTATGGCGATCCCGATGTCGGAGTCTTTCAGGGCGAGCACGTCGTTGACACCGTCGCCGGTCATGGCCACGACGTGGCCCCGGGACTGCATGGCACGGACCATGGCCCGCTTCTGGTTGGGTGACACCCGTCCGAAGACGGTCGCAGTCTCCATGAGTGAGGCAAGTTCGTTCGGGTCTTCAGGGAGGTGGCGGGCATCGACTACCCGGTCGGCTCCTTCAAGCCCGACCTTGCGGGCAATGGCGGCGACTGTCTCGGGATGGTCGCCCGAGATGACTTTGATCCTCACCCCCTGCTCGGCGAAGTAGCGCAGGGTCTCGGCGGCATCGGCGCGGACCTGATCGGAGAGAACGAGGATCGCGACCGGGGACACATCCATGGGGAGTCGGCTCTCCGACAACGGGCTCCGGCTGCTCCCGACCAACAAGATCCGGTTTCCCCCCTCCGACAGCTTGGAGACCAGTTCCATCGCGCGGATGTCGTTCGGTGCCACCACGTCGGGAGCTCCGATTACCCACGTTTCACCGCCGAAGAAGGTGATGCCACTCCACGATCGGGCAGAAGAGAATGGGACTGAGACCTGGACCCCCCATCCGGGGTCGTCAGGGAAAGCAGCTGCGATCGCAGCGAGCGTGGCGTTGGGGTGGGTCTCCGACGCGGCGATCGCCGCCAGCGCCGGCCCGGGGTCTTCGCTGGTGAGGAGCACCACCTCCTCGACGGTGAGCGTGCCCTCGGTCAGAGTCCCCGTTTTGTCGAAACAGACCGTGTCGACCCGGGCCAGGCCCTCGATGGCGGGCAGCTCTTGTACGAGCACGTTGCGTTTTCCGAGCCTGATCACACCAAGAGCGAAGGCGATCGATGCCAATAGCACGAGCCCTTGGGGGATCATTGCCACCCCGGCCGCCACCGCGCCTCCAAGACCCTCCAGGAGGGTTCCTCCGCCGCGGGTCGAGCTCCACACCAGCAGCAATCCCATGGGAACCACCACCCAGCTGACCACACCGAGAATCCAGTTGATCCCATCCCGCAGTTCGGAGCGGACCAGCGTGAATCGTTTTGCGGCGTGGGCGAGACGTGCGGCGTAGGAGTCGTCGCCGACCCGCGTCGCCCGGTACCGGCCGGACCCGGCGGCGACAAAGCTTCCCGAAAGGCACTCGTCGTCGGGTTGTTTGAACACAGGGTCCGACTCACCGGTGAGCAACGATTCGTCGATCTCCAGACTGTTTGAAGAGACGACTACTCCGTCGACGGCCAACTGATCGCCGGGCCGGAGCTCGATGAGGTCGTCGAGAACGATCCTCTCGACGCCGACCTCTCTGACTTCGCCGGCCCTCACCGCCCGAACCTTGGGGGCTGCGATCAACTCCAACCGATCGAGCGTGCGTTTCGCCCGCAACTCCTGGATTATCCCGATTGCCGAGTTGACTACGAGGACGATTCCGAACAAAGCGTCCCGTGGCTCGCGGAGGACTACGAGGACCACGATGAGGAGGACACTGAGGAGGATGTTGAACCTGGTGACGACGTTGGCGCGGACAATCTCGCCGGTGGTGCGAGTTGGCCGTTCCGAGAGCCGGTTGACCAGACCGGCCTCCATGCGCTGGCGTACCTCGGCTGGGGTGAGCCCCTGTTCTGGTGAGGCTGTTTCGAGGGTCGTCATCCGGTGGCCAGCTTACGGTGGGAAAAAGACAGAGAGAGGTGGATGCACCCTCAAGGTTTCGGCCGCCTGATGCCGATGGAGAGATGCGGCCCGTAGAGTTCAGGAGCGTTGGGATGACATGTGTGAAATGTGGCAGGCGGGCGGCATTCATGTGCCCCATCGGCACCATGTGCCCCACCGACGCTCTGCTTGCTGCGGCGTTACACGACTGGATCCCCGCACAGATCCGTCCCGAGGACCGTCTCGAACGGATCCCGGCCGAATACCTCGGTGCTTTCCGTATCGGGAATGATCCTGCGGGGCTGCCTCGGGCCGCCACCGGTCTTCACGCTCCGGGAGATCGAACCTCGCCTGCACACTGAAGGCGAGCACTTCCCGGCATCGCGGATTTTTGTATCAAAGTCACCGGGACCGTCTCTCTCTCACAGATCACGAGCTTCGGACTATGAGGCTCCCCATCCCCAGAGAGGCGCATTGTGACAAGGATTCAGGAGAAACTGCCAGTCGAGAAGACGATATGGGAGCCGGTTTCGGTGCCGATGGCCCGATTCATCGCGTTTGAGCAGATGGCGAGATCGGTGAGGGGCAGAAGGCGTTTCAGGGTCCCACTCGGCCGAAAGAGCCTCCGCACCACCACACGCGAGGTTCGGAAGCCCGCAGCTCAATCGACCTAGCGACCCCTCCGTCGTACAGCCTGGCGCTGGATTTGGTTCAGGACACCTCGATGATCGACTTGCCCTTTGCGTGCCCGGTGGCCTGGTAGGCGAGTGCATCAATCGCTTCGTCGAGTGTGAACCGCCGGTCGATGACCACTCGGAGTTTGCCTTCCTCGACCATTCGAGCGAGGATTGCTCCGTCGTCTCCACTTGCCGCCGCCACTTTGTTGACGACCCGCTGACTCCAGAACATGGAGCGGATGGCTCCGGCGATTATCCGGTCGAGAGGGCGGAACCACTTTCCTTTCTTGCCGGTGACCATCACCAGGACCCCATCGTCGGTGAGCATCTTCTTCGATTCGCTGAGGCTCTTGCTTCCTGCATTGTCGAAGAACACGTCGAACCTGTCTTCGATCTCGGTGAAGTCTTCTTTGGTGTAGTCGACGACCCGGTCTGCACCGAGTGACCGTGCGGTTTCGACGTTTGGTGTGCTGCAGACAGCCGTGACATGGCTTGCGCCGAGGGCGCGGGCGATCTGGATCGCAAACGTGCCCACGCCACCGGAAGCACCGTTGATCAAAACCCGGTCTCCTGGCTTGATCCCTGCCCAGTCGCGGAGGCCCTGAAGAGCGGTCAGTGCTGCCACCCCTAGCGCGGCGCTTTCCTCGATCGGGAGACTGACGGGCCGGTGGGCGAGGGCCCGCGCCGTGCCCGCGGCGTATGCGGCGAACCCACCGCCTCCGATTTCTCCGAACACCTCGTCTCCTGATTCGAATCCGATGACCTCAGATCCGACCTTCACGATCGTTCCAGCAACGTCGGCACCCGGGATCACTCTTTTCGGCGTACGAAAACCGTTCTGGAGACGCAAGAAGTATGGCGTGCCGGTCATGAAGTGCCAGTCGAGGGCGTTGACCGACGACGCCGCGATCCTGATGAGCACCTCGTCGGACTCGATGTCGGGAATCGGCACATCGACTTGATCGAACACGTCATTTGCGTTTTCGCCGTAGGCGTTCTGCTGCACGGCTCGCATCGTCGTTGTCTTTGGTGGGTTCACCGTGAGTTTGAGATCTTCCATTCTTTCTCCTTTTTACAATGTAAGGGGGAGCGTACTTGTACAATGTAAGGCTGTCAAGCCTTATCGCGTACGGTTAGAATGAATGGACCAATGACCGCTGAAATCTCGCAGGAGACAAACCCCAGGCGTCCGCTAAACCGAGAGCGGATACTGGCGGCCGCGGTGGCGGTAGCCGATGACGGCGGTCTCGATGCCCTGACCATGAGAGGTCTGGCCGAGGCGCTCGACGTCGAGGCAATGTCGCTCTACTACCACGTCGCCAACAAGGAGGCACTGCTCGACGGTGTCGCTGAGGTCGTCGTCGAGGAGATCCTCGATGAGATCGCCGATCTTCCGGGAGCGACAGGCGCCGACGACTGGAAGGAGGCGATGAGGTCTCGCATCCTCAGTGCACGCCAGGTCATGCTCCGCCACAAATGGGCGCCATGGGTTCTCGAGTCGCGGACCACGATGAACGGCGCGGTCCTTCGCTACTACCACGGTTTCCTCGAGATCTTCCGGGCTGGTGGCATGTCCTACGACCTTGCCCACCATGCAATGCACGCTCTGGGTAGCCGCGCCCTCGGGTTCAGCCAGGAGCTCTTCGACCCGTCGCCGGGTTCCGACGACGAGGCGGTGAGTGAGGAGTTGTTCGCGCAGATGGCCACCGAAATTCCTTTGTTCCTCGAATTCATGGAAGCGGTCGCCCACGACGACCCGGAGGACCAGACTCTGGGATGGTGTGACGACAAGTCCGAGTTCGAATTCGCGCTCGACCTGATGCTCGACGGCCTCGACCGGCTCCGCCTCGCCGGCTAATCCGGGCTGGGCCCCATCAGGAGAGGTGGGCAGCGACTTTTTCGACGACGACTTCGGCGTCCTCGCCAACCCCCGAGAACAGAGCCGACCGCCGCCTGCGGAGGAAATGGACACCGACAAAATGGAGCCCCCGGAAAACCCCCGATCCGTCGCTGTCTTGAATCGGAAATCCGAGTTCGTCGAACGCCTCGGGTAGTTCGACCCACGAGTGGTATCCGGGACGAAACCCCGAAGCTGAAACGACTGCTCCGAAGCCGTCCCAATCAATCCTTTCCGGAGACCCAAGATTCCACGGCAGGGGTTCGGGGAGGTCGACCACCTCGCCGTGTTCAGCGGCGACTTTCCCGATCAGTTGGCTCAGCTGGCGGTAGGCCTGATCTCCGAATCCGATGCTGGCGTCGAGATCGGATTCGAAATGTGCAACTCTGTCGTCTGATCCAGCGAAGTGTCCCAGAAGGGTCACGCCCGTTTCATGCAGGGTTCGGAAGTGGAGGTCGTGCCCACCGTCGCGTCCGGTCAGCTGCGGGTTGGCACCGAGCCGTTCCCTCGGATCGGCGAGGGCGCCCGGTGGGGTATCCATGAATCCAGATTGGTCGAGCCACCAGTAGATGTCGCGATCACCGGCCCGCCTTGGTAACCACGGGGCGCGGCCACACGACAGAAAGACCTGGCGGCCGCCTGTCACCAGGTCTTCGGCGATCTGGCATCCAGACTGCCCGCTCCCGATGACAAGGACCTTGCCGGGTGGTAACTCATCGGGATTGTGGTAGCCGGTGATGTCGATCCGGTGAATGCCTTTCGGGATATCTTTCCAACCTGGCGGTTTCACAGCTTGCTGAAAAGCCCCTGTGGCCACGACGACGGCGGCCGATCGGATTTCTCCTCCTGACGTGTGTAGTTGCCATCCTCCGCTTGCGGGCTGAAGGCTGGTGACTTCAACACCCTCCCGAAGGGGGGCGGGGATCTCGTGGGCATAATCCTCGAGGTAGGAAACGATCGAGTCGCGAGGCAAGTAGCCGTCCGGGTCTTCACCCTCGTAGTGATGGCCCGGTAGGCGGAGGGTCCAGTTGGGTAGCACCAGGGTGAAGCTGTCCCACCGGTTTCGCCACGCCTGCGCCACTCGGTCCCTCTCGAGAACGACATGTTCGATTCCTGCGTTGGCAAGGTGAAAACTGGTAGCGAGCCCCGCCTGCCCACCACCGATCACAACGACATCGACATTCTCCATCGCCTAAACCTAGCGGCAGCGACCCGGGTGGAGATGCCCTGCTCCGAGCCGAACACCTTCTGACCATCAGACCACTTCCGGTATCCCGAACTCGCCGAGTGCAGAAGGGGGGCGAGTCTAGGGCCCATCATCCCTGGTGGTTGGCGTCTCAGGAGGTGGGTTCGACGAAGCGGGTGACCACCCAGCGGTGTTTGCCGATCATCCTGTCTCGGGTGAACCCGAGCTGTTCGTAAGTCGAAAGTGCTCCGTTGAAGAGGAACCCGGCCGGTACTGCACCGGCCGGCTCGGGGTATCCCTCGACCACACCGCCGCCCAAGCCGGCGATCAGATCGAGGGCACCGGCGAGGGCAGTGGTGGCAACTCCTTGGCGCCGATGGCCCCTGGCTGCGTAGCAACACGCAATCCGCCAATCCGGCGACTCGGATGCGGTCCGCTCGTAGGCAGCCCGACTCTTGATCCTGGGCAGCTCCTCGGGTGATCCGAACTGACACCAGCCCACACACTCCTCCCCTTCGAAGACGAGAGCCGCGTGTGTAGACCCGGCACGCACCCGATCCAGCTTGCGCTGGCGGTTCAATGCCGCGGTGGTGTCCTTGCCCACACCCTCGGGGTGAAACCCCATACACCAACAGCCACTTGGAAACCCGTCGCAATTCTCGACGAGAGTGGCGTACGCGGGCCAGGTCGACTCGTCGAGGGGCCTGACTGTGAGATCTGCCGACACGAAGGGAAATTAGCAGAGGGCTGGATGAGCCCAGGCCGATGCGGGAGGTCTCCGTGCATTCCGACTGTCTTCGGCTGGAGAGTTTTGTTCTACTCAGCCCACCGCGCTGGATCGAGGCGGTGCGGTGGGGGTTTCAGGGCTTCTGATACTCTGGCCTGGTGGAAGGTCGAAAGCGCTTTGGCAGCCGTGAAGTTCGCAATATTTCCGGCAGCCTCGCACGGGACCATCTGGCCAACGAGCGCACGTTTCTCTCCTGGATCCGAACCTCCCTGGCCTTTGTCGGACTCGGGATCCTCGTTGCCGAACTGGTCGAAGTAGAGGGCACCAAGGCCGAATTGGTGGGTCTAGGCCTCATCGTTGTCGGAGCGGTGTCCGCGGTGAGTGCGACCGCCCGGTATCTGCGCCTCGCTCGCCACCTCGACGAGGGCCTATACGAATCGTCGACGTTTGGTCCGCTTTTTGTGGGACTGATCACGATAGTGGTCGCCATCTTCGGGGTTGTCTTCATCCTCGGCTGAGTCAGCGTCTCCGGCACCCAATCGGCTCTCTTGTGTCAGGGACAGCATCCACCCACCGATCTTCGGTCTTCAACAGGAGCCATGGCGGAGAGGCCGTACGGGTGCGTCATTCTTTCGACCCCGAGCGCCGACGTCGCCGACGTACAAATAGCCTTGACAATCTTACATCGTATGGCTACCTTGTGCCGCATACCTTACAACGTACGGAGGAACGATGGTCACCGAGTTGACAACAGCCACGAATGCCAAGCTGGACGGAGTCGCTAGCTCGAGCTTTTCAGCATTGAAGAGAACCGCCCGGGTGGCCGGGCTGTGGTACCTGGCCCTTGCTGTCACCGGGATTGTCGGGTTCCTGATCGTTCGCTCGCAGATCTTTGCCGAAGGCGATGCCGCGGCGACCCTCGCCAACCTGACGGGCAACGAGGCACTTGCCCGCTTGGGTCTCGTGGCGGAGATGGGCGTCGTGGTGGCTCAAGCTCTCGCCGCGGTCTGGTTCTACAAGCTGTTCCGGAGCATCAACCATGTGGCCGCGTGGGCGCTGGCCATCTTCGGGATGATGAACGCGGTGGCGATCATGGCCAGCACTGCTTTTCTGGCGACTGCGTTGAGCGTCGCTGGTGATTCCGGCCTTGTCGTCGGTGGTGACGCCGCCGGCACTGTCCAACTCATGTACGAGCTGAGCACAAACAGTTGGGGTGTCGGTGCGATGTTCTTCGGCTTGTGGCTGATCCCGATGGGGTACGTTGTGGTTACCTCCGGTCGCATGCCCGTGTGGCTGGGCCGCATCCTCATCGTCGGTGGAGCTGGCTACGTGCTGAGCGCCTTCATCGGATACGGCGTCGCCGGCGTCGAATCGTGGCTGGTCGAAGGTCTTACCTACCCCGCCACCATCGGCGAGTTTTGGATGATCGGCTACCTCCTGACCGTCGGAATCAGGCCGCCCGCTGCTGCGAGCGAGAGTCCCCAAGTCGCCTGAAGGATCGGCTGATCGTCTCGTAGGTCCGATCGCGTGAGGCTGCGGGCTCGACGCTGTCAAGCCGTGACTGCCTTCTTCACTATCACCGGCACTCTGCTTCGCTCCAGCGACTTTCGCTACGAGGGCCTGGCCCCGGACCGAGTCCTGATCGAGGCGCCACCCAACTTCTTGCTCAAGGTGCGGGATCACATTGGGAATCGACCAGAGGTAGAGGCATTCGTCCTCCAGGGATTGGTCACTGTGTCGATTGAAGGCGTTGACATGCTTGGGCTGGGAGTCGTCGCTGATTGCGAGGCGGTTGGCACAGTCGCCGGCTTCGATGCCGGTGAGTGCGCAGGTGGCGTGCTCGTCTCCGCCGGAGCCTTCCTGGAACCGGCATCGGTCCTGGTCGTTGGTTCCTCACCTCCTCTGGAAGGGACGGAGGTTACGACTACGGTCACCTTCGACGGGGGCCACCTTTGACGAGGCGTACCCTGCATCTGTGATCATCGATCCCTCCCAGGTCTCCGACGAATTCGCTGCTGAAATCTCGGAAGCACAGATCGTGATCCGGGTTGACCCCAATCGAGGTGATGTAGAGGCCCTGCGCACGGCGGTGGTCGCCCAGTTTCCCACTGCGCAGGTGCGGAGTGTCGCTGAAGTCGAGTACGACCAGGGGGCGTCGGCCCGGGAGCTCCGATTGCTGGCGACCGTAGGACTGGGGATCGTGCTTGGCATCGCTACATTCAGCCTGTCGATCGGAACCGCTTCACGTCTCCTGCAACGTCGCGACGCATTTGCGTTCCTGAGGGCGGGAGGCCTGCTTCCAAGCCAGATCCGACGCTTGGTAGCTCTCGAATCGACAGTGCCGCTCGCCGTCTTCACGGCTTTCAGCGCCCTTCTCGGGGTCGCAGCGGGTGCGGCGGTTGCGACTTCCGCAGGTACTCAACCGGAAGTTCCTTGGTCGACGATCGGTGTGGCCTCGGGAAGGCGATCATCAGCCGGCTCGTCGGGATGGCGAAGGGACACAGGAAGATAATCCTCTACGCCAACCCAGGCACTGAAGGCTTCTACCTGAGCCTGGGGTTCCTGCCGATGACCACCGCCATGGCGGTCTGGGACAACCAAGAGCGAGCGATCGAGGTAGGGCTCCTCCGCAACAATACCGATCCGATCGCTGACAGTTCTTAGTGCGACGCACATATGTAGGTGCGGAACTAGTGGTTGTTGCGGTCGCGAATCGCCTCTAGAATTTGCCTGGTTGAGTTGGTG
>JBBDMR010000108.1:10136-11865 GCA_040878225.1 Acidimicrobiia bacterium
CGGATGCAGTGGCTTCGGCGAACTCGATGAGGTCGGCCAGCAAAAGGGTCGTGATGTCGATCACCCGGGCGACGACGTGGAGTCGTTCCGGGTATTGGACCCTGCCCTTGTATTCGACACGATCTTGATCTGGACTCCCGACACTGTTTTCGAGCATCCATAGGGGCCCGCCGTCGGCGAGGTACTCGTTGGCGAAGCCGACCATCTCCTTCAGCATCGCGTTGGCCGAAGTTGCCGTGGCGCTGAGCGAGTTGACCAGGTCCTGGCTCGTGCCCTGGTCGGCGTAGAAGACACGAAGGATTCCTTCGATCTCGAACCTGGGTTCGTCGGGCTCTGTTGCCAGCCACTCTTTGAGCGCGCAGCGACCGGCCGGTGTGATCGTGTAGCGATTGCGGGTTCGCTTCCCATCCGCTTCTACGGCGAGTGTTGCCCAACCCAGACCTACCAGCCGCTTCTGCTCTCGATAGAGATGGCCCTCGGAGGATGGCCAGACAAATCGGAGTGAGCGACGCACTTGTTGGGTCAACTCATACCCCGTCCACGACCGGACGGCGAGCATTCCCAGCAGTCCGTATGTCGTCGGTGTTGGGTTGGCCACTTGGGCCAGCCTACTCGCAATGCGAGCTATACTCGCAATGTGAGTAGCAAGGGACGGTGAGGACATCATGGCGATAGGACGATGGAAGTCGGTGTGCATCAACGTCACAGACCTCGACCAAGGCTCCGACTTCTGGTCCGAAGTCCTCGGCTGGACTGCAAACCGAAAAAGCTGGCACGGTTGGCTCAGCTATCTGAACGACCCGGAAACGGATAACTACATGATCCTCAACGACACGACCCATGCCCCGGTGAAACTAAACCCGCCCACCCACGACGAGACGAACCGGGTTCACATCGACATCTGGCCAAACGACGGAATGGATAACGCGATACGAGACGTCATCGCCCTGGGAGGAAGAGTCAAGAAGCCTCCCAGCCTCTACCCCCGGCCCGGCTCATACGGTGACGAACCGCCCGCGATCGACTGGACCGTGATGCAAGACCCATTCGGCAACGAGTTCTGCATCGTCGAACGCTTGACACCCGAACAACAGGCTGCAGCCATGGCATCGGACGCAATTGACGACCACGCGTTACGGGTCGCCGCCGGGAAAACACGCCCATGACGGCACGTAATGAGCAGGGTGAGAACCTCCGTTCGTTGTAGGTTCTGTCGGAATTGTTGCGCACCAATCTTTGAGACGGAGGTCCGAGATGTATGCCCGCACAGTGACCGTGATCTCAATCCCGAGATGTGAGAGGAGGCACTTGACTTTGGCAAGTCGGTGAAGGATCAGCTCGCCGGCTTTTACTGGATCGCGAAGCGTCGCGAACACGGAAGACCGGCTGCCTTCCCGGCAACCTAATGACCACGTGGGGTTTCAGGCGATTGACCAGACTAGTTCGATGGTGGTCAAGGACGGGGTCGATCCGTCGACCTCCGGTTTTTCAGACCGGCGGTTTCATGGCGTTGACAGAGCTGTCTCAACTCTCGGACCGCGAGGAAGCCGCGAGGTGCTCACCTTGATTCCGGCTACTTGTCGCCCTTCCGCCGGAAGGGCTGGAAAGCGTCGTGAAGATGCCTGCCCGCGAACCTGTGCATGAGGCGCGGCCAGGACATGTCACGGCGTCACCTTGTCGGCTATCCGCAGCCCCAGTTCGGTCAGGTCATGACCTGCCGTCGTCGGAC
>JBBDMR010000108.1:11965-15885 GCA_040878225.1 Acidimicrobiia bacterium
TTGTCGGCTATCCGCAGCCCCAGTTCGGTCAGGTCATGACCTGCCGTCGTCGGACCCGGGCCGACGTGGAACGTGTCGATCACCTCGCCCTCGCGGCTGTCGAGCTTGGCCAGGTGGATCTCGAGACCAAAGGCCTCGAGCGCGCCGAGGATCTCGGCCAGTCTCCCGATGCGGTCGGAGCACTTCACTATCAACACCAGGTCGCCGGTGGCGGGGTCGGTAGAGACATTGACGCTGGGTTTGAGGCGCGACATGTCCGCTGTCGGATAGGCTGCGGCGCGAACCGCGACTCTGTCGTCGGTGTCGAGTTCCCCGAGAAGGCCGGCTCCGAGATCGGCCCGAACCCTATCCCACCGCTCACCCGGGACCACGCCACCGGTGCGATCGTCCCTGACCCGGAACGAGTCGACGACTAGGCCGTCGGACCGGCCGAACAAACGGGCCTCGAGCACATCGATTCCATTGGCGGCGAACACCGCTGCGACGATGCGACGAAAGCCCGGGATGTTGGGCCCAACCACGACGGCTGTCTCAAAGGGCGCTCCGACGCGCACAGCCAGATTGGAAGCTCCCACCAGGTCGTGGATCAGCTCGAGGTGCCAGAGCGCATCTTCGACCCTGAGGCTGCGCAGGTAGTCGGCGGGCATGGCGTCGAGGTGAGCCCGCATTGCGTGTGCCGCTTCGCCCGACCTGACCAGAACCTCTTGCCGGGTGGCCCCGCCCATGTCCACGGCGGCCTCCTCGCCACCGAACCTGGCTGCGCACCTCACGAACAGCATCCTGAGCAAGCTCGCTTTCCAGTCGTTCCACATCGAAGGCCCGGTCGCCCTGGAATCGGCGACAGTCAGCAGATAGAGCACCTGAAGCTGCTGGAGGGTCCCCACATCCGACACCACTTCGTCGATCACGGCCGGATCTTCGAAATCACGTCTGGTAGCGGTCAGCGGCAGGAGGAGATGGTGCCGCACAGCATTGACCAGGAGGTCGCTGGTCTCGGCGTCGAGCCCCATCCGCTCGGCGAAAGCAGCGGCGATCCCGGCGCCGACCGTGGCGTGCGTCCCGCCGTGACCTTTGCCGATGTCGTGGAGGAAGGCGGCGAGCCGGAGCAGTCGGGGCCGGTTCAAGTCGAGTCCGACACGGCCGAGTAGACCGTTCTCACCCAGGATCATCTGCATCTCGGATACGGTCCGCCACAGGTGAGCGGCAACCGGGTGCTGGTGGAAGGGCTCCAGCTGGGGGAGGTTGGCCACGACGGCCCATTCAGGGAGCACCCCCGCGAGATATCCCTGCTCCCAGAGACTATCGAATAGGGCTCTCCCGCGGTCGCCTGCCTGCAGTATCCGGTCGATGTCGTCGATCGTCGGGGGCGAGTCAGTCTTGATCAACTCAGGCGAACCTGTGATACGAGACCAGGCTCGCCGCACGGGAGGCACCGCTCGGGCTTCCAGGACCTCGGGCCATTTGCGCTCGGCGAGCCGGTCGATCGTCTGCATGGCGGCAATGAGGCGTTCCGCCGTCTCGAATGTGTCGCGCCCCAGCCACCGCGCAACCGGCTCGCGCAAGTCGGGCGAGAACACATCGTGTGCCCTGCCGGCGACGGCATGCAGTCCGTTTCGAACCTGGAGGAGAACCTCAAGCGCATGGTCTTCCTCTTCCTCATGCTGCGTGGAGAACCTGCCGATCAGCTCTTGGCGTCGACGCTCCCACCCGAAACCCTGCAACACGCGCAGTCCGCCGCGACCGGTCTTGATATCCACGGACATCAGCCGATACGGTGCCTCGGCCCGTCGGCTTCGCTCGGCATCCACCAGATAACGACGAAGAGGACGCGCCCTCGTCACCCGGGTGACCGCCTCCATCAGCTGGTCGAACAGCTCCTCGGAACCGGCAACGAGCCGACTCGTTAGGAGCGTTGTCTGGGTGTCGAATCTCTCTCGTGCCGCATTCGACGCCTCACGGACGGTGCGCACGGAGTGGCCGACTCGGAGGTTTGCGTCCCAGAGAGGGCGGAACAGGTCGGCTGCGGCAGCCGACACGTCGCCTCCCTCATGAAGGAGCATCAGGTCGACGTCGGAATACGGGCTGAGCTCGCCCCGGCCGTACCCGCCAAGAGCGACCACTGACATCGGTGCCGATTCTGGGGCAACCAGCGTCGACAATGCCCGGTCGAGGCTCGAGGTCAGCGCCGTACACACTTCATGACCCCCTCGACCGATGCGATGCCGCCGCAGCGAGTCACGGAGGTCGATGAAATCGGAGAGGAACAGGGTCCCCGGGTCAGACGGCGTCGGCGCCTCGCTCCCCGGTCCGGATGCGTACCACGTCCTCGACTGCCACTACGACGATCTTGCCGTCTCCGATCTCTCCGGTATGTGCCGCCGACTCGATCGCGGCAACCGCCGGGCCGGCCAACTCGTCGGTGAGGATGACTTCCAGCCGCACTTTGGGTACGAACTCCACCTCATACTCAGCGCCCCGATATACCTCGGTCTGGCCTCGCTGGCGGCCGAAACCGGAGATGTCGCTCACCGACATCCCGGTGACGCCGACGGCCTTGAGAGAGTCCCGCACCTCTTCCAGTTTGAAGGGCTTGATGAAGGCGATGATCAGTTTCATTTCGGGGTCCTTTCGACCGTTGACCGTAGACCTGTCGTCGTCTTTCCTCGCATCTCGGCTCCCGTCAGTGTCCGGCCAGAGTGGCGCTGCCGCTGCTATATGCCGTCTCCGCGTGCTCGGCCAGGTCCAGGCCGCTGTCCTCGACCTTTTCGTCGACCCGAACCCCGATAGTGGCTTTCAGTGCCAGCATGATCAGTGTCGTCACCACGAAGCTGTAGACGATGGTGGCGCCATTGCCCAGGAACTGCTCAACGAGGAGCTCGAACCCACCTCCAAAGAAGGCGCCAGCCAGAAACTCGCCGCCGAAGAACTCCGGGTCGGCGAACAGACCGACAGCCAGCGACCCGACGAGGCCGCCGACGAAGTGAACCCCGACGACGTCCAGGGCGTCGTCATAACCGGCCTTGGTCTTCAAAGCGACTGCGTAAGAGCAGATGACGCCGGTGGCTAGCCCGATCCAGATCGGGGACATCCCCGCAACGAAACCGGCGCCGGGGGTTATTGCCACCAGACCGGCCACGATTCCAGATGCAACACCGAGATTTGTGAAATGGCCGTCCCGAAGCTTCTCGACAAACCCCCATGACAGCCCGGCGGCCGCCGCCGCCAGGAAAGTGTTCATGAACGCCTGCACCGCCTGGCCATTGGCCGCCAGGGCCGAGCCCGCGTTGAATCCAAACCAGCCGAACCAGAGGATCCCGGTACCCAGCATCACCAAAGGCATCGAGTGAGGAGGGTGACCCTGGCTTGGCCAGCCCTTGCGCTTGCCCAACACCAGGACCGCGGCCAGTGCGGCGATGCCGGCGTTCACATGGATCGCCGTCCCTCCAGCGAAGTCGAGTGCACCCCGGTCTCCGATCCAACCGCCGTACACCCACTTGAAGACCGGGACGAACACGAGAAGCAACCAGGCCGGGGCGAAGATCGCCCAAGCCGTGAACTTCATGCGATCGGCCACGGCCCCGGAGATGAGGGCCGGTGTGATCACCGCGAACATGCCCAGGAAAACGACTGTCAACAGGGCAGAGCCGCCGTCTTCACCGGTTATGTCCAGTCCACGTAGGAACGCCATGTCGAGGTTGCCGAGGAAGGCTCCGTCACCCGACTGCGCTAATGAGAATCCCACGACCGCCCAGACGATCGGGATGATGAGCAGACACCAAAAGTTCATCATTAGCATGTTCAGGACGTTTCTCGTCCGGTCCATGCCTCCGTAGAACAGCGCCAGACCCGGCGTCATGAACAAGACCATGGCTGCAGAAGTCAGCACCCACGCCGCATCGCCGCTATCCATCAGCACTCCT
>JBBDMR010000109.1:0-2854 GCA_040878225.1 Acidimicrobiia bacterium
CCCACGGGCTGGGAGCTCAAACAGCGTTGGTGGAAACTCCTAGGTCGCGGGGAGGCGGATGGTGAAGGTTGAGCCCACGTCGAGTTGGGAGCGGGCGGAAATGGTGCCGCCATGGCTCTCGACTACGTGTTTGGCTATGGCGAGACCGAGACCGGTCCCGCCGGTGCGACGGGACCGTGCGGCGTCGACACGGTAGAACCGCTCGAACACCCGGTCGAGATCACGGGTGGGGATTCCCGAGCCCGTGTCGGTGACTTCGATGAATGCCCCATCGGAGCCGACACCCACTTTGACGTCAACCGAGCCGCCTCCCGGTGTGTACCTCACGGCGTTGTCGAGCAGGTTTCTCACGGCCAGGGATAGATCGCGCCAGTTCCCCATCACGGATGCCTCCTCGGCCCGGACCGTCAGGCCGACACCGGCGTTTCCGGCATGCTCCTGGAAACGGCCCACCTCCTCGGAGACCAATAGGTCAAGCCGGATTGGGTCCACCTCGGGGACCTCCCGCTCGAGACGGGAAAGATCGAGGAGGTCGGACACCATCCGATCGAGCTGACGTGCGGAAGCTTCGAGATTGTGAGCGAACTTGACCGCCGACGGGTCGCCCCTCTGGACTGCCATCGTCAGCGCTTCGGATGAGGCAATGATCGAAGCTACTGGAGTCTTCAGCTCATGGGAAGCGTTTGCGACGAAGTCTCTCCTGATCGAAGCCACCCTCTCCTGGTCCGTGACATCGACGATCACAAGCAGGATTCGACGGTCGCCGGTGAAAGGAGTCGCCACGCCGCGGACCCGCCGGGGCGGTGAGCCATGGTCGACAGTCACTTCCTTCTGATCCATCGCCTCGCGACTTTCTCTGACCAGAGTCTGGAACGGGTGTGGGGTGAGGTTGTTGAGATGGGCTGGAATGCTCCCGATCAACTCGGTTGCCCTCGGGTTGGCGTATACGACCGCGTCGTCGGCCCCCACCAGGATCGTGCCCTGAGGCAGCGCACCAAGGACCACCTCCAGCGTCTCCGTCGCAATTTCAGACTGGACGAGTCGCTCACCCAATTCTTCCGCCAGCTGGGAGATGGAGAGACCCAGCTCGTCCAGCTCGCGGACAGGGGACCTGCTTGGTCTCTTCTGGAAATCGCCGGCGGCGATCTCCAGGGTCGTGTCACGGATTTCAGCGATCGGGCGGGTAAGGCGCCGAGCGAGATAGGCCACAACTGCGACCCCGACGATGCCGACACCCGCGAGCATGGAGAGAATCCCCAATCGGAACGGGGCCATGCGTTCCGACACGGACCGCTCCGACTCGGAAACTCTCAAAATGAGGCCATCCTCCGGGGGCAAAGCCAGGTAGTGCTGGGTGAATCCGGTGCTGTCGCTGATCCGGGAGTCGCGCCCCACCCCGCCGGCCAGGGCCGCCACCACCTCGGGGAGATCCCGTTGGTTCTCCATGGCTGCAGGCGTGGAATGGGAGTCGGCAATAACCACTCCATCCGACCGAATGACTGTCACCCGCGACCCCGATGCCACAAAAACCTCGTCGACCCACGCCTCGAGGAGGGCTTCGTCGTCGGGCATGGTCAGCCCGGCCACCCGCGCCGTGCTTTCCACATTCTCCACCAGGTCATCGACGAGTGCTGCTCTGATCTGGCGGTCGACGAACCATCCGAGAGCACCTATCAGCACCAGGTAGGTAACCGCGTAGTAGACGAGAAAACGGGTCGAGAGCCGGGTGCGACCGGGCTGCAACGACCTATTCATCTACGAATTTATAGCCGAGTCCCCGCACGGTCACGATGTGGCGAGGGTCGCCCGGCTTTCGTTCAACCTTCTGTCGCAGTCGTTTGATATGTACGTCGAGGGTCTTGGTGTCGCCGAAGTAGGAGGGTCCCCACACTTCGTCGATGAGCGTGTGACGGGCGGCCAGACGGTTCTTTCTCCGCATCAAAGACTCGAGAAGCTCGAACTCCTTGGGCCGTAGCTCCACCTCGACCCCTTCAACCCTGACGATATGAGCGTCGATGTCGAGTTCGATGGAACCCCCTCTAAGCACCTCGTTGGTCTCGGCAAGGACGCCCGTCCGACCGCTCCGCCTGATCTGGGCCCGCACCCTGGCGAGTAGCTCTCGCATCGAGAAGGGTTTGGTCAGATAGTCGTCAGCACCAAGCTCGAGACCGGTGACCTTGTCTGCCTCGGAATCCTTGGCGGTGAGCATGATGATCGGGACATCGGAGAAGCCCCTGATCTGACGGCAAACGTCCAGGCCAGACATAACAGGCAGCATCAGGTCGAGGAGGACCAGGTCGGGCCGATGTGTCCGGGCGGCTTCCAACCCGGCCCTTCCGTCTTCAGCGGTGACAGTTTCGAATTGTTCGGCTTCGAGGGCATATTTGATCGACTCGACGAGTCCCGACTCGTCTTCGACGATCAGCACCCTATGGGGCCGGTAATCACCCGGGTGGATCATTTAGTGATCTGGCTAGACCCGCTTCGTCGAATGCCAGCCGGTCACCGGTGATCAGGTATGCAGTCTGCTCCGCGAAGTCGACCGACTGGTCGCCAATCCGCTCCAACGCACGCGATACGAGGATCATCTTGGTCGCCCATTCCAGCATCGCCTTGTCCTCTGATACCTCAACCGCCTCCCGATACATGTTGGCGTTGATCCGATCTACGGGCTGGTCCATTGCCGGGAGCAGCCTCGCCTCGTCGAGATCCTTGCGGACAAATGCCTCGATCGCGGTCCTGATCATCGGCCGGACCAGGTCGCCCATCTCGGTGATCAGGTCGCAGATCCGCTGTGAAGACGGAAGTCCGGCGTTCAGACGCGTGATCTTGGCGATGTTGACACACTGGTCGC
>JBBDMR010000110.1:0-15759 GCA_040878225.1 Acidimicrobiia bacterium
TGAGTTGCTCCGCTTCGATGATGCCAACAGTTCGAACCGCGTGGTCGACGGCCTCAGCGAGCTGGCCCCGCTCCAACAACGCCCAGGCCTCGGCAACCCGCTCCGTGGCACCACCGTCGCCTACACCGATCGACTCCAGAGCGCGATCGAGACCGTAGAGGAGATCTCCAGGGGCAGAGTCGTCGGAGGCGACTGCGACCCCAGCCAGGCCCGAGACAAGCAGAACTCCTGCCAGTCCGGTGGCGAGACCGCGCTGGAGTGCAGGAGCCAGGAATCGGCTGCGGGCAGGAGGAGACGGCTTCGGCGTGGCACTCGGGGTCGCCGACCGGGCGATGGTGGCCGCGGCACTGGCGAACGTTGCTACCGCTTCGTCGGCTGGCGCCGGCCAGGTGACGTTGTGAAATGCGCTGAGCATCGGGGCGAGCGGCGTGAGGGCCTTGTTCTCCGGCAAATTGCCGCACAGAAGGCGCTCCACGTCACGATTCGACATTCTGTCTCCGAGCATCTCAGTTGTGTAAACGCCGGATTCGCCCGTAGGGGTACGCCAGCATCAGCCGGATCGGTGACGCAGCGCGCTCCGCGGGGTGTTTTCGATCGATCGGGCCTGGGTAGCAACGGGGAATGGACTCGAATTACAAGCGACTGGGCTTAGTGATCTCGATCAACGCCGTGGTGATGTTCCTCCTCACCTATGCACTGATCGACAGCTGGGACCACTTCTATCCGAACATCAACCGGGTGTATATGGCCCTGATGATGGTGGCGCCGATGGTGATACTCATGCTGTGGGTCATGGGTTCGATGTACGAGAACCGAAAGCTCAACACGATTCTCTACCTGGGGTTTTCGCTGCTGTTCGTCGGTAGCTTCGTCCTTGCGCGCACTCAGACACCGGTGGGAGACGATCAGTTCCTTCGGTCGATGATCCCCCACCATTCGAGCGCGATTGTCATGTGTGAGGAAGCAGCGATAACCGACCCACAGATCATCGAACTCTGTGAAGAGATCGTCGAGGCGCAGGTGAGGGAAATCGACGAGATGAAAGAAATCCTGGCGGGGAGTTGACCCTTTCGCCTGTACGAGAACGATTTCGCCGGGAAAGGGCTGGAGGTAGCTGATGATTTTCTTTGACGGCTGGGAACCCGTCCTTCGAATCCTGGTGATCGGGCCACTGGCCTTCATCACTCTGGTGGTGGTGCTCCGCTCCTCGGGCAAGAGGACCCTTTCAAAGATGAACGCCTTCGACTTCGTGGTCACCATTGCGCTTGGTTCGCTGTTCGCAACCGTGATAATCAACCAGGAGGTCACTTTGGCCGAGGGGGCGGCCTCCTTTGCTGTTCTTGTTGTCGCCCAGTTCGCGATCACCTTCATCTCCGTTCGATCTGATCGATTCGAGCGTTTCCTCAAGGCCGAGCCCACGCTCCTCTATCGCAATGGCGAGATGCTGAGCGAGTCGCTGCGCCGTGTCCGCGTCACCGAACGGGAGGTCGAGACCATCGCCCGACGGAGGGGTTTGCCCAACTTGGACACGGTTAGTGCGGTGATACTCGAAGCCGACGGCTCGTTCTCGGTCATCGAATCGGGTGACGACATCGAGTTGTACCCGGACGACCGGTCCGAACCTTGATTTGGCGGTCTTCGGGTACCCGATCGCTGCCGCAAACGCTCCCGGATCCGGGAAGCTGTGCGACAATGGGACCTGGCCGCCGTTCGGCAGCCGAGCATGGAGGCAAACATGGCCAGCAAAGACAAAGGCGGCAAGGCCGCCAAGAAGGAAGGCAAAGGCCTGAAGGAGAAGCGCGCTGACAAGAAGGCGAAACGCGCCGTGTCGGACGCCAAGCAGGCGCGGGGCGTTTAGAAGCTCCGCAGTCGCACTCAGGTGTCAGAGAGCAACCCGGATGAGAGTTGCATTCCTGGCGCCAATCTCCTGGCGAGTCCCGCCCCGTCACTACGGGCCGTGGGAACAGTTCTCGTCGCTCCTGACCGAGGGTCTGGTGGAGCGAGGCCTCGACGTCACTCTGTTCGCCACCGCTGACTCCGTCACCTCAGCGACACTCGCAGCCGTTGCACCCACCGGGTACTCGGAGGATCCCACCCTCGATCCGAAGGTATGGGAGGCACTGCACATCGCCAGCATGTTCGAGCGCGCCGCCGAGTTCGATTTGATCCATAACAGTTTCGATTTTCTGCCGCTGACCTTCACACGGTTGGTCGAGACTCCCATGGTGACGACTATCCACGGATTTGCGTCGGATGCCACATTGCCCCCCTACGTGGCCTACGCCGACCGGGTGTCCTATGTAGCGATCAGCGAGGCCGATCGGCACCCGGCCCTGGATTATGTCGCGACGATTCATCACGGCATAGACTTCAACCAGTTTGAATTCAATCCTGAACCGGATGACTATCTACTTTTTTTTGGCAGGATCCATCCGGACAAGGGGACTGCGGAGGCCATCGAAGTGGCCCGGGCCACGGGGATTCCTCTGGTGATTGCCGGGATCATCCAGGATCAGGGGTACTTCGATCGGGAGGTGGCACCTCACGTCGATGACCGCGCGATTCGCTACATCGGCTCGGTGGGCCCTGCGGAGCGCAGTCGCATACTCGGTGGTGCCAGCGCTCTCCTCCATTTGATCAACTTCGACGAGCCTTTCGGCTTCAGCGTGGTCGAGTCGATGGCATGCGGGACACCTGTCATTGCCAGTTCTAGAGGCTCGATGCCGGAGATCGTCTCAGATGGGATAAACGGCTTCCTGGTCGAAACGCCCGATCAGGCGACCAGCGCCGTCGCGGCCGTAACGACCATCGACCGGCGCGCGGTTCGGGATTCGGTCGAAAGCCGCTTCACTGTCGAGCGCATGGTCGACAGCTACATCGAGGTCTACCGAGAACTGGTCGGCTGAGGCCGGATCACCCGGCGAGACGGCCCAACAGATTGTCGAGTGGCACGAGGGCGATGCGGCTTCCGACATCGGAGAAACCGTAAGGGAGCACCAGCATCTGGTTGTGGATCATGCTCCCGCACGAGTAGACGACGTTGGGAACGTAACCGTTACGTTCGGAGTCATCAGGGGTGAGCAATGGTTCCTTCAAATGGCCGATCACCCGCCACGGTTCGTCCCGGTCGAGGAGGATGGCTCCCAGGCTGTATTGTCTCATGGGGCCCACCCCGTGAGTTATCACCAGCCAGCCGGCCTCGGTTTCCAGAGGAGACCCGCAGTTTCCGATTTGCATGAGTTCCCACGGGCGCGTGGGTACCTGGATCTTCGCACTCGTATGCCACTGCCGGACGTTCTCAGACAGCATCAGGTAGTTGTTTTCGTTGTCTTGCCTGGACAGGGCAGCGTATTTGCCATTGATCATCTTCGGGAAGATCGCAATGCCCTTGTTCCGAGCGCCGTCACCGAAGAGCGTTGCGATGCGGAAGGACAGGAAGTCCTCGGTCTCGATGACCTGGGGGAGGATGTTGAAACCGTCGTAGGCGGTATAGGTGGCGTAGTAGAGAACCGAGCCGTCGTCGTGGGTGAACTTGACGAAGCGAGCGTCTTCCATGCCCTGGCTCTCGGTGGGTCCGGCAGGGAAGATCACGCGATGTGAAATATCAGATTCGGGGTCGAAGATGGACTCGTAGTTCGAGGAGGCGAGCCAATGGATGGTGCGCACTGTCTGGTCCGTCATCGGTGGTGAAGCCCCGGCCCCCCCCACCGTGGCGAGGGCTTCCTCGAGTTGGTTGAGCAGGAAACGGTCGGAAACCAGGTCGAGGATGGAACGGGCAGTTTCGTCGAAGATGCCCAGTTCGGTGAGCTTCGCCACGAAGACCTTCTTGTCGTAGAGCGGAGCTCTTCTTTCGGCTGTTGTGGTGTGCCGGTTGGGCTCGGCGAGCGTGATGGTGCCATCGGCCCCGATGACCCCCGAACGAAACTCGATCGACGAGATGTGACCCTCACCGATCGCGCGGAGGCTGATGATAAACCGGGTCTCGCCGGGACGGAGGCCCTCCTGGTCGGGATGGGGCACTATCGAGGGGTTGGTCAAAGCCGCCGCCTCGAGCGAGTACTCGTGAGTGAAGTAGGCGCCGATCAGCCGGCGCCGGTCGTCCGACAGATCTGAGCGCTCGCCAATCCGATCGGCCACAGCGGCAAAACTCGCCTCCAGGATTGCCTCCAGATCGCGGTGACGCCCGGAGAACTTCGACAGGATCGACAGCGCAGTGGCTGTCACGTCGGTATCCGACATGGCCAGGATCCGCTCTACAACCAATTCAATGCGGGTGCGACCACCTGGGAAAACCTCGTCGACCGGCAGGTAACGCTTGACGATCACCCGGCCGGGGTCGGGCAGGAGGCGGATGTCGGTTCGAACCACCTCGATTGGCCCACCGTGATTCGACCCTTCATCCATGGGTGTCACCGATTGAGGTGCGGGCACCTGGCCAGTCCGGCTTTCATCGCTGGAAACTTCCTTACTTCCTTCGTGGCGCAGTGGTTCTCCCCTCCAAGCCACATAAGCTACAGCACCGCGGCTGGTACCATTGGTTTTCGCAGGCGAACTTCGCCGCCAAGTGTTTGAAAAGAGCCGTTTTCGGGTAGTGGTCTTCGACTTTGAAACTTGCCCGGGCCGCGACATCAACGACGTCATACCGGCCCTTGCATTTAAGACATTTAGGGGATTCCATTGACCGGCGACACATCGAGAAGCGCACCGACTATCGGGATGGTCAGCACCTATCCACCCACGACATGTGGTCTGGCCACGTTCACTTCCTCCCTGCGGAAAGCCATGTCTGAGTTCCGCGGGACTGCCGATACCCTGCCGGTGGTGTCTGTCGTCGATGCTCTCGGGGATTCTTCCGAAGGCGTCATCCACCAGCATCTCAACGGTGACCCGGCATCACTAGCGACCGCCGTGGCCAGTCTGAACCGATGTGATGCAGTTCTGATCCAGCACGAGTACGGAATCTACGGGGGCCCTGACGGCATTGAAGTGCTTTCACTCATCGACGGTCTGACTGTCCCTGCAGTGGCCACTCTCCACACCGTGCCCCACAGCCCCACTCGCGAACAGAAATCGATCCTTGAAGCAGTAGTCGGATCCACCGAACGGACCATTCTGATGAGTAACGCGGCGTCGCTTCGCCTTGTGAGCGGCTACGACGTCGATCCTTCCCGGATCCTGGTGATTCCTCACGGCGCCAACCCGGACCTCGACGGTCCTGCACCTACCCGGGATGGGCGCTCCGTAGTCCTCTCCTGGGGCCTGATCGGGCCGGGGAAAGGCTTGGAAACGGCGATCGCGGCCTTCGCCCAACTCGACGTCAGTGCCCGGCCGCGGTACGTGATCCTGGGTGACACCCATCCCAAGGTAAGAGCCCAGCAAGGGGACCGCTACTTACAAGGGCTCGTGGCACAGGCGGAACGGGCGGGGGTCTCCGACATCGTCGAATTCGACCACCGGTACCTGGACCGCGAGTCGTTGGTCGAGATGATCCGCAGTGTCGACATGGTCCTGATTCCTTATGACTCGAGGGAGCAGGTGACATCTGGCGTGCTCGTCGAAGCGATCGCGGCCGGCAAGCCGGTGGTGGCGACAGCTTTTCCCCATGCCATCGAGCTGTTGGGAACCGGTGCGGGGATCGTGGTCCCCCACGAAGATCCAGCAGCGATGGCCGCAGCTATGCGCCGCCTGTTGAACGATCCCGACCTTGCGAGGACAATGAGCGAGACAGCAAGATCGATCGGTTCTGCGATGTACTGGCCGGTCGTTGCCGCCAGCTACGAGTCTCTGTTCGCCGAACTCGTCACAGATGCCGAGCTGGTCCCTGCCTCTTTTCTAGAGACCGTGAGGACCGCCTGACCACGTCAGAGCTAATGCATCCCGGCACCGTGAAGTCTGCAATCGGTGAATTTCCGGAGCCTGTCTACACACACCTGAGACGGATGACGTCGCCCAGCGGACTCTGGGAACACGCCCTCCACTCAGTACCACGCGAGCAGCATGGAATGTGCATCGATGACAACGCCCGGGCGCTGATCCTTCTTCTCCGCGTTCCTCAGCCTTCTCCTGAGTTGCGAACCATGATGAAGGTGTACATGAGATTCGTCGAGGATGCGGCTCTACCCGGAGGTGGTTTCCACAATCGGCGCGACGCCTTCGGTCGCTGGACCGATCGGATAGGGTCTGATGACTCCCAGGGAAGGGCGATATGGGCACTGGGGAATGTGGTCAGCCAGGCGGGGGAGCCCGCTTTGCAGCGTGCAGCGCTCGACCTCTTCGACCGACAGGGGTTCAAGTCTCCCTCGCCGAGGGCCAATGCCTTGGCCGTGCTCGGCGCGGTCGAAGTCCTCTCTGCAATTCCGGACCATCCTCACGCCTCCAGACTGATTCGCAACTGGGTGCGCCATATCGTGGTGGGTCGCGACTCCGGATGGCCATGGCCGGAGACCCGTCTTGCCTATGACAACCCTCGCCTCGCTGAGGCGTTGATTGCCGCCGGGATGGCTCTTGATGACGAATCGATGACAGACGACGGGCTGCGTCTGCTCGACTGGCTCGTCGGTATCGAGACCACCGACGGCCGTTTCAGCTTTGCGCCGGTGGGGGGTTGGGCTCCCGGCGAGCCCCGTCCGGGTTTCGATCAACAGCCCGTGGAGGCAGCTGCATTTGCGGATGCCTGTGCGAGGGCCTGGGTGGCTTCGGGGGATGAGCGCTGGAAGGACCTGGTCGGAATGGCGGCTCGCTGGTTCCTGGGCGGCAACGATCTCGGCGTTCGGATTTATGACGTCGATACCGGCGCCTCCTACGACGGGCTCACTCCGAGCGGGCCCAACCTGAACCGAGGCGCGGAATCCACGATATCGGGGCTGAGCACGATGCAGAAGGCTGCACTGCTGGAGCTGTGAGCTCTTGCTCCGTGAGGGGTGGGCCGGGACTCTTCAGAGGATCTTCCCATCCCGGGCCAGCGGGAGGAACGGGGTCACTAACCCAATCGCCGCCGGGATAATGGCGGTCCACAAAAGCACCGGGGCATAGGAGCCCGATGCCTCGAAACTCAGAGCGAGAAGCAACGGGCCGGCCGCGGTCCCGGCGATTGTTATCGTCGAGGCGAATCCTTTTATCGCCCCGATGTGGAGGCGTCCGAAGTAGTGGGCGTAAACAGTCGATTGCACTGCCTGGCTCATGCCTTGCATCGCACCGAGAACGGCACCATATCCGACGACGGCCGCTGCGCTCCCGATCCCTGGGGCAGCCACCATCGCTGCAACCATCAGCAACAGCGACCCACTCATGAGGAAACGCGGAGGCATCCGATCGATGAGGAATCCGGTGATCAGGTTGGCCCCGGCGGCGACGAGGCCGAAGCTAACGAACATCACCGTGGCCGCCGACCGCGAGATCCCGTTCTCGGCCATTATCGAGTAGTGGTGAAAGATCAGGCCCGTGCCAATGGCAGCCGTCAGGAAGCCTCCGGTGATGTAAAGCCAGAGGGTGAGGGTCCGCCGCGCCTGTCCGGCCTCATAGTGGACTTCCTCCCTTTGAGCCTTGGCTGGGGCCCGGTAGCTGTCGGGTAGGAGACCGTATTCTTCGGGTCTGAACCGGAACAGCCCGCCACCCACCGGCACCACGATCACCAACACTGCCGCGCCGAGAAGTGCATAGGTCCAACGCCAGTCGAAGCTATCGATCAAGGACTCGAGTACGCCCGGAATGAATGAGGTGGCAACGGCAAATCCGATCCCCGCAAGGCCTACCGCGAGCCCGCGTCGCCTGACGAACCAGATATTGATGGTGTGAACGCTGACCAGACCGAGTGCCCCCTGTCCGAGGCCCCTGATCAGGGTGAACCCGATGAGCAGGGTGAGCAGGCCACTGACCAGACCCATAAAGACGCAGGCCAGCGCAAAGGCGATCGCGATCAGGATGACCGAACGACGCGGGCCGTGTCGGTCGACGGCTTTGCCGACAAAGGGAAGTGTCAGCGATCCGGCCACGGTTCCAATCAAGTAGACGGCTGATACCGCAGACCGGCTGAGGCCCAGGTCGAGGATCATCGGGTCGAGGAACACCGAGATCCCTACCGTCTGGCCCGGGATGGTCATCGCCATTCCCACCATCGAAGCGCCCAGCACTACCCAGCTGTAATGGAAGGGGATACGATCGATGAGGCGGCTGGTTAGGCCACCCGTCTCCGGGGAGTCAGATGTGACAGGCAAGATGAGAACGGTAGAGCGAACTCGAAAGATGTCGGAAGCGTTCGGCAGGGTCTACCTACTCGACCGAGTATGGGGAACGCTGCGGGAGTAGGTCTTTTGGGGGCTCGTTGCGATCAAACGCCTACAGGGATATCGCGCAGCTCCTCCCAGAGGTGGTTGAGACGACCGTATCGACCGGGCGGAAGTTCGCGCAGGGCATCGATCACCTCGGGCCTGGTCCCGGCATCCACAGCGGCGGCAAGGATCTCGTCCTGGGATGCTGCACCATCCTCGAAGACGGCTCCAACCGCCTCTGCGATCTCGAGGCGCGTGACTCTTGGTTTCATTTCATCTCCGATTTCAACTCTAACCTTACGTAAGGTTAGAATATCGCTGCGGTCGTTATTCACCAAAACGTCTCCCCGAGCGGCCTCACTCAGAAGGAATTGAAGTGAGCGAAGAGCACTATCAAATAGGCGCAGTCGCCGAGAATGTCGGCCTGTCGCTGCGTACTATCCGCTACTACGAAGAGATCGGTCTCGTTACACCAACCGGGCGCACCGAAGGCGGATTTCGCCTGTACACCGACCCGGATATCGACCGCCTGCGTCTTCTCAAGTGTCTCAAGCCGGTGGGTATGTCTCTGGAGACCATGGGTGAGCTGTTGGGATATACCGACGAGCTGGTTCGGGGCGGACCGCGAAGCTCAGATGCGGAGCGACAGCTTGAAACGGCACTCGCGAGAGCCTTTGATCGGTGCGATGAGCTGGAGGAGGGCCTGGAGGCAGCGCGGGATGCGTTGCGAAATCTGTCCCGCCTGGCCGGAAAGTCAACCCGATGACCAATCCGATCCTTCACGAAATCGAGCGCCGGCGAAGCTTCGCCATCATCTCCCATCCGGACGCCGGAAAGACCACTCTCACAGAGAAGCTGCTTTTGTATTCGGGTGCCATCGAGGAGGCGGGCGCGGTGCGCGCTCGGGCAGGAAGACAGCGCGACGTCACCTCGGACTGGATGGAAATGGAACGCCAGCGGGGAATCTCGATTACGTCCACGGTCCTTCAGTTCCCCCATGACGATTTGCTATTCAACCTCCTCGACACTCCGGGGCACCGCGACTTCTCTGAAGACACCTACAGGGTCCTCTCAGCGGTGGATGCGGCGGTAATAGTCCTCGATGCTGCGCGAGGCATTGAGGCGCAAACACTCAAGCTGTTCAAGGTCGCCCAGGCCCGCGGCCTCCCCCTCATCACCTTCATCAACAAACTCGACCGCCCCGGTCTCGGCCCTTTGTCCCTTCTCGACGACATCGAGAGTCAGCTCGGGATCAAAGCAACTCCCGTGACATGGCCGGTCGGGGACGGCCCCGACCTCGAAGGAGTCGTCGATCGGCGAGATGGTTCGTTCTGGACGTTCGAGCGAACCCCCGGGGGCAAGCAAATCGGCACCGCGACCCAAGGGCGGCTCGAGGACATGGATTCGACGCCGGGGCGTCTCCAGGCGTCGCAAGAACTGGGGCTTCTGGATGCCGTCGAATCCGATCACGACACAAAGCAGTTTCTCTCGGGCGACTCGACGCCGGTGTTCTTCGGATCGGCTCTGTGGAACTTCGGAGTCGACCTTTTGCTCGATGCCATCGCCGGGATGGCGCCACACCCAACGGCGAGATCAGGTGTGGATGGGACTCCGGCACCACTCGACGGGGACGTTTCGGGTTTTGTGTTCAAGGTGCAGGCGAATCTCGATGCCCGCCATCGGGATCGCATCGCCTTCATGCGTATCTGTTCCGGAAGGTTTGAGCGAGGGATGTCGCTTGCCAATCACCGGACCGGTCGGACGTTCTCCACGAAGTACGCACATCAAGTATTCGGCAGGGATCGGGAGACAGTCGATGTGGCGTATCCCGGCGATGTGGTCGGTCTGGTGAACGCGACCGAGTTGAGGATCGGGGACAGCCTGAGTGTCGATGGTGCCATCGAGTTTCCACCGATACCGACGTTTGCACCAGAGCACTTCAGGATCGCGCGCAACCTGGACACCGCGCGCTACAAACAATTCAGGAAAGGTATCGCCCAACTCGATGAGGAGGGAGTTGTCCAGTCTCTTCACACTCGGGATGGTGGCGAGCGGGTTCCCATCCTCGCCGCGGTCGGCGAGCTCCAATTCGAGGTGGCTCTCCATCGCCTGAGCACCGAGTTCAGCGCCGAGCCACTCTTCGAGCCTGCGCCGTATACGCTGGCGCGACGAACTGATGAAAGCGGTAGGGCTGCGCTCGCCAATCGCAGGGGTGTGGAGATCGCTACCCGCACTGATGGCACCATTCTCGCTCTGTTCACAAACGATGCCTGGCTCGAAGGCACACGTCGCGATCACCCAGGGATTCTCCTCGATCCCCTTGTCGGACTATGAGCCGTCTTCTCCGTCGCCACATCACTCAAACCTCGGACTTTGTGGTCGTCTATATCGGCACCGACCCCACTTTCACCGGAGGCATCATGTCAAGACAAATAGGCCGATTTGCAGGCCGAGCGCGAATTCTGGCGTCTTGATGACACCAAAGAGAGCGGTCGCCTTCGGCCTTGTCGCGTGTTCTGAATGCTGGTCGCATGTTCCCAGCGATATGGCCCAGGCATGACTCGACTACGGCGTCGTCGTCCGGGTTTGATCTGGATACTGATCTCATGAGCGAGAACGGACCTGTCGACTCGCTGGTGTTGACCTACATGAGTGAGTCTCACTACCACCGGCGCGGTGAGGATGACGACATGCGACCGGCGTGCCGCCCGGAACGAATTCGGGGAGTGCTGGCGATCAGGCGGCAGGCCGAGCAGCGCGGCCAAACTCCCTGTCCTCAATGCTGGCCGCCGGGCTGACCGGGTATGGCCCTTGATATCGGTTGTCCGATGTGTGGTGAGTCCGAAAACATCCGTGGCGAGCGCGTCGACGACCACATCGACATCACCTGTGGCAATTGCGGGCAAAGCTGGCAACGTTCAACATCGCCGGTCTGCCCGGTCTGTGCGGGGACCGATCTGCAGGCTGTTCCTCTGGCAATCGTCGAGAAGTCACGCGGCACCCAGCTTTCGGTGGTCGGTATCCGGATCGTTCATCTGTGCATCGTTTGTGACGCAGATGACATCGATCACTGGCAGAAGTACCGTCCCAACCCGCTCATGCCAAGGGAGCTTCCAACGGTTGGAGATGTAACCGGGGCAACGGATTGAGTCATGGGTGCCACGTCACGCTTCGATTCGTTGACGGATCGCCCACACGACCGCACCGATGGCGAGGACTGATGCGCCCGCTACGACCGAAGCGATGGGCAGCGAGAGTGCAAGAACAGCACACCCTGCCATTCCCAGGACCTGCAACCATCTCGGCCAACGGCGTTCCTTGCCCGTTTGGGTGAAGGCCGAGGCGTTGGCTATTGCGTAGTAAGCCAGCACCGCAAACGAACTGAAACCGATGGCCCCCCGGAGGTCGGCGAATGCGGTTATCGAAGCCACGGCGAATCCGACGGCGAGTTCGGCGCGATACGGCGTCTTGTTGTCCTTGTGGACGGCCGCCAACCATGAGGGGAGTTCCCCGTTGCGGGCCATGGCAAAGCTGGTCCTGCTGACCCCGGCAAGCAACGACAGCAGCACGCCGAGAGCGGCCACGGCGCCGCCAACCCGAACCAACGGGGACGCCCAGGAGATCCCACCTTCGGCCGCTACGACCAGCGGGGCGGATGTGGCTCCTAGAACCTCTGGTCCCACGGCATAGAGTGCCGAGACTGCGATCGCCGAGTAGACCAGTAGGGTGACTCCCAGGGCAAGGGGAATCGCCTTGGGGATGGTGCGGGCCGGATCAATTACCTCTTCGCCCATTGTGGCAATCCGGGCATATCCGGCAAACGCGAAGAAGAGGAGACCCGCCGCTTCGAGGATTCCACTTGCACCTCCGGACGTGAAGTCGGCCAGGTTCGCGGCGGCGCCAGTCGGTGTGGCGAAGCTTGCCACGACAACAACAGCCAGCGCCACAAGCACGAAGGCAACGATCACCCTGGTCAAGTTGGCGGTTTTGCGAACACCGGCATAGTTGACGGCGGTCATCAGCAACACCGCGCCGACGCCGATCAGCCGCTCCCTACCGGGAAATGCGTACGCCCCGACCGTGAGGGCCATGGCTGCGAGGCTTGCCGTTTTTCCGACGACAAAGCCCCAACCGGCCAGGAAGCCCCAGAAGCGGCCAAGCCGCTCCCGCCCGTAGACATATGTGCCCCCGGCCTCGGGATACACCGCGGCGAGCTGTGCGGAAGAAGTGGCGTTGGCGTATGCCACCAGTGCCGCGATCGCCAGCCCGATGAGCAGCCCGGAGCCGGCAGCAGAAGCCGCCGGGCCGATCGCAGCGAAAACCCCCGCACCGATCATCGACCCCATCCCCAGCACCACGGCGTCGCTAACGCCAAGCCTTCGCTCCAAGTGAGGCGATGCGCTCAAGGCTGCTCGGCGAGAAGAATTGGCGGTGGGCTCACGCCGGGGAAACATAGCGGCCCATATTGGCCGTGGACGCGACGGGGGAGATGAACTCGGAGAGTCGACTCAGCCGCTTTCGGCTGCCTCGACGATTCTTCTGGCCATGCCGCCGAAAATGATGCCGTGAAATGGGAGCATGGCATACCAATAGACACGGCCGAAGAGACCGCGGGGGCGGAAGTATGCGACCTGTTCCAACGACGTGTGCCCGCTCACGGAGCTGATGGTCCACTCGAGCCAGGCCTCACCGGGCAGTTTCATTTCAGCGGAGAGCTGGAGGTGCTCGTCGGGCCGGACTGCGGAAACCCGCCAGAAGTCGATGGTGTCATGCAGACGTACCAGGTCGGGGTGTCTCCGCCCTCTCCGGAGCCCAACCCCTCCAACGAGGGTGTCGACCAGGCCACGGAATCGCCATGCCCAATTCATCGTGTAGTAGCCAAACGATCCTCCGACACGGCTGAAGGCCTTGAAGAGTTCCTCCGGAGTGGCGTCCGTGGTGAGCACCTTTCTGTCCGTGAGGAGAGTGCCGCCTGCCCATTCCGGGTCACCGGCGAGAGGCAGGGCCGGCGAGCTCGAAGCGTCCGACCAACGGCTCGGGGTGTCGAGGCGGGAGTGTTGGTCGAGAGCGCTTTTGATCGCTTCCTCCAACCCGAGTGGAACAATTCCGAACCGGTCAGCACTCCGGTCTTCGACAATCACCTCCGTGACCAGAGAGTCGACGAGCGGTCGGGCGACCCCGACCGGGAGCGGTGTGACCAACCCGATCCAGAGCGAGGAGAGCTGCGGGGTGAGGACGGGCACCGGGATGATCGTCCGTCTCTTCAGACCGGCGACCTTTGCGTATACCTGCATCATTTCCCGGTACGAGACGACATCAGGACCACCGATCTGATAGACGTTGCTCCCGGGTTGGTCGTCGAGCGCGGCAGTCAGGTAATCGAGCACGTCGCGGATGGCGATCGGCTGGCATCGGGTCTCGACCCAGCGCGGTGTCGTCATTACGGGGAGAACCTCGGTGAGGTAGCGGAGCATCTCGAACGAGACCGATCCCGACCCGATCACTACCGCAGCGCGCAGTTCGGTGACCGGTGTCGCTCCTTCGGCGAGAATTCTTCCCACGTCCTGGCGGCTGGTGAGGTGTTTGGATAGGTCGTTGCCCTTGCCCAGGGCACCGAGATAGATGATTCGACCCAAATGCTCGGAAGCCGCCGCGGCGGCGAAGTTCGACGCTGCCCGGTGCTCGGCCGATGAGAAATCGGCGCTATCCCCCATCGAGTGGATCAAGTAGTAGGCGGCTTCACATCCTTCGAGGCCGGCCCGTACCTGTTCCTCATCGAGCACGTCACAGCGCCGCAGTTCGACCTGGTCCCGCCAGGGCCGGTCGTCGAGCTTTTCAGGGGTTCGAGCGAGACAGACGACCTGGTGGCCGGAGGCGAGGAGGCGGGGGACAATTCTGCCTCCGATATAGCCCGTGGCCCCTGTCACTGCGATTTTCATGTTTGTTCGATTCCGTTCCTTCATCTGTATTCGGGCCTGACCGTGATCTGGATGACGGTCCGCATGTCAGGCGAGAATGGGAATTCAGTTGCAGACCATTGTTAACGGGAAGGAAACAACCCTGCAACACAGAGCCCATAGCTTCACCGCGTGGAGAAAACGAAAACGCTCTTCCGACGCTCGACCCGCGCCAGGTTGGCCGACCTGCGCGGAAGCCTACACCGCCTTACCGGCCTGGTATCCGGAGCCGGAGTCAACATCGGCCGCCTCGAGACGCTCTCCTGGGACGACTCCGACGGATACTCTCCGTCGATGGGCGGCGCAGACACCTCGAATAGTCAGGGAAGGATTCGCCGGGCCACCGTCGCCGACGCCGCTGAAATACTGGCGATCTACGCACCGATAGTCGAGAGCTCAGCGGTCTCTTTCGAGCTCGAACCCCCCGGGATCGAGGAGTTTGCCGATCGCATGACAACGGTGATGCAGGACAACCCGTGGCTGGTGATGGAACATGAGGGGCTGATAATCGGCTACGCCTACGCAACGGTGTTCCGGAGCCGTGCCGCGTACTCCCACACCCGTGAATCCTCGGTCTATGTCCACCCGGGTCATCACCGGAAAGGCGTCGGCAGGGAGCTGATGCTGGCGCTGCTCGAAGAATTGTCTGGTCGAGGGGCACATCGGGTGGTTGCGGGAGCGACATTGCCCAACCGGGGCAGCGCCGCTCTTCACGAGAGCCTTGGCTTTCGATATGTGGGCACGTTCCACGAAGTGGGCCGCAAGTTCGACCGATGGCACGACGTCGGCTTCTGGGAGCTCAGCTTCGACGATCGGTGATCGGCTGTGCTTGACAGGAGCCGAAATCGATTTCCGCCACACAGGTCTGACAGATGCTGCAACTCTCGACGTGCGGCTCTTTGCCGCTAGGAACCAGGACCCGCGGATCGCTTCGTCTCAGATTCTGCGTCGGGATCGACGTTGCGGAGAAGTCCCACGCCGAGTCCGATCAGGGCAATCGCCAGCAACACCGCCCCGACTGTCGTCAAGGTGGTCCCGATGGAACCGGAACCCTCTACCCCGACCAGCATATGTACGAAAAAGCCGCCCGATTGGAACAGAATGCCAACGAGGAGGGTAAGGCTGAGCCGGAACTGCCCCGAGTCGGTGTAATTGCTGCGCTCAGCGAGCAGGAGGAACACGAGGGCAAGGATGAGGAGCACGCCGGCATGACCATGGCCCGCCCGAAAATATTGCTCCTGGAAAGGGGTCAGCGATCCCCGCCCCGTGAGAAGTCCGAGTAATGACCATCCTCCGAATTCGACGGTCACGATGCCGAACAGAACCAGCGCCATCAGGCGTGTTGTGGGTTTTATCAATGCTCCCGGCGATTGCTTTCCCGGAACATACAGAGTTGGGGCCGACCGTGTGGTTAGCCGTCCCCTCTCAGAGCGCAAATGACTGGCCCGTCTCATTGAGACGGGCCATTCGCTATGTCGTGCGAGTCGTTCAGGAGTTCTGTCGAGTCGTCCTCAAAGATCCGAAGAGAATCGATG